>DASREU010000166.1:0-28936 GCA_035651935.1 Myxococcales bacterium | reverse complement strand
TCCCCCGCCGTGACGACGATGGGGATGTCGACGTCGAAGGCGGGCCCGGCGAACGGGGGAAAGGCGATGCTCTTCGTCGCCCGCTTCAGACAGGCGCCGAGGGGGCTGTCGTCCACGGTCCGCTTGTCGATGCGGACCGCGGTGACCTGGCCGGTGGGCGCGATGGTGGTGGCGACGTGGATCTTTCCCACCCGCAGCTTGGGATCGCGGCGGAGGGCGGAGTCGATGCAGCTCTGCAGCGCGGGCTTGCTCTCGTCCAGCTTGCGGTGGACCTGCTCCGCGCTGAGCCCGGTCACCGCGGCAGGCGCGGGCTGCGGAGCGGGATCCGCAGGCTGCGGCGGCGGCTGCGTCTCGGGGGGCTTGGGCGAAGGCGCCGCCGGCGGCGGTGCGGGACGCTGCTGCGCCTGCGGCGCCGGTTGGCCGGGCTCTTCGCGCAGCTCGGTCGACGAGGAGAGCAGCATCCAGAGCACCAGCGCGGTGCCGGCCAGCGCGGCGAGGCCGAGGAAGATGATCGCCGTCCCCTTCCCGCGCCTCGGGGCCGTGCTCTCGAACAGCTGCGCCGCGGGCGGGACCACGGGAGGAGCGATCCGCGGAGTCTCCGGCGCGTGGTCCTTCTTGCGCCCCAGCTCGTCGGTGGCCCAGCGGGCGAGGTCCATCGCATTCTTCTGCGAGATGCTGTGCTCGCCGGAGGCGAACAGCTCGCGCGCGACGTCCGCGGGCATGCGGTCCGGCGGCAGCGCAGGGACCGGCTCCTGCAGATCCTCCGCGAACGCTCCCTCGCCCATCTGCCAGGTCTGTGCCGGCGGCGGGGGCTGCCGCACCAGGGCCGCCGTCTGCTGCGGCGCAGGCGCGGGCGCGGCCACAGGCGCGGGCGCCTCCTTCAGCGGCGGCGTGGGCGTCGGCGTCGGCGGAGGCAGGAGCGATCCCGGGAACTGCGGGAACGTCCGCCCCAGCTCGGCGACATCCCGCGCGCGCTGCCAGGAATCCATCCCTTCGCGCCAGAGATAGGTCCGGGGCCCCACCTCGCCCTCGCTCGCCCGCGTCTCGAGCTCGGCACGGGTCAGCGGGCCGGTCTGCCTGCCGTGGAGCATCGCGAACCAGATGGCGGCGTCCGCCGGCGCGGCGACGGGAGCGTGCGGCGCCGCCGCCCCGTTCTGCGGCGCTGCGTCGACCGCCGACGCCTGGAGCGCGCGCTCCAGGACCTCGCTCTCCATCGCGCGGGTGATCTCGACGTCGGTCCCCTTGCCGTCTCCGGCGGGCTGCGGTCCGGTGCCGGCGGCGGGGGCGGCGGACGGCGCCGCCGGGCGGGCGACCGGGTCCGGGCCGGAGATCACCCGCGGCGACGACTTGGGGAGCGCAGGGTCGGCGAGCGCGATCTTCGCCCCGCAGCGCCTGCAGCGCACGATCAGCCGCTTTCCGCGGACCTTCTCGTCCGCGATCTGCAGCTGCGTCTTGCAGCTGTCGCAACTGAATTGCATGCGCGGCGGACTCTACATCAATGTCCAGGGGCGCGCAGGGAGGAAACGGCGGCCGATCAGGTGGCCGCCTCCGCCGCCGACGAGTCGGAATTGCGCCGTGCGCGCCGCTTGCGTCCGCGCGGGACCAGCGTCCCGGCCTTTTGCGCCCGGTAGCGCGCCCGGTAGTAATGCGAGCGGCAGAGTCCTTTGGCGAGCACCGGCTTGCCGCAACCCGGCTCGCTGCAGGCCGCGCGCATCCCCAGCGGCTTGCGCCCGCGGCCGCCCAGGCCGGCGCCCAGCCGGTGCGCCATCTCCCGGACGTCGATCGAAGCCTCCAGCGTGCGCTGGACGCTCCGGGCGATGATCTGTCCCAACTGGGTCCCGATCTGCTCGCCAAGGCTCTGCACCCAGTCCCCCATTCCGGGCCGTCCGCGTCCGCGCGCCATCCGTCGCTCCGATCGATAAGGAAATTCGATAAGAATTCGCCGCCAATAGAGCCGTGCGCTAACGAGATGTCAAGATGGAGGCCGCTTCATTGCAATCCATCAAACCTTGATGCCGCGTTCTTCCAATCGCCGGAGCAGGCCGTCGAGCCGGCGCTCCTCGCGCGCCACCGGAAGGCCCGCGGCGCGGGCGCCGTCGAGGAGCGCGATGGAGAAGAGGATGGCCCGCAGCGCCTCCTTCTCGCGCCCCTCCTCTTCGAGCAGGACCTCGATCCCCTGCACGAGATGGCGGAAATCGGCGAAACAAAAGGTCGGCGGCAGATCGGGCAAAGGTCCCGTGTGCACGATCCCCGGGGCGAATGCGAAACCCACGTCCGCGAGCGCCACCTGCCGCCCGTCCTCGAACACCAGCACCAGCCAGGGCGCGGCGCGCAACGGGCTCGATCGCTCTTCCACATGCGCGAGCTCGCCCCAGAGCACGTGCAGCTCCTTCCCGCTGCCCGGCTCGAGCAGGCGCGCGCCCTTGCCGTCCGCGTCCTCGAGCGCGACCACCGCGGCCAGCGGCCTTCTGGCGAACTGGAGCACCTTGGCCTTGCTCTCGTCTGCGGTCATGCGGCCTCCGGAGCGCAGGAGTTTCGCTCACCGGCGCGCGGCGCGCAGCCAATTCGGCGGGCATTCGCCGCTTCCCGACGGAGGGGACGGGCACGGCGCTTGCGATCCCGATATTGAGATTGATTCTCAATCTCGCCTCGGAGCCGCCATGGTGCCGCTTCTCGCCGCCGCCCTCCTGCTTTCGCCCGGCGCCGCCTCGCTGCGCTGGGAACACCAGGCGGCGGTCGAGGCGCCACTGGAGGCGGTGCTGGAGCTCTCCTTCGCCGACCCGGCTCCCTGCTTCGGGCCGGAGGTGCGGGGCGAAGACGGCCGCGATCGGATCCTGGAGTCCCGATTCGCGTTCGCGCAGCGCCTGGGCGGGCTGCTCCTCTCCGCGAGCGCGACGCTCTCGACGAATCTCCGGTCCGGCGTGGAGACGGATTTCGGATATGCCGCCGCGCTGACCTGGACGGGGCCTGTGCTGGCGGCGGGAATCGAATGGTTCGGCGGGATCGGCGACCCGCACGCGTTCGTCGAGCCGCCCTGCCGCCACCAGTACCTCGCGCCGGCCCTTTCCTGGGAATTCGCGCCGCGGTGGTTGGCCCGGGCGCAGATCGCCAAAGGCGCACCGCCCGGCAGCGACGATCTGGTCCGGGTCAATCTCGCCTACCAGTTCTAGGAAAGACGCCGGAGCGGATCCCCGGTCTCGGGCTGCGCCGAACCGTCCGCGGCCGCCGTGCGCGCGCGCTCCTGCGCCTGCTGCACGCGCTCTCGCACCAGGGCAAAGGTGCTCCGCGCCCGCCCCTTCCGCAGCGAAAAAGCCATCTGCGCGACGGTGCGCTTGCCGAAGACCGTGACGTAGTCCGTGCCGACCAGGAGGTGGGCGAGCGCCACCAGGATGAACGGTGCGCCGATGATCGCCGTGACGGCAAACGCGGCCCCGGAAGCGCCGCCGGGAGCGCGGGCGCTCAGGGCCATGATCATCGACGGCATCGAGAACATCGCCCCGATGCCGATCCAGATGAACACGTTCAACCATCGGCGGCGCCGATCGAGCGTGACCAGCAGGACCTCGTCGAGCAGGACGCGCCTGCGGGTGCCGGTGTACCCGTCGATCTCGTCGATCTCGACCGCATCCGGCGCCAGGTACACGCGCTTGCGGACCGTCAGGTTCGACAGCGTCCCGAGCAGCTTGCGCGCCATCAGCGGACTCTCCTTACGGCCTTCGCCGCAGGGACCGCGTCGAGCACGCGCATCATGGTGAAGAGGAAGAAGATCCCGACCGCGGTGACGAACAACCCGAGCAGGATTGCCAGCACGGCGCCGGCGGCGCCACCCTCGTCACCGTCCTTGCGGGATTGCGAGATGCCGCGGACGGTGGCGAACAGGGAGGCGGGGCCGATGAGGATGCCGGCCGGCGTCATCATCGCTCCGAGGATCGCGAGGTGCAGCCCCAACGTGCGCCAGCTGCGGAAGGTGGTGCGCGTGCTCTCGAGGGATCCGTCGGCGCGAACCCGGTCGAAGCAGGCGGCGCAGAGCGCCTTGCCCTCCACCTCGACGCGGCAGAGGCCGCACATGAACGCCCCGCAGCGCTCGCAGGCGGCCACCGCCGCATTGTGCGCGTGCCGGGCACACTGCGCGGCGTCCGACGTGCGTTCCGGGACGGATGGGGCGCGCCGGGGGAGGGCGGGCTCGAATGCCGCGGCAGTGAATTCCAGCGCGCAGGTTCCGCAGTAGACGCGACCCTGCTGCAGCACGCTGCCGGGGATCGGACTGAAGCAGCGCGGGCATCCGGCGCCCTGGTATGCTCGCTCGACGCGGCTCACGGCTTCCAGTTCACCACCAGCGTTCCCGCCGCGCGATCGTGCAGCGTGCGTCGCTGGCTGGAGTAGACCATCAACGCGTCGATCGGCGCGAGGATGTACGTGGAGTTCATCACGTTCCGCGACACGGCGCGCTTCAATGCCTGGGCGACGGTGATCGCGCTTCCGTCCGGGTTGATCACGCGGATCCCCATCGCCTTCTTGCCCAGGGTCTGGCCATTGAACTGGACCAGCATCCATGCTTCGTAGGCGATGAGCAGCAGCGCCGGGAGGACCAGCCGGATGAAGGCTTGATCGAAGAGACCGGTCACCGGATATGCCACCGCCAATCCGATGAATACCGGGCTGAAGACGAGGCCGTCCACGACCATTCCGCCGAATCGCCGGCCCGCGCTCGCCAGATCGACCCCGGCCACGCCGGACCTGAGGTCGCGGATCTGCTCCTCCTTGCAGTTGGCGTCGTAAGGACGGCCGTCGAGCTCGACGACGCAGTCGGCGCAGTGCGAGACGCCGCAGCGTGCACAGGGGACCAGGCCGGAGGTGATCTCCGGGTGATTGGGGCAAGCCTCGAATGCCGGGTTTGCAAGGGCCATTCATCCTGATTACCAGCACCGCGGGACCTACGTCGATTTTGCCGCTTGTGCCGGCTCCTCTTTGCCCCCGGCGCACATCGCCGCCAGTCCCCGCACAAGGCTTTCCCCGGAAAGGTTCGGGTCGTCGATGCCGAGCTCCGCGCGGTAGTGCGCTCCCAGCTGCTCGAAGAGCTCGAAGCGGGCCCGATCCGAGAGGCCGGGGGCGCGCAGGCAGACGGTGAAGAGCAGCTCCCGTTCCTCGATGCCGATCCGATGCTCGACGTAGCGGCGGACCCGCGGCGTGCGCAGGCTGTTGAAGCGCCGCGCCGCCAGCGCCTCGATGGCGGGCAGGGCGGGTTGGGTTTCCACGACGACGAGGGTGTCCGCCGCGAGATCGCCGAGCCGCCGGTTTCGCCCGTCGAGCAGCGCGGCGAGCGCGCCGACCCCGCCCGCGGGAAAGAGGTCGAGGAGCCGGACGACGTTCCGGATGAGCGACTGTGGGGTGTCCACCGGCAATCCCCGGCCGTCCACCACGCGGATGCGGAGGATCCGCTTGCCCGGGGTCTGCCCGTTCCAGCGCACCTCGAAGAACGTGTTGTATCCCCAGATCACCACGAAGCTCGCGGTCACCACCGCGATGTCGCGCAACGCCTGCGGCAAGGCGACGGCGACGAGCGCGATCAGCTGGAGGATCCCCGCGATCAGCGCCATGTCGAGCAGGAAGGCGGCGAGCCGGGCGCCCAGGCCCGCCGGGACCAGCTCGATCAACACGTGCTCGGGACTCTGCACGATCGCGCGGCGGCTCATGCGCCCTCGTCCCGCCTTCCGAACAGCCACGTGCACATCGCGGCGAACAGGGCGGCAGCCACGGCGATCTTCACCGCGTACGGCACCGAGCGCGCCGACATCTGCGAGAACGATCCCTCGATCAGCCCGGCGCACACCAGCAGCACGGCGCAGGCGCAGAGGATGCGAAAGACGGCAGGAAAGGCATCGCGCAGGGCCGCCACCCTGCCCGTTTCGCCGGGCATGAGGAGGGCGTTGCCCGAGAGCAGCCCGGCCGCTCCGGCGAAGACGATGGCGGGGATCTCGAGGGCGCCGTGGGGGCCCACCCAGGCGACGAAGAAAGTCCCTGCGCCGTCGATCAGGTACTGGGCAGCGACCGCGCCGAGGATCAGGCCGTTGTAGAAGAGCAGGACGATGCCGCCGGCGAAGGAGAGCGCGCCGAGCGCGAAGGTGAGAAACGAGACCTGGATGTTGTGGGTGTAGAGATACGCGCCGAAGGCGGTCGCGTCCCGCAGGCTCTCGATGCGCTCGTTGCCCTTCTCGGCGTGCTCCACGCGCGCCGCCGGGCGCTCGACGAAGAACTGCCCCGGAATGAGCGCAGCCGCGTACGCCGGGTTGACGATCACGGCGGCGAACCCGACCGCGGCGCCGGCCAGCAGCGCGGCGGCGGCGAGGGAGAACCAGCGCGAGCGGCGGTGGAAGGTGGCGGGGACCTCGCGGAGGAAGAACCGCTTCAGGTCGATGCGGCCGGAGCGGCGCCGCCGGTAGACGATGCGGTAGGCGCGGCCGATCAGCTGGTTCAATCCGCCGATCAGCTCGGGGTTGGCGGTGAGGGTCCGGGCGCGATTCAGGTCGGTGCAGGCGCTGCGGTAGAGCAGCACCAGCTCCTGAAGCCGCTCCGGGCCGAGGCGGGTCTCGCTCTCCTGCGCCTCCTCGAGCAGCGTCTCCAGCCGGTTCCAGCGCGGCCGCCGCTCTTCGATGAAGCGGGCGAGCGCGGTCACAGGAGCTGCCTGCGCTTGACGTCGAGCCAGGCGTTCACCGTCGCCGCCCCGCTCTCCTGCGGCGGCGTCTCCGCGACCAGCGCACCCATCTGGCGCAGCCCCGCGATCAGCCGCGCCCGGTCGTGGACCAGCTCGGAGGCGACCAGGGTCCGGCAGAGCGCCTGGTGGTCCTTCGGCAGGACGCGGGCGGACGCTCCCAGGTCCACGTCCTCGAGCGCCAGCACCAGGGGAAGGTGGCGCGGCATGAGCAGGCGCAGGCCTTCGAGCAGGTCGCCGTGGTCGCCGCGCTCCGGCAGGGCGGTGAAGACGACCACCAGCGTGCGGGTGCGGAGGCGACGGCAGAGATGGGCGGCGAGCGCGCGGTAGTCGCTCGGGAGGTACTCGGGGGCCACGCTGGTGGCAAACCGGGTGATGGAAGCGAGGTGCCCGGCGCCGCGCCCCTGGCCGACGCCGTTCTGTACGGCGGAGGAGAAGGAGAGCAGGCCAGTCCGATCCTCCGCGCGGTTGCAGAAATACGCGGCGAGCACGGCCGCGTTCACCGCATGATCGATCCGGGTCAGCTCTCCCACCCGCGGCGCCATGCGGTGGCCGGAGTCCAGGCAGAAGAGCACGTCCTGCGAGCGCTCGACCCGGAACTGCCGCACGATGGGCTTGCGCTGGCGGGCCGTGGCCTTCCAGGAGATCTGCCGGTAGTCGTCCCCGGTGACGTACTCCCGGAGCCGATCGAACTCCCGTCCCTGGCCGGTCCGCGGCGCCAGCCGCGTTCCCAGCCCACGCAGGAAGAGCGCGTTGAGGCGCGCGTTCATGCGATGCACTTCCTTGAGGTTCGGGATCACCCGGACCATCTGCTCCGATCCGGCCTGGACGATCCGCTCCACCAGGCCGAATCGCGTCAGCGCCGCCCAGGGCGCCTCGACCCGCGCCTCGCCGCGCTTCACCCCGTGGACGTCCTGGAGCAGCACTGCGGTCTCGCCCGGACCGCAGGCGCCCGCGACCATCGTCGACCCTCCCCCGAGCTCGGCCGGCCAGAGGGTGCGCAGCGCAAAGCGCAGGCGCGCGCCGGAGTCGTGCGCGAAGCGGACCGGAATCCGGTCGAGCTCCCCGAGCGGCACCGCGACGATCGGGTCGCGGCCGACCCGCACCCGTACCCGGCGCAACGCGAGCATCTCTCCGACGGCGGCGCAGGCGACCAGAAGGCCGATGCCGGTTCCGATGAAGGCGAGCGGACGGAGAACGGCGCCCGCCGCGGCCACGGCGGCGGCGCCCGCGAGCGCCCAGGGCAAGAGCGGTCCCGGCCGCGAGCTCACCGCGGAACCTCCAGGCGATCGAAGATCCTCTGCAGCACGGCTGCGAGATCGAGACCCTCCATCTCCGCCTCGGGAGCCAGGGTCACGCGGTGGGCCAGCACCGCCGGCGCCAGCTCCTTGACGTCGTCCGGGGTGACGAAGTCGCGTCCCCGCAGCGCCGCTTGCGCGCGGGCGGCGGCGAGCAGCGCGAGCGAGCCGCGCGCGCCCGCGCCCAGCTGCACGCCTTCCTCGCTGCGGGTGGCCGCCACCACCTCGCGCAGGTACGAGAGGATCTTCTCCTCCACGCGGACACGGGCGACGATCTGGATGGCGCTCTGCAACGCCGCCGCGTCGAGCACCGGCTGCAGCGCCGCCAGACCGTCCTCGTGCAGCGTCCTTCCTTCGCCGTAGGCGCGGAGCACCGCCAGCTCGTCTTCCGGCGAGGGGTGGCCCACCTCGATCTTCAGGAGGAACCGATCCTTCTGCGCCTCCGGCAGGGGATAGGTCCCCTCGTACTCCACCGGGTTCTGGGTGGCGACGACGAAGAATACCGGCGAGATCGGGCGGCGCACGCCGTCGATGGTCGCCGCGCGCTCCTGCATCGCTTCCAGCAGCGCCGACTGGGTGCGCGGGGTGGTGCGGTTCACCTCGTCGGCCAGCAGCACGTCGGTGAACACGGGGCCCGCCTGGAAGACGAACTCCTGCGTCTTCTGGTCGTAGACGTTGGTGCCCAGCAGGTCGACGGGCATCAGATCGGGCGTGAACTGGATCCGCCGGAACCGGCAGGAGAGGAGCCGCGCCAGGGACAACGCGAGCAGGGTCTTGGCCGTGCCGGGCGGACCTTCGATCAATGCGTGCCCGCCGGCCAGCAGGCACACCAGCACGCGCTCCTTCATCTGCGCCTGCCCGAGGATGATGGAGTCGAGCTGGCGGCGGAGCCGCGCGAATGCGGCGTGGACGTCGGCGAGCGGGGAGGAATCAGCCTCTTCGGCGGTGCTCATCGCGGAACCTTTCACAGGCGGAGACGATCAGCGACAGCTGCTCGCGCGGATTTCTGGCGCCGAGAAGGTCGGGAGCCAGCGAGGCGAGGACTGCGGCGCCGCGCTTCTCCGGGACGGCGAGCGTGAGCGCGATCTCGCGGACCACTGAGGTGCGGTAGAGCTCGACGGCCTGCGCCGGGCTGAGCGCGCGCGCGTACAGGCTGGCCATCGAGTCGACGAGCTCCACCGATTCCGACCGTGGGTCGCGGAAGGGATCGGCCGGCGGACCGGCGATGACGGATCGGCGCCAGAACACGGCCAGCGCGGCCAGTGCGCCGAAGAGGAGCGCGGGGCCGAATCCCCACCGGCGCAGGAGATCGAGCACGCCGGGATCCCGGGAGAATCCGTGCGCCGCCTCGTCGAAGAGAGGACGGCGCCCGGCGCAGAGCGCGAGCAGGAGCGCGAGGTGATCCGCCTTGCCGAGGTGCGCGTTGAACAGCATCTCCGGCTCCGCCAGCCACCAGACCTCGCCGAGCCCGAGCTTTCGCAGTGCGATGGAGACCGCCTCGCCATGCTCGAACACCGGCTGCGCATCCACCAGGGCCGCCTGCCCGAGGCCGCGGGGCGTGACCGGCTCCAGCGAGGTGACGCGCTGAAGCAGCGGAGCGACCTTGCGCAGCGCGCCCTTCGCTTCCAGGCCCCGGACCGCGACGATCAGCCGGCCGCCAGAACGCACGAAGGCATCCTCGGCCGGCGAGAGCGGCGCCAAGGACTTCGCCGGCTTCGCCTCCGGGGGACCGTGCACGTCCGGGCCGGGTGCGGAGTGCTCGTCGCGCCCCGCGGCGACGTCCAGGCGCAAGAGCACCACGGAGGAGGATAGGTCCGCCTGGTCCAGCGGGATGGTGAGCGCGCCAGGGTTCGCGCCGATCTTCTCCAGGTACGCGCGCGCCAGCGCCGTTCCTTCCGGTCCCTCGTTCAGCGACGAGCCCGCCGGGACCGCCTTCGGACGGAACGCCGGATCACGCGACAGCCACGCGGCCGCGACCAGCGCGAAGAGGGCGAAAGCCGCGAGCGGCGCCCACCTCACGTCCGGCGCCCCAGGGAGCGGACGATCCCGGAAGCCCCCTCGGCGAACGCCGCGAGCGCCTCGCCGGAGCTCTCGGTGCGCCCGTACCACTCCACGTCGAAGCGACGGGTGAGATCCTCGAATCGGTCGCGAAAGGGAACCGAGGGAGAGAGGGAATGCGCGTACTCCCAGTTGGTGCGCCCGCGGCGGGGATGGAGGACTCCGGCGGAGGCGCAGCGCGTGAGCACGGCGTGGTACCAGGCGCGGATCGCTTCCCGGTGGCGTCCCTGCGCGGCCAGCTCTGCGGCGCGCTGCTCCCATCCGCTGGCGGAGCGCGAGAGCGGATCGTCGTCCCTGACCCGCGGCTCGGGGTGCGGGGCCGGCGTGAGCGGAGCGCCTCGCCGGAAGGAGAGGAGGGCCAGGGCGATCACGGCGGCGAGGATGACCCCGACGCCCACCAGCACCACGGCGGTGATCCGGCCTGCCTTCTCCGGCGTCCCCGGGGCGACCCGGGGAAGGAAGCTCGCGAGCCAGCGCAGGAAGCGGAGGACCGCGCGCCCGAAGGCATGCATCGCCTTCGTTCCCCAGAGGACGATCTGCTCGCGCAACGACCGCCCTGGCGCATCCAGCGGCTTGATCTCGCCGCCGTCGGGAATGGCCGCGGGCACGCGGGCGCGGCGAAGCTCCTCGAGGAGCGCCGGATCCGCCCTGGGTTCGGGCCGCCCTCCTCCAGCCATCGCCTCGAGCAGACCGCGGAGCCGGGCGCGGCGCGGCTCTCCACGGGCGATCGGCGCCAGCGCCCAGGCATCCGCCACGAGCTCCTGCTCGCCCGCGCGGATGGTCCTGCCTTCGAGCGCGCGCGCCGCCACCGCCGCCGCGGCGCCCTTCCCCTGCGCGAGCAAGGAATCGATCTCTTCCAGGCGGACGCGGTATTCACCCGCGTCGAGCGCGACGGCGAGAGCGAGCGCGAGGATCACGATGCCGCCCTCAGCTCCGCGAACCACCGGCGCAGGTCGTCGCCCGTGCTCCGCGCCCGGACCCGCTCCACGTGCGCGGTGACGGCAGCGAGCCAGAACGGCTCGAGGAGGAGGAGCGCGCCGCTGAAGAGCAGGATGGCGTATCCGGGATTCCCGGGATTGAGCACCGCCTCCCAGGGCTCGATCCGGATACCGGGGATCCCGGCCGCGAGCCAGGCGATGGCGGCGCAGAGCCAGTGCAGGTTCACGGCCGCGATCGGCAAGACGAGCGCGAAGAGGAGCAGGAGCCGGAGGAGGCGCGAGACCGGCCCGATGCCCCGCGCCAGCGCGGAGAGCGCATCCACCGGACCGGGTCCTCCCGCCGGCGCGGCGGCGGCAGCGAGCGGCGCCAGAAGGATCAGGAGCGCCGGCGCCACCAGCGTCGGGAGCAGCGCCCAGAACAGCGCCTCGACGGTGAGGGCGGCCACGAGGTGGCCCGCCATCGCGGCCGGAGGGATGCGCAAGAGCGACGCGGGCGGCGGCCGCAACGACTGGAAGGCGTGGCGGCAGGCCTGCACGAAGACCTGCCTTCCCCAGAGGGAAACCAGCCAGGTGGCGAGGAGCAGGAAAGCCATCCGCCGCATCCAGAAGGCGTGGTGCACCGCTTCGGCGCCCATCTCGACCAGCCGGATCGCGAGCGCCGCAAGGACGAAGCGGACCGGAAGCGCGGTGAACCAGAGGAGCCCCACCCATGCCGGAAGGCGTCCGACGGCATCCGCCGCATCGTCGAGCAGACCGAGCGCGCCGTCGGCCTTCACCACAACCTCGCGAGCAGCGCCGTCGACCAGGCAAGAGCGTAACCCGCCGCGACGAAGAGCAGGCCGCAGGAAGCCGCCCAGGCAATCCACGCGCGCGCCCGCCTCCCCGACGCCGCGGCGGCGCCGATCGCGGCGAGACAGGAGCGGCAGTGGTTCACGCCGTTCCAGGTGGTGGCGCACTCCTGACACACCACCTTGCGGCAGGACATGCAGACGGCGAAGCCGCGCCGGTCCGGATGGTTCGCGCAACTCTCCGACAAAGGCGAGGCCATTGCCGGGGAAGCGTAGCCCAGCCGGCCGCGGTGTGGAAAATCAATGAAAGCGCAAAGACTGCGCTTAAGCGGCGTCCGCCTTCGGCAGGCTCGCCTGCGCCACCGCCGCCTGGACCGCGATCCCCATCTTGCCCTTGTGCTTGTTCGCGGCCATCAGCGCGTGCGCATGCGCGGTCTGGTCGAAGGGGAACACCTGATCGAGGACCGGCCGGATCTTCCCCTCGTGGACCAGCTGGTTCGCGCGCTCCGCCTGGTAGGCGTTCGCGAAGTGCGAGCCGAGGATCTGCTTCTGCCGCATCCAGAGGTGGCGGACGTCGA
Organism: Myxococcales bacterium; assembly: GCA_035651935.1. GTDB lineage: Bacteria > Myxococcota > Myxococcia > Myxococcales > 40CM-4-68-19 > 40CM-4-68-19. The sequence continues at coordinate 16,567 of DASREU010000166.1, read as the reverse complement.
ACTCGAGGTTGAACCCGGTGGTCGCTCCGCAGATGACGATCTTCCCGAACCGCTTGGCGAGGAACACGCTGGTGGGGAAGGTCTGCTGCCCGACGTGCTCGAAGACCACGTCGACGTCCTTGCCGTTGGTGAACTCGCGCACCTTCTTGCCGAACCTCTTGGTGGCGTCCATCCGCGCCTTGCAGCGCTCCGGCGTCTCCGGCGGCTTGTACATCAGGTCCAGGTAGTCGTTGCGGTCGATCCAGGCGTTCGCGCCCAGCGACTTCACCAGCTCCACCTTGTCCTTGCCGCCGACGATGGCGATCGGATTCGCTCCCAGCATCCGGCAGATCTGCAGCGCGAACACGCCCAGGCCTCCGGCCGCGCCCCAGACGAGGACGTTGTCGCCGGCGGTCACCTCCGCCTGGTGCACGAGCATCCGGTAGGCGGTGAAATAGGTCAATCCATAGGAGGCGGCATTGAGCCAATCGAGCTGCTTCGGCTTGCGCAAGAGCTGCTGCGCCTGGACCTTGGAGAACTGCGCAAAGCTGCCCCAGCTGGTCTCGTAGCCCCAGATCTTCTGCTCGCTGCAGGCCATCGGGTCGAGGCCGTTGCACTCGGGACACTGCCCGCACGACTGGTTGCAGTGGACCACCACCTCGTCGCCCACCTTCCAGCGCTTCACCTGCTCGCCCACCTTCCAGACGATGCCCGAGGCGTCGGAGCCGGCGATGTGCATCGGCTCGTTGTGCATCTTGAAGACGCTGACCGGCTTGCCGCGGGCGGCCCAGACGCCGTTGAAGTTGACCCCGGCGCCCATCACCAGGACCAGCGCCTCGTTGGGCCCGACCTCGGGGATGTCCACCTCCTCGAGCCGCATGGCGGTGTCCGGGTCGCCCTCGCGGTCGGGCCGGATGCACCAGGCCAGCATCTTCTTCGGCAACTCGCCGACGTTCTTGGGGACCTCTCCGAGCGGAAGGATGTTCGTCATGTCGAAGGCTCCTCGTGTGCTTCGACGAGCTCGAGCAATGTGCCGCCGAAAGCCTTGGGATGGAGAAAAGCGACCCTGTGCCCGCGCGCTCCGGGCCTGCCCACCTTGTCGATCAACGGAACCCCGCGCGCCTCCAGGCGCTGGAGCACCCCGTCGATGTCCTTCACCCGCAGGGCCAGATGATGAAGCGCGTCGCCGCGCTTCTCCAGGAACTTCTCGAGCGCGGCGTTGGCCCGCGGAGCAACCAGCTCCAGTGAAGCGCCGTTGGGAAAGTCGAAGAAAGCCGCGTCGACCTTCTGCGCGGCGACGTGCTCCTGGTGCGCGACCTTCTGGCCGAGGATGTTCTCGATCAGGGCGATCGACGCCGCCATGTCCTTGACGCAGATGGCGGTGTGATCGAGCCGCGTCGCCGGAATCCCGGGCGGCGGAGCCTTCAGGGCGGGATCTTCGGGCAGCGGCCCGCCGGCGGCGAGGGCGCGGACCGTCTCCACCACGCCGCCCAGCGGCGACTCGGGCCCGAACACCGCCCCGACGCCGATCTCGCGCAGCGCCTGGTGATCCGCGGCGGGGATGATCCCTCCGACCACCACCGGGATCCTGGCCTTGCGCTGCCGCAGCTCCTCCATCAGCCGCCGGCAGATGCCCTCGTGCGCGCCGGAGAGGATGGAGAGGCCGATCACGTCCACGTCCTCCTGCACCGCCGCCGCCGCGATCGCCGGCACCGTGGCGCGGAGGCCGGTGTAGATCACCTCCATGCCGGCGTCGCGCAGCGCCGCGGCGATCACCCGCGCCCCCCGATCGTGCCCGTCGAGGCCCGGTTTCGCCACCAGCACGCGAATCCTCCGCTCCATCGTCTCAGAACCTCGTCGGGGGTTGATAGGCGCCGAACTTCTCTTTCAGGGCGGAGGCAATCTCGCCGACCGTGCAATACGCGCGCACCGCCTCGCGGATGTGCGGCTGGAGGTTCCCCTGGCCCCCGGCCGCCTCCGCCAATGCGCGCAATGCGGTGCGCGCCTTCTGCGCGTCGCGCTCCTTGCGGACCTTCGCCACCCGCTCGGCGGCGTCCTTCGCGGCCTGCGGCGAGGCGGTGGTGAGCTCCATGTCGGGCTCCTCGTGCGCCTCTCCGACGGTGCGGAACTTGTTCACGCCCACCACCGGGACCTCGCCCTTCTCCACCGCCCGCTGGTGCTCGTAGGCGCGCTGGGCGATGCGCTGCTGCACGTACCCGGTGCGGAGCGCCTCGACGAATCCGCCGCGCTCGTCGATCTCCGCCATCACCTTGCCGATGGCCTCCTCCATCTGCCCCGTCAGCGCCTCGACGAAGTAGCTGCCGCCCAGCGGGTCCACCGTCTGCGCCACCTCGGTCTCGTAGGCGACGACCTGCTGGACGCGCAGCGCCGTGCGGGCGGAGAGCTCGGTGGGAATGGCGAACGCCTCGTCGTAGGCGGCGGTGAACACGCTCTGCAGCCCCGAGCAGGCGACGGCGAACGTCTCGAGCGTGGTGCGGGCGATGTTGTTCAGCGGTTCGGCGCGCGTCAGCGAATGTCCGCCGCACACGCAGGCGGCGCGCAGCCGCCAGCTCTCCGGCTCCTTGGCTCCGTACTTCTCCCGGAGGAGCCGGGCCCAGATGCGCCGGCCGGCGCGGTACTTCGCCACCTCTTCGAAGAAGTTCGTGTACGTGTAGAAGAAGAAGCTGAGGCGGGGCGCGAACGCGTCGGCGGAGAGGCCGCGCGACAGGAGATTCTCCACGTACGCCTTGCCCGCGGAGAGGGTGTACGCCATCTCCTCCGCGGGGTTCGCGCCGGCATCCCGGTAGTGCGAGGCGATGCTGATCGGGTTGAAGCGCGGCAGCCGCTTCACCGTGTCCTCGATCAGGTCGCAGGCGAGGCGCATGGAGGGCTCGATGGGAAAGAGCCAGGCCCCCCGCGCGCCGAACTCCTTGAGGAGATCGTTCTGCACGGTCCCGGCGATGCGGTCGTCCGCGACGCCCTGCTTGCGGGCCGCCTCCTCGTACATGGCGAGGAGGATCGGCGCGGTGGCGTTGATCGTCATGCTCGTCGAGACCTTCCCGAGCGGGATCCCGGCGAACAGCTCCTCCATGTCGGCGAGCGACCCGATGGAGACGCCCACCTTCCCCACCTCGCCCTGCGCCTCCGGGTCGTCTGCGTCGAGCCCGAGCTGGGTGGGAAGGTCCAGCGCCAGCGAGAGCCCGGTCTGGCCCTGGCCGAGCAGGAACTTGAAGCGCTGGTTCGTCTCCTGCGGGCTCCCGAACCCCGCGTACTGGCGCATGGTCCAGAGCTTGCCGAGATACATGTTCCGGTGGATGCCGCGGGTGTACGGGTATTCGCCCGGCGGAGGCGGCGCCTCCTTCACGTCGTCCGGCCCGTACAGCGGCTGGATCTCGATGCCGCTGCGCGTCTTCCCAAGGCTCATGGGCGGAAGTCCTTCTTGAGGATGGCCAGCTCCCGGGTGATCTCCAGCACCACCTCGCCCTTCTGGTTCTTGCCGCGCAAGAGGAACTTGACCACGCCCGCCTGGCCCGGCTTGCTCACCGCGGAGAGGCGCGGGTCGTCGTCGGTCTTGGAGACCACCGTGCTCTCCGCGAACAAGGTGTCGCCGGCGAAGACGGGCGTGAGGTGGCGGCCCTCGTCGTAGGAGAGCTGCGCCACCGCGTTCTCCTCGGTCTCTTCGGACGCCAGCCCCGCGACGAAGGCGAAGACGATCCCGCCGTACACCACCCGCCGGCCGTTGAAGGTCACCTCCGGGTGGTCGTCGCACATCTTCTGGTTGAAGTGCAGCTGCGCCGTGTTGAGCACGAAGTTCGTCCACATCATGTGCTCGTCGGAGACCGTGCGGCCGCGCGGGTGCACGATCGTCTCGCCGACGGTGAAGTGCTCGTAGAGGTTGTCGTCGCGGGTGAACCGGTGATTCACGCTCATCCCTCCAGCAGCCGCTTGGCGATCACTTCGTACTGGATCTCGGAGGTGCCCTCGAAGATCCGGAACACCCGCGCGTCGCGCCAGAAGCGCTGGGCGGGGAACTCGCGCGAATATCCATAACCGCCGAAGACCTGCATCGCCTCGCTGGTGACGTGCTCGGCCATCTCCGCGCAGAAGGCCTTGGCCATGCCCGCCTCCAGATCGCAGCGCTTGCCCGTGTCCTTCATCCGGGCCGCGTGGTAGGTGAGCTGCCGTCCGGCCTCGATCTGCGTCGCCATGTGCGCGAGCTTGTGCCCGATCACCTGGAAGTCGCTGATCGGCTTTCCGAACTGCGTGCGCTCCTGCGAGTACCGCAGCGCCGCCTCGAACGCCGCCTGCGCCACTCCCACCGCGCGCGCGGCGGTCTGGATGCGCGCGATCTCGTAGGTGCTCATCAGCTGCCGGAACCCCTTGCCCTCGACGCCCGAGAGAAGGTTCTCCGCCGGGCACTCGTAGCCGTCGAACTGGAGGGAGTAGGAGTTCATCCCCTTGTAGCCGATGGTCGGGATGGGGCTCCCGGCGAGCTGCGGGGGATGGAAGTCGTCGCCGGGGGTCTTGGGGATGAGGAGGATGGAGAGGCGGTCGTGCTTGCGCGCCGCCTCGGGATTGGTGACCACCGTGGTACAGAGCAGGTGCGCCTTGTTCGCCCAGGTGCACCAGGTCTTCTCGCCGCTGATGAGGTACTTGTCGCCCTTCTTCACCGCGCGGCACTTGATCCCGGCGGAGTCGCTTCCCGCGTCGGGCTCGGTGAACGCCGCCGCCGCGAGCAGCTCGCCGGTGCAGAGCCCGGGAAGGAACTTCTGCTTCTGCTCTTCGGTGCCGTTGGCCTGCACCAGAGACGCGGTGATGATCATCCGCGTCATCACCGAGCCGACCGAGAGCCAGGCCTTCGACAGCTCCTCGGCGACGATGGCCATGGAGAGCGTGTCGAGCCCGCTGCCGCCGTAGTCCGGCGAGAAGATCAGCCCGAAGTAACCCAGCTCCGCCATCTTCTTCACGATGTGCGAAGGGATCTCCGCCGCCTTGTTGTCGAGCTCGTTGGCGACCGGGATCACCTCGCGGTCGGCGAAGTCGCGCACGCTCTCGCGGATCTGCACGTGCTCTTCGCTGAGGGCGCCCCCGTTGGGGTTGGGAATGGGCATCGCTAACGGCCTCCGTAAGCTGCGCGCTTCTTCACCAGGATCTTCCGCTCGTACAGGCAGACCTGCTCGCCCCGCTGGTTCACGCCGGTGGTGCGGACGTGGACGATCCCGCGATCCGGCTTGCTCCCGCTCTCGCGCTTGTCGAGCACTTCGCTGGAGGCGATCAGCGTGTCGCCCGGGTACACCCACTTCGGGAACTTCATGTTCCAGTACCCGAGATGGGCGATGGCCTGCTCGGAGAGGTCCTCGACCGTCATCCCGAAGACCACGTTCATCACCAGCAGGGGATGCACCGGCGGGGTGTGGTGCCCGAGCGCCTGCGCGTGCAGGCGGTTGAAGTACAGGGGTACCGCGTTCATCGTCGCCGTCGCGAAGAGCTGCGCCTCGCCGTCCGTGATCGTGCGGCCCCAGTGGTGCGGGTAGACGTCGCCCACCTTGAAGTCCTCGTAATAGCGGCCCCGCTCGACGGTCCTGCGCGGCCCTTCGGGCACCGCGTTCTGTTGCGCCATGTACCGAGGGGTAGGTCGGATGTCGCATTCCGTCAAGGTGTCGCAGCGCGTCGTAGCGGAACCCTTGCGGAAAGTGGACGGCATTCCGCGACATGCTGAGATGGTTTTCGTGGATCCCTGGGGCGCCGACCCGTTCGATACGCGCAGGAAATACGCCCGGCGCGACGTGCGGCTGCCCGCGCGGCTTCGGCTGGGCGACCAGGAGATCGTGGCGACGACCGAGAACATCTGCCCTGGCGGCGCCTTCTTCAACGTGCAAGTGCCCGAAAGCGCTTCCGATCTGGTCGCGGTCATCGACTTGCCGCACGGGCGCGGGCTGCACGTCCGCGCCAGGGTGCGCTGGCGGCGCGAGGCGCCGGCCGGGATCGGCGTCGAATTTGCGACCTTCCTTCCCGATCCGTCCGACGAGATCAATCGATCCGCTTGAGCACGTGGAAGGCGACGTTGCTCCGGACCAGCGCGCACTCGTTCTTCTTCAGGCAGAGCGCTGCTCCTTTGAACGGAACGCTCGCCTGCGGGCCGACGACGATCGACCCGCCGGGCACCTCGGAGTAGCGGTCCTGCAGCGCTTCCATCCGCGCCCCCTTGCGGCACTGCGCGAGCAGGTCGCCGGCGAGCGCTTCGGCCTGGCGCGGATCGCGGCTCCGCGGCATCGTCGGGTCTTCGATGGGCCTCTGGAGTCCCGGGTCGAGCCGCGTCCAGCCGACCTGGATCTGCTGGATCTCGGCGCGATCCGCGGGATCGGCGCAGGTGGGTTCGCGGACCTCGGACGAAGCACAGCCGAACGCGGCGGCGAGCGCCACCGCGGCGAGCGCGCGGTTCATCGATCCCCCACCGCCAGGACGCCGGTGAAGAGGTGCACGCCGGTCGCGTCGCCCGCCGGCCCGAGCTCGAAGCTGGTGCGCATCGAGAGCAGCGGAAAGGTCCCCAGCGACTGCTCGATCAGGAGGAGGTCGAGGCCGCTCACCCCGTAGAGGCTGCTGCCGCGGCTGGCGCAGTCGAAGTACATGCCCCAGGAAGGCGAAGGCGCGCCGAGCGTGGTGAGCGCCGACTGCAGCGTGCGGCGCGCGCCCATCCCGTCCCGCAGCGTGAACGAGACGCTGTGGCCCTCGGGCACCGGCGCTGCGGTCTCCAGCGACCCGCGCTCCTCGTCTACGCCGATCAGCGGGATGGAGACGAAGTCGGACTCCGAGAACGCCTCGCCGGGCCGCGGCGAGAGGCCGAGGGCGACGAACTGGAGCGCTTCTCCTTCCAGGCCGGAGATCTCCGTCAGGGCGGAGAGCGCCTCCATCGCGGGGTGGGAGTCGAGCTCGATCAGTGACCGGCCCTCCGCGCGCGTGACCAGCAGGGGATTGCCGATCGCCTGGTGCGACTGCGCGACGGCGAGCCGCCCTGCGGTGGCGAAGAACGCGCCGACCGCGTGCGCGTACGCCAGATCCTGGCCGAGGAGCAGCCCGCCCTCGACGGCCACGCCCCCGCCGGCGACGCGCAGCCGGCCGAGCGCGCCGAGGAGGCGCTGCACCGGAGCTTCCGGATCGGCGAAGACGATCCCCAGAGCTCCGGGGCCGGCCCGTTGCGCCGCCGCCCGCAGCTCGTCGGGAGCGTCGCTGCGGAAAGAGAACAGCTCCCCGCGCTGATCGAGGGCGAGGACGCCCAGGGCGGGTCCCTCCTCGATCTCGGCGTCGCCGAGCACCGAGACGGCGGAGGTGGCTCCTCCGACGATCTGCGCGTTCGGTCCGGCGGCATCCCGCAGCGCCGCACAGAGCTCCAGCGATTCGTCGAGATGGTCCGGGGTGGCCGCCACCAGGAGGCAGCGGGCCTCGTCCAGCCCGGCGGCGTCCAGCGCCCTGGTGGCCGCGTCGCGCGCGGCCAGGCGCACGTCTTCGGCCCGGCTCACGGCTGCTCCGGCGCGCATGCGGCAAGCATAACAGGAGATCCGGGACAGTCCGCGTCCGCGGAACTCGCGCGAGCCGCCGCGCCGGAGTTGTGGCATGGATCGCTCTTCCATGACCCCCGCGCTGTTCGCTCTCTTGCTTGCCCTCGGCGCACCGGCGGCGCAGGCGGACCGTCCGCCTGCCCGCCGCGAAACGAAGCGCCTGGTGATCGTCGGGATCAACGACACCCACGGGGCCCTGCTCGCGGCGCCCGGCCGGGAGATCGGCCTGGGGTCCCAGGGCGAGGTCGGCGGGGCCGACTGGTTCGGCGGATATCTCGCGGCCATCCGCGCCGAGGCGCAGGAGAGCGGCGGCGCCGTGATCGTGCTCGACGCCGGCGACGAGTTCCAGGGGACGCTGATCTCGAACCAGTTCCGCGGGCGCAGCGTCACCGAGGTCTACAACGCTCTCGGCGTCACCGCGGCGGCGCTGGGCAACCACGAGTTCGACTTCGGCGTTCCGGTGCTGCGCGAGCGGATCGCGCAGGCGAAGTACCCCATCCTCGCCGCGAACGTCTTCTTCAAGGGGACGCGGCGGCGGCCTCCGTACCTGCGTCCGAGCGTGCTGGTGGACGCGGGCGGGATCAAGGTGGGGATCATCGGTCTCGCCACCACCACCACGCCGATCACCACCAACCCGGTGAACGTCGCCGATCTGGAGTTCCCGGAGGGCGGCCCCATCGCGGCGCGCGAGGCCGATGCGCTGCGCGCGCAAGGCGCCACGGTGGTGGTCATCTGCGCCCACGCCGGGCCCAGGCCGCCGGAGGAAGAGATCCAGCGGATCGCGGAGGCGGTCCAGGGGAAGGTGGACGCGATCGTCAGCGGCCATCATCACATCGCCATCGGGCCGCCGCCGCTGGTGGTCGGGAACATCCCCATCGTGCAGTCCGGGTCGAAGCTGCGAAGCTTCTCCACCATCGAGCTGGCGCTCGACGAGAGCAAACGCGTCCGCGCCGCCTCGGTCAACGAGTCCGCGCTGCCCCGCTCCGGAGGGCCGCAGGCGATCCTGCACTCCTGGAACGGCGAGCCGGCCCGCTGGCGCGGGCGGCCGGTCACGCCCGACGCCTCCGTGGCCGCGATCCTCCGCGGGTATGATGCGCAGGTGCGGACCCTGCGCGAGACCCGCATCGGCGAGACGGCGGTGGATCTGCGGAAGGACGGAGGAGGCGACCTGCTCGGAAACCTGGCGGCGGACGCGCTCCGGTCCGGAGCGGGAGGAAGCCTCAAGGCGCGCTACGCGCTGCAGAACGCGGGCGGGCTGCGGATCCCGGAGATCCCGGCGGGCCCGATCACCTACGGGCAGATCTTCGATCTGTATCCGTTCGACAACGAGCAGATAGTGCTGTCGCTCGCGCCCAGCCAGGTGCGCGATGCCCTCGAGGCGGTCCTGCACGCCGGCAAGGCGCCGATGCGCGTCTCCGGGCTGCGCTATGCGATCGACTGGGACCGCTTCGGCGCCGGCGCGGACCCGAGGCGCGCGCCGGCCGGCGCGATCGTCGTGCGGATGGTCGACGAGGAGAGCGGAGAGGTGCTCTGCGAGACGAGGAGCTGCTCGGAGACCTCGTGCGAGTCGGCGTGCGCGGAAGCAGCGCGGCCGGTGTCGCTGACGGACTTCCTCGTCAACGGAGGCGATGGGCTGCGGCTTCCCCAGGACGCGCCCAGGCGCGTCGGCGGGGCGCTCGCGCGCGACATCCTCGTCGCCTACGTCAAGGAGCACCGTCCGCTCACCGCCGGGCTGCTCGGCGGCGCGCGGCGATGGACCGAGGCCGGCTCGGCCCGGCGCGCGCAGGCGGGGCGCTGAGTGCGGCTCGACGTCCTCTTCGATCTGGGCCTCGCCGGGCTCGTCTTTCTCGGCCTCTGCGTCTGGCTGGTCCGGAAGATCGTCCGGGCCGCGCGCACCGAGAGCGCGCTGGAGGAGCAGCGGCTCGAGGGCGCGCTGGCGGAGGAGCTGCGCGCCGCGCGCGCCCGGGCCGCGGCTTCGCAGCGGCCCAACCTGATCGCGGTGGTGGATCCCAAGAGCGCTTCGGAGGCGGGCCCGATCCTCGATCCGCTCACCGGAGCGGACGTGCGCGGCGCCGATCCGGCGCACCTGCCGCTGATCGTGGAGATGGTCCGCGACCGCGAGCTCCAGCTGCGCGCCCAGCACATCGGCGAGACCGACGTCGCCCGGCGCGTCGAGGTGCTCTGGGTCCGCAGCAACGAGCTGCACGCCGCCTGGTGCGAGCGCCGCCACGCGGGCACGGTGGCCGCCCGCGCCCTCACCCGCGACGTGATCTGCGTCGCCCGCATCGAGCGCGGCGCAGTCGTGGAGCGGTGGTACTTCCGGTAACCACCGCGGTCAGCGGAGCTCAACCGCCCTCGCTCGCGCGGACTGCCGCCTCGGTCGCCTCCAGCATCGGCTCCGCGACCACCGGCTTTCCCGTCGCATGCTCCATCCACAGATCCGGCAGCACCCGGCCGAACGAGGCCGCCCGCTCGAACGCCTTCCCGCTCTCCGGTCCGCGCAGCTTCTCTTCCAGCTGGAACGCGATCAGGTGCCCGACGGGATAGCGGTAGAGATAGAGGAAGCTGTTGATCATGTGCGAGTAGATCCCGAGCTGCGGATTGCCCGGCTTCCCCAGGATGGGCGCGTAGTACTTGTCCCAGTAGCCGCGCGCGATCGCCACCGTCGCCTCCCGCAGGTCCGCGGGCGACGCGTCGGGGTGCGCGTACATCCAGTGCCACACGTCCAGGTCCGTGAGCGCGACGCCCGCGATCTCCCACGAGTCCCAGAACGCCTTCAGCGCCCGCGCATGCTCCACCCGCGCGTCGCTCCTGGCCTGCCCGAGCAGCTCGAGGTCGCGATGCTGGCAGGTGAACGCCAGCGCCTCGGTGAACGCGGTCCCCGGCACTCCCTGCAGCAGCGTGTCGTCCACCTCGTAGAGCGAGAACGTCTGCTCGACGTTGTGGCACATCTCGTGGACCGCGATGTTGTAGCCCTTGTAGTCCATCCCGTCCGGATTCACGCGCGTGCGCAGGTGCGCGGAGTCCCCCGGCCCCCACCACGGGTACATCTCGCTGCGCCGATCGGACTCCAGCGCGTGCCCGGACCCCCGCGCGGGATCGACGACGATGTGCGAATCGACCCAGCGCGCCTTGTCGGGTGTGAACCCCAGCCCCTGCAGGAGGCGGGGAATGTCCTTCTTGTACGCGTCCGCCGTCGGGTACCGCGCCCGCGTCAGCTTCGACAGCTCGCCTTCCGGCTGCTTCTCGACGAAGCCGTCGTACCAGATGTCGAACGGCTCGAGCGGCCGCCCGAGCCGCTTCTGGATCAGCGCGGCGACGCGCGGGACCAGCGGAGAGCCGAGGACCTGCGTGAGCAGCGCCCGGACCCGCTGCTCGGGGATCTCGTCGTCCAGCTGGAAATGCCGATCGATCTCGGTGCGCGCCATCGGCGAGTCCTCGTCGAGCTGCCGCGAGGCGCGGAAGTCGGCGAGCAGCACGGCGTACCGGGTGTCCGGCTCGCGCTGCGCGGAGATCGACGGCGCCGCGGGGCGCTTGCCCTGCGCCTTCATCTGCTCGGTCTCGATCTCCTCCGGCGGGGAGGCCGTGACGGTGTTCGCCACGGGGCTCCAGTCGACGCGCGGATCGTCGATCACGCCCTGGGGAATGGTCTGGGTGACGATGCGCTCCATCACCTCGCGGATCAGCCGCTGCCGCAAAAGCGCCAGCCCCTTGTCGGGCTCGGCGTAGTCGGCCTTGATCTGGTCGCGCAGGTTCCAGTGCGTCAGGAGCCGCATGCCCTTGGGAAAGAGGCGGCGCCCGTCGGGCGCGAGCACGTGGTGCATCCAGACGTTGTAGCCGGCGATGTACGCTTCGGCCTCGGCGCTGGCCTTCGCCACCGCCTGCCGCGCGGCGCCGCTCGGACGGACGGCGAACCGCCGCGTCAGGCGCGCCTCCGCCCACTCTTGGCGCGACCAGCGCGCACCCTGGGCGACCATCTCCTGCAGGTCGGGCTGGGCGAAGTTGAGCAGCGCCACGAAGGCGAGCCTGGAGGAGAACAGGTCCTCCGAGAGGTGCGCGCTGACGTCGAGCGCGGCGAAGCGCTGGTCCACGTCCATCTGCGGCCCGAGCTCGAGCTCGCTCCAGCTCCGGAGCGCCCGGCCGATCTCGAGGAAGTGGCCGTCGATCTGCTCCATCGCGAGGGAGAAGCGGTGGTGGAGGGCTTCGAGCTGCCGGGGATCGGAGAGGAAGCTCTCGTCGACGAAGGCGCGCAGCGCCGCCGCGTCGCCGTCTTCGGCGCGCCAGTACGCCGCGACCTGGCGGACGCCGCGCTCGGCCCGGGCGCGGGAGGGCTCGCCGTGCTTCTGGACGAGCGCTGCGACGACGGCGGGCTGGTCGACGTTGATCCGGGCGGACCTTCCCGCGGCGGGGGACTCGGCTGCGGAGGGGGTCTTGCAGGCGACGGCGGCGAACAGGACGGCGAAGAGAAAGGAGCGCATGGGCGCGCATCTCTAGCACCATTCCGGGCTCCTGCCGTTCGCAGGCGCTTCTTGGGCCGGTGCGTGCGCCAACCGAATCCGCAGGAGGTTCAGGGCGTTCATCGCTTCTCGACAGAATCCATCTCCGGCGTCACGATTCCGTACGTTCAGGGTTGACGCGCGCTTCGCGGGCCGTAAGTTCCGCGCCCATGCCCGTTCAGCCTTCGTTCTTTGCGCGACTGTGGCTCGCGATCGTCTGCTGGTTCCGCATCGTCTTCGACGCGCAGTTCGCGGGAAAGGTCGCTGCGTTGCGGGCGGCCGGGGCGCTGCCTGCGCCGGGCGGGCCCCCGGCGCTGCCTCGCAGCCAGGCGGCTCCGGCTGCCGGGCCGGCGCTTCATCTCCTGGCCGTCCTCCAGAGGGAGGGGCGGCTGATCGACTTCTGCGAAGAAGAGATCGCCGCATTTTCGGACGCCCAGGTCGGGGCGGCGGCGCGGACCGTGCACGATGGCTGCCGCAAAGCGCTGCGCGACGCGTTCAGCTTCGCGCCGGTGCGCAGTGAACCGGAGAGCAGCCAGGTCACGCTGGACGGCGGATTCGATCCCGTAGCGGTGCGGCTCACGGGCAACGTCTCGGGAAAGCCGCCGTTCACCGGCGTGCTCCGGCATCACGGCTGGAAAGTGGTGGAGTCGCGGATGCCCGCAGGGCCCGCCGACTCCAGCGTGGTTGCGCCAGCCGAGGTGGAGCTGCCCTGATGGAACCGCGCTACTCGGTCGGGATCGATCTCGGCACCACCAACAGCGCCGCGGCGGAGGTGGATCTGGCGATCGAGCCCGCCGGACCCGGCGAGCCGCTGCCCGCGCCGATCCCGCTGGAGATTCCGCAGATGGTCGCGCGCGGGGAGATCGTCGCGCGCGAGCTGTTGCCCTCGTTCGTCTATCTGCCCCCCGCGCACGAGGCGATCGGCGAATCGGTCGTCGGGCTCTATGCCCGCGAGCGCGGCGGACAGGTCCCGGGACGCCTGGTCAGCTCGTCGAAGAGCTGGCTCTCCCATCCCGGCGTGGACCGGCGCTCGCAGCTCTTGCCGCAAGGCGCCGATCCCGACGTGCAGCGGATCTCTCCGCTGGAAGCCGCGGCGCGCATCCTCCGGCAGATCAAGGAGGGATGGGAAGCGGCGCACGCGCACGAGGCGCTCTCGCTCGGCGATCAGGCGGTGACCCTCACCGTGCCCGCCTCGTTCGATGCCGTTGCGCGGGAGCTGACGGTCCAGGCGGCTTCGCAGGCCGGGCTCGCCAACCTCACGCTCCTGGAAGAGCCGCAGGCGGCGCTCTATGCCTGGGTCGAGGCGGCGGGAGACGAGTGGCGCAAGCACGTTCGCCCCGGCGACGTGATCCTCGTCGTGGACGTCGGCGGCGGAACCAGCGACTTCTCGCTGATCTCCGTCGGGGAGCAGGAGGGTCGCCTCGAGCTGACCCGGCTCGCGGTCGGCGACCACATCCTGCTGGGCGGCGACAACGTCGACCTCGCTCTCGCGCACCTCGTCAACGAGAAGCTGAAGGCGCAAGGCACCCGGCTCGATGCCTGGCAGTTCACGGCCCTCGCGCACGCCTGCCGGAACGCGAAGGAGACCGGGAGCACGTCCGTCGCCATCCCCGGGCGCGGCAGCGGCCTCGTGTCCGGAACGATCCGCGCGGAGATCTCGCCGGAAGAGCTGCGCCGCACCGCCGACGCTTTCTTCCCCGAGGTGGAGATCGACGCCACGCCCGCCGTGCAGCGCCGCACCGGACTGACCACGCTGGGGCTGCCGTACGCGCAGGATCCCGCGGTGACGAAGCACCTGGCCGCGTTCCTGCGGCGCAGCCGCGGCGCGCTCGAGCAGAAGCGCTCCGCCTCCTTCCTGCACCCGACCGCCATCCTCTTCAACGGCGGCGTGTTCAAGGACGCCTCGCTCCAGGAGAAGCTCGCAAGCCTCGTCAACCGGTGGGTGCGCGCGGAGAAAGGGCAGGAGGTCAAGGTGCTCCGCTCCGCCTCGCTCGATCTCGCCGTCGCGCTCGGCGCCTCCTATTCGGGGCTGGCCCGCCGCGGCCGCGGAATCCGGATCCGCGGCGGGACCGCGCGCGCGTACTACGTGGGCGTGGAGGCCTCGACGCCGGCGGTCCCCGGGTTCGCGCCGCCCGTCCGCGCCGTGTGCCTGGCGCCGTTCGGGATGGAGGAAGGCAGCACCGTGGATCTCCCGCAGCTGGAGGTGGGCGCGGTCGTCGGCGAGACCGCGTCGTTCCGCTTCTTCGCCTCCAGCGCGCGCCGCGAAGACGCGCCGGGAGCAGTGCTCGACGAGGTGGACGAGCTGGAGGAGCTGCCCGCGATCGAGACCACGCTGCCCGCCGCCGAAGGTCACAGCGGCGACGTCCTGCCCGTCCATCTGCGGTCGCACGTCACCGAGGTGGGCACGCTCGAGCTGCACCTGGTCTCCGCCGCCGGGCGCGCGTGGAAGCTCGAGTTCTCGGTGAGGCAGGAGTGACGCTGCGGTACGCGCTCGGGATCGACCTCGGCACCTCCAACTGTGCGCTCGCCTATGCCAACCTGCAGGAGCAGGACCCTGCCGTCCGGGTCTTCGAGATCCCGCAGCGCGTCGATGCCAACCTCCGGCAGGCGCGCACGCTGCTGCCCTCGCACCTGTACCTCCCTCCGCCGCACGAAGGCCTGGGCGACGCGGTGGTCGGCGCCTTCGCCCGCGACCGCGGCGCGCAAGTGCCCGGCAGGCACGTGGCGTCTGCCAAGAGCTGGCTGTGCCATCCCTCGGTCGATCGCACCGCCGACATCCTTCCCTGGGGAGCGCCGCCGGAAGTGCCTCGGCTCTCGCCGGTCGCGGCGAGCGCGCGCATCCTCCGGCACCTGCGCGAGGCGTGGGACGAAGCGCATCCGGACGCGCCGCTCGCCGCGCAGGACGTGGTCGTCACCGTCCCCGCCTCGTTCGACGAAGGCGCGCGCGCCCTGACGCTGCGCGCGGCGGCCGACGCCGGCCTGCCCGGGATCGTGCTCCTCGAAGAGCCGCAGGCGGCCTTCTACGACTGGACCCGCGTCCACCGCGCAACCCTCGGTTCCGAGCTGCGCGACGTGCGCCTGATCCTGGTGGTGGACGTGGGCGGCGGCACCACCGACCTGACGCTGATCCGCACCGAGCTGCGCGAGGACGCCCCGCCGCTGCTCGAGCGCATCGCGGTGGGCGATCATCTCCTGCTCGGCGGCGACAACATGGATCTCTCGCTGGCCCGGACCGCCGAGCAGCGCCTGGGGCAGAGGCTCTCTGCCGCACAGTTCGGCGCGCTCGTGCAGGCCTGCCGCGCCGCGAAGGAGCTGCTGCTCGGCGAAGGCGCGCCGGAGCGCACCTCCGTGGCTGTCGCCGGCACGGGGTCGCGACTGATCGGCGGCACGCTGAGCGCCGAGCTGGGCCGCGACGAGGTCCGCGCTCTGCTCCTGGACGGCTTCTTCCCCGGAGTCGCCGCGACGGATGCCCCGGCGCGCGCGGCGCGGGCCACGGGTCTCGCCGAACTCGGCCTGCCGTATGCGGCGGACCCGGCGATCACCCGGCACGCCTCCGCCTTCCTCCAGCGCCACGCGCGCACCGCCTCCGGCCTGAGCGTCGATGCCGTCCTCTACAACGGCGGCGCGCTCGCCCCGGCGCTGCTCGCCGATCGCCTCACCGAGGTGATCTCCAGCTGGACGGGACGGCCGGTGCGGCGCCTGCGGAACGATGCTCCCGATCTTGCCGTCGCGCGTGGCGCCGCCGCGTACGCGCTGGTGCGGCGCGGCCTCGGCCTCCGGATCGGCGGCGGCAGCCCGCGCGCCTACTACGTCGGCGTCGGCGAGGAGGGCCAGGCGGTCTGCGTGGTTCCCCGCGGCGTCCCGGAGAACGTCGAACAGGCGCTGGACCGCGACTTTTCGCTCGTCCTGGGGAAGCCGGTGCGGTTTCGCCTCTTCGCTTCCACCGGCTTCCGTCCGGAGCGCGCGGGCGACCTGGTCCACCTCGACGACGACCTGGCGGAGCTGCCGCCGCTGCAGACGGTGATCCCCGGCGATGGGACCACGCCGGTGCGCCTGAAAGCGACGCTCACCGAGATCGGCACGCTCGAGGTGTTCTGCGAGGGAACGCAGCGCTGGAAGCTGGAGTTCCAGCTTCGCGGCGATGCGCGCGAGGCCGGCGGACTGTCGCAGCTGCCGCGGACCATCGACGCCGCCCGCGAGCAGCTGCAGGTCGTCTTCGGAAAGAAGCCGGTACACGACGCTTCCTCTAAGGAGGTCTGGCGCAACCTCGAGCGGGTGCTGGGAGATCGGTCGTCCTGGACGCTCGCCACCGGCCGCGATCTCTGGGGCGTGCTCTGGGCCGGGGCGCAGAAGCGCCGCCGGAGCCCGGATCACGAGCGCGTCTTCCTCTCCCTCTGCGGGTATCTGCTGCGGCCCGGCTTCGGCGCGCCGCTCGACCGCTTTCGCGTCGACCAGACCTGGACGCTGTTCGCGCAGGGATTGACGCATCACAAGGAGGCGGCGGTCTGGGCGGCCTGGTGGATCCTCTGGCGGCGG
>DASREU010000165.1:0-3956 GCA_035651935.1 Myxococcales bacterium | reverse complement strand
TGCCCCTGCGCGATGAGGAAGAAGGTGGAGGAGGCATTGATCGGGTCGCCTTCCTTCGTCTTCACGCCGTTCGGGCCGCCCCGCACCGCGACCACGTACTGCCCCGGCGTCCACGGCTGCCTCCCCTTGTTGTGCAGCGTCAGCACGCCATGATCGCCCGCATTGACGTAGTCGGCGTCGGTGACGGGATCGAGCGCCACCGTGCCCGATCCCTGCCCGGCGCTGAGGAACGCCGCCAGGGTCCCCGGATTCAGGGAGGTGACGTCCAGCGTCGGCGCGGTGTTCGTCGTCGCTCCGTTCGCCGCGATGTTCGTCCGCACGAACGAGATGGTGATCGGAACCTCCTGGTCGTTCGGGAACCCGCCCTGCGCCTTGAACGCGTTCAGCAGATCCTGCTGCGCCGGCGGCAGGGTCGTCGGCACCTGCTGCAGCGCGAGGTCGTTCGGAAGCGGGATGTTCCCGGTGATCGGATCGAACACCGCCGTCACCACCGACGGAGGCGACGCGGTCTGGGGAACGCCGGGCTCGCCGCAGGCCGCCGCGAGCGCAACGAGGACGGCGAGGACGCGGATCTTGTGCGTTGTCATTGGGCGCTGAACCTCTGGGTCGACAGGCCCTTGTTGTCGATCTGGTGGCCGTAGAGGAAGTCGAAGTAGGTGTTGGTGACGTACTGCCCGATCAGGTCCGGCGAGCTGGAGAAGACGCCGAAGGGAGCGTCGCGCTCTGGTCCCGGAAGCTGCATCTTCACCTGCGCGTTCGCGGCCGCGGGGTCCATCACCGAGATGAACCGGACGTTGGAGCCGCTCCCGTAGGCGAAGCCGAGCGGGCTCGACTGCGACCCGCTGGGGTTGCCGACGTCGACGGTGAGCAACCCGCCCGGGCGGGCGAACGGTCCGGCGGTGAAGCCGCCCGCGATCAGCGGCGCGGCCTGGCTCACCGTCGTCATGGTGTGCACGCGGCCCCAGAGCCACTTGTGCGTGTCGGTGCCGTAGGCGCCTTGCAGCGTTCCCACCGCCGAGGCGAGCGCGGCGACGACTTGCTGTTCGCAGGTCTTCGACGCGGTGACGGTGAACGTGCTGCTCACGTCGTCGCAGAAGGCGTGGGTGTTCGGCGTCTTGAGCATGGACATCAGGGCGCGGATCTCGGCGCCGCCGTCGCCGCTGAACGATTGTCCGGTCGCCGCGGCGACCACGGCCATGTCGTCGTCGAAGACGTTCTTCAGGAGCGTCCGGAAGAAGGTGTGGAAGAGGAGGCACCCGGCGGACTGGTCGAGCGTCGTCGTATCGGTGACCGCCGGGCTCTTCGGATCGCTCGTGGTGAGGCCCGTCGGGCACTCGTAATTGACCGAGGCCCAGGTGCCGAGCAGCGTCCTTCCCGCAGCATAGGCGGCCGCGGAGGAAGCCGGAGCGGTACCGTTCGCGGGGTAGAACCCGCGATCCTCGAAGAGCTTCGCCAGGAGCACCATGTGATCGCTCTGGATGGCCTGCATGTCCTGCAGCGAGACCTTCTGCGTCCCGGTGGTGGTCTTGCCCTTGAGCAGCTGGGCGATGCGCGCGTACCGGATGGCGGTGGGGTCGTCCCAGTCGTAGCTCAGGTACTTATAGAGCGTGCCGCCGACGGTATTGAACAGGGGGCTCCCGTCGTCCGTGTAGCCGGCAGGATCGCTGTTCGCGGTGGCGAAATAGCCCTTCGCGGGATTGACGCCGCGCGGGAGCAAGTCGTCCGCGACCCAGCAGTCCGCCGGCGCCGGGTTCGCGGCGCACGCCGTGTCACCGCGGCCGGTCCTTCCCCACTCAGCAGTTCCGCTGTCACCGGGAAGTGGCAACCACGGCGGTTGCGCCGGCGAGATCCAGTCGCGGACCGGCACCAGCGCATGCGGATCATAGCCGATGTGCCCTTGGTCGTCGGCGAGCACGAAATTCTGCGCGCCGACTGCGTAGTTCTTCAGCGCGGCGAACGCCGTCCCCGCGGCGGCGGTGTCGTCGCCCACTGCGCTGGCGTTGTTCAGGTCGAGGAACGCCTTCAGGTCCTGCGTGTTCCCCTCGTGCCCGGTCCACCGCATGCTGATCGCGGTCTGCGTCGCCGGGTCGTAGTGGACGATGGGGCCGTGATGCGGCACGACCAGGACTGCGGTTCCGGTGGCCGTTCCGCCCTTGACCGCGATCGGATACTGCTTCACCGCGATCGGGACAACGCCGCCGTTGAACTGGACCGCGCCGCAGACCAGCGGCGCCGGGTGGGTGCAGTCGGTGAGCTTCTCCTGGTAGAGGTCCGTCACGTCGTAGCCGACCACCGTGACGCCCCACCCGACGTGTGCCCCGCGTCCAATCAGTGCCCCGGGAATTCCGGCGAAGGAGCCGCCGATCAGGTTCAGGCCGCTGCCATCGCTCGCCGTCATCGCCGCCAGATGGAATAGCGGCGGATACTGCAGCGAGAGGTGCGGATCGTTCGCCACCATCGCGAACCCGGTGGCTGAATGCGCGCCGTCCACCACCCAGTTGTTCGAGCCGGCGTCGTTGCGCAGCGAGCCGAACACCTCGATCATCTCGCGCATCTGCGCATTGACGTGGCCGAGCCCCGACGCGAGGCCCGACAGGTCCGGCGCCGCGGCGTTCTGCGCGCCACTCCCACCGACGCGCGAGGCGATCGCCGGATCCGGATCGGAGAGCGTGTACGCCTTCACCGGCTGCGTGACGTCGTTGGCGTAGAAGTTGAATCGGGCGGCGTCGGGATGCGCGCTGGGAGCCGGGGCCGGCGCGAACGTCAACGCGAACAACCCGAGCGCCGTCTCCTTCTCGATCGTCTCCGAGAGCTGGAACTGCTGCAGCCGCCCGATCGCCAGCGTGTCCTGCAACGTCCAGTCAGGGATGTCGTTCGGCGTCGTCGGCCCTGGAACCTGCGCGTACTCGCCGGGCATCAGCGTCGGATGCGCCTTGAGGAACGCGATGTACGCGTTCACCCCGTTGGTGAAGGCCTGGATCTTCGCCTTCGACCCCGCGTCGAGGTTCGCCACCAGCACGTCCTCGATGCGCTGCAGGTCCCGGGTGATGAACACCGTCAGGATCTGCGTGTCCTGCGAGACGCCGGTCGATCCGATCAGGCTCGCCAGCCTGCCCCGCGCGATCCGCCGGAACAGATCCATCTGGAAGAGCCGGTCCTGCGCCTGGATGTAGCCCTGCACCGCGAAGCAGTCGTTCTGGTTCCCGCAGAAGATGTGCGGGATGTCGTTCTGGTCGTATGTCACGTCGACGTTCCCGGTGAGCACCGGCCCCTGCGCGTTCGCCGGGATCCCCACCGCCGGCAGCGCCGCCGTCTGCGGCGTGAACGTGACCGTCGCCGTCTGCCCGAGCGCGGTCGCGGTCACGGTGGCGGTCTGCGCGGGATTCGCCGGAACCGGCGGCCGATACACCACCGCCAACCCCTTGTTGCCGGAGATGGTCCCCGGACCCGTCAGCGCCCAGGTGACGTCGTTCGAAAGCTCCGCCGGGCTCGCGGTCACGGTCACGGGACCGCTCGCGGTCTGCGCGCCGCTCGGGCTGATGGTGAGGGTGGGCTTGGGCTCGTCTCCAGAGCAGGCGGCGAAAAAGAGGACGGACACCGCTGCCAACATCCGGTCGCGCATCGACGTCTCCGCGAATCGAAGGTACGTACTTGTCGGGCGCTTCTCTTTTCCTTGGAAGTCGCTCGCTGTCAACTTGCCATACGGGAATTCCTGATGGACGCCGCCCTCCAAGATCTGATCCGGCAGCTCGATCTCGAACCTCTGGAGCTGAACCTCTTCCGCGGGCAGTCGAGCGATCTGGGCGGAAAGAGCGTGTTCGGCGGACAAGTGATCGGGCAGGGCCTCGTGGCCGCGACGCGGACGGTGGACGGACGCTATCCGCATTCGTTGCACGCGTACTTCCTGCTGCCGGGCGACATGTCCGCGTCGATCGTCTACGAGGTCGATCGCGTGC
>DASREU010000164.1:0-14782 GCA_035651935.1 Myxococcales bacterium | reverse complement strand
GCCGGCGTCGTCCACCGCGACATCAAGCCCGGCAACATCATGCTCTCGCCGGCAGGAGAGGTGAAGATCCTCGACTTCGGGATCGCCAAGCTCTTCGACGCGAAGACCGACCTCACCGGGCAGACCGTGCTCGGCACGCCGTACTACATGAGCCCGGAGCAGGCGACCGGGTACGCGATCGACGCCCGCAGCGACCTCTACTCGCTGGGGATCACCGCTTTCCACCTGCTCACCGGCCGCAAGCCGTTCGAGGCGAAGAGCAAGGTGGACGTGATGCTCATGCAGGTGAAGGCGCCGCTGCCGGACATCGCCGGGATCGTTCCCTGCGATCCCCGGGTGGTCCGCGTGGTCGAGAAGATGTGCGCCAAGAAGCCGGCCGAGCGGTTCCAGACCTGCGACGAGCTGATCGCCGCGCTGGACGCGCTTCCGCGATCGCTCGGCGGCAGGCAGCTGGACGCGCCCGCAAAAGCGGAGAAGACGCGCGCCTTGCCTCCGCCGGCGGAAACGCCGAAAGGACCGCGCCGGCAGCGGCCGACGGGGCCTGCAGCGCACGCGCGGGGCCCCTGGCGCGCCGTCGCCGTCGGGGCGCTTGCGGCGATGGCAGTCCTCGGCGCCGCCGGTTTCTTCTATCTGCGCAGCACCGCGGCCTCGCGCGGGCATGTCCCCGTCGAGGGATGGCTGGAGCGCTCCGGGTTGCGGCGGATCCAGGCGAACGGCGGGTACGGGAACTGCGTCTTCTCGGCGCGGGAGCTGGAGCGGGGAAAGGAAGATGTGGCGGCGCTCCGGTCCGTGTTCGCCGCCGGCGACCCCATTCTCGGCCGCTGCTACTTCCCCCGCGCGGTCGGGGAGAACAAGGCCGGCCAGATCTGGGAAGAGCTCTGGATCGACGGCGTCAAGCGCTCCCACGTGATCTTCGACCCTGCGCTCGCCCCCGACGACGACCAGCTTGCCCTCCGGCTCAGCAGCCGTCACGCTGCGCGGCTGCGCGAGCTGTCGAGTGGGAAGCACACCCTGGACGTCTGGATTTACCGGCAGGCCGCCGATGCGGACACTCCGGTGCCGTTGGCCGCCGGCGAGCTGGTGGTGCGCAAGTGACGCTCCTCTGGTAGAAACCCCGGCGCCCGGGGACGGAGAGCCTGTTGAACTTCGAGCTGAACGAGAGCCAGCGGAAGCTGGTGGCGATGGTCCGCGAGTTCTGCGTGCGCGAGGTGAAGCCGCACGCGCAGGAGTGGGACCGCGAGGAGCGCTTCCCGCGCGAGGTGGTCAAGGAGCTCGGCGAGCTCGGCCTGCTCGGGATGACGGTCCCGGAGGAGCTGGGCGGGTCCGCGCTGGACGCGTTGTCCATCGCCTGCGTGATCGAGGAGATCGCGCGGTGGGACGGGTCCCTGGCGCTGACGGTCGCCTCGCACAACGGCCTCGGCACCTCGCACCTGCTTCGCTTCGGCAGCGACGAGCTGCGCAAGCGGTTCATCCCGGACATCGCCGCGGGCAAGAAGCTCGCCGCCTGGGGCCTGACCGAGCCGGGCAGCGGCTCCGACGCCGCCGGCATGCGTTCCACCGCCGTCCGCAAGGACAAGGGCTGGGTGCTCAACGGCGCGAAGATGTTCATCACCCAGGGCAGCGTCGGCGACGTCTTCGTCGTCCTCGCGCTCAACGACCCGGAGAAGCGGCAGAAGGGTGTCACCGCCTTCCTCCTGGAGAAGGGCATGAAGGGCTTCTCCCAGCGCCCGCTGCACGGGAAGCTCGGGATGCGATCCAGCGACACCGCCGAGCTGGTGCTCGAGGACGTGTTCGTCGAGGACTGGCGCCGCATCGGAGCGGTGGGCGGCGGCTTCATCGACACCCTGAAGATCCTCGACAAGGGGCGGATCACCATCGGCGCGCTCAGCGTGGGCCTCGGACGCGGCGCGCTCGAAGAGAGCGTCGCGTACGCGAAGGAGCGCAAGGCGTTCGGCCGCCCGATCGGCGACTTCCAGGCGCTGCGCTGGATGATGGCGGACATGGCCACCGAGCTCGACGCGGCCCGGCTGTTGGTCTTTCGCGCCGCGCAGCTCGCCGACGAGGGAAAGCGGTACACGCACGAGGCGGCGATGGCGAAGCTCTTCGCCAGCGAGGCGGCCTGCCGCGCCGCCGCCAACGCCGTGCAGATCCACGGCGGCTACGGATTCACCAAGGAGTTCCCGGTCGAGCGCATCTACCGGGACGTCAAGCTCTGCACCATCGGCGAGGGCACCAGCGAGATCCAGCGCATGGTGATCGCGCGCGAGCTGCTCAAGGCATGAGTGCCGCGGCCGACCGCGTGCTCGCCGGCGACGTCCGCGCTGCCGCGCGCCTGATGCGCATGATCGACGACGCCCAGCCCGAGGCGGAAGCGCTCCTGCGCGAGCTCTGGCCGCGAACCGGCCGCGCGCAGATCGTCGGGATCACCGGCAACCCCGGCGCGGGGAAGAGCACGCTGGTCGACCGCCTCGTCGCCCTGCTTCGCGCCCGGGGCAAGACGGTCGGTGTCCTGGCCGTCGATCCCACCAGCCCGTTCACCGGCGGCGCCATCCTCGGCGACCGGATCCGGATGCAGGATCACGCGCTCGATCCGGGCGTGTTCATCCGCTCGCTGGCGACGCGCGGCCAGCTCGGCGGCCTGTCGCGGGCCACCTCCGACTGCGCGCGCGTCCTCGACGCGATGGGCAAGGACGTGATCCTGATCGAGACCGTCGGCGTGGGCCAGGACGAGGTGGAGATCTGCCGCCTCGCGCACACCACCGTGGTGGTGGTGGTCCCCGGCCTGGGCGACGACATCCAGGCGATCAAGGCCGGCATCCTGGAGGTGGCCGATCTGTTCGCGGTGAACAAGAGCGATCGCGAAGGCGCCGACCGGACGGTGCGCGATCTGCGCTCGATGCTGGAATTGAACCACGTGATGGGCAAGGACGTGGGCGCCCACGAGATCGCCATCGTCAAGTGCGTCGCCTCGCGGGACGAGGGGGTGGCGGAGGTCTGGGCCGCGATCGAGTCTCACTACCGCTTCCTCACCGCCGGACCGGGCCGCCTGCAGCGCGAGACGCTGCGCGCGAAGTTCGAGCTGGTCGAGGTGCTGCGCGACCGGCTGCTGAAGGTGGCGCTCGATCGGCTGGCGCAGAATGGAGCGCGCCTCGACGACCTCGCGGTCCGCATCGCGAGGCGCGAGACCGATCCCTACACGGTCGCGGACGAAGCGGCGCGGCTGTAATCTCCTCCGGTGGCCGAGCTCAACGACCAGGAGCGCGTGGCGCTGCTCACCTCGCGGCTCGGTCTTCCCGAGGGGGCGCTGAAGCCGGAGCTGGCGCTGGAAGCGCTCCGGCACGGCAGCTTCGCGCACGAGCGTTCGCTCTCGCCGGGGCGCGAGGTGCTGCGCTCGAACGAGCGGCTGGAGTACCTCGGCGACGCCGTGCTGGGGTTCCTCATCGCCCGGCGCGCGTACGAGAAGTTTCCCGATGCGCCGGAGGGCGAGCTGACGCGGCTGCGGGCAGGCCTGGTCCGCGAGGAATCGCTCGCGCTGGTGGCCCGGAAGCTGGACCTCGGGCCGCTGCTGCTGCTCGGACGCGGCGAGGAGCGGAGCGGGGGGCGCGAGAACGCGGCGCGGCTGGCGGACGCGCTCGAGGCCGTGATCGCGGCGGTCCTCCTTTCCTGCGGCCTTCCCCGCACGGAAGAGGTGGTGGAGCGGGTGCTCGCGCCGCTCTTCGCCCAGACCGACCTCTCGCGCGATCCGAAGACCGAGCTGCAGCAGCTCTTCCAGAGCCGGAGGCGCTCGCCGCACTATTCGGTGCTCGCGGTCGTCGGCCCCGACCACGCCCGGTCGTACGAGGTGGAGGTGCGTCTCGACGGAACGCCGCTGGGCCGCGGGAGCGGGCGGAGCAAGAAGGAGGCGGAGCAGGCGGCCGCCCGCGCGGCGCTGGAGGAGCCGGCGCTGCTGGAGCGCGCGTTGCTCGATGAACCGGTGCAGGTGGTGTCGCCCGACCCGCGCTGGACCGAGCTCGCCGCGGAGGAGGCAGCGCGGATCCGGGCAGCGCTTCCCGACGCGCAGGTCGAGCACATCGGCAGCACGGCCGTGCCGGATCTCGAGGGCAAGCCGATCATCGATTTGCTGATCGGCGTCCGCGAGCTGCCCCCGTCGCTGCGGTTGCCCGACTACGAGCCGCTCGGCGAGGCCTTCGTTCCCGGCCGCCTCTGCTTCCGCAAGCGCGGTCCGGTGTCGTTCGACGCGCAGGTGGTGGAGCTGGGCGGGGTCCTCTGGCGCGACGCGCTGCTCCTGCGCGACTACCTCAAGGCGCACGCCGAAGACCGCGAGCGCTACGCGGCGAAGAAACGGCAGGCGGTCGACGGCGGGTTGACGACGCTGTTGCGGTACTCCGAGGAGAAAGCGGGGCTGCTGCTGGAGATGCTCGAGCGCGCGCGACGCTGGGCCGCTCCGTGAAGGACGCGGTCTGCGCATTTCGCCGCTTGTGGACTGCGGCGCCCTTCGCTATTTTGCGCGCCCCTATGACCGTTCGAACCGCGACCGTCCTGGTCCTGCTGCTCTCTGCGTGCAAGGACAACGCCGCCACTGCAGCGCCTCCCGCTCCCTCGCAGGCGCCTGCGCGGGAGCTCAACGCAAAGGATGTGATCCGCATGTCGAACATTCCCGAAGGCAAAGGCGATCTCTACGCGATCTTCCAGACCAGCCGCGGCAACCTCGTCGTCAAGCTGTTCGAAAAGGAGGCGCCGAAGACGGTGGCCAACTTCGTGGGCCTGGCCACGGGCAAGCAGGAGTGGGTCGATCCGCGCAACGGCCAGAAGAGCAAGGCGAAGCTCTACGACGGAACGGTCTTCCACCGGGTGATCCCCCAGTTCATGATCCAGGGCGGCGATCCGCTGGGCAGCGGCACGGGCGGGCCCGGATACAAGTTCGAGGACGAGTTCCAGAGCGGCCGCAAGTTCGACAAGCCAGGCCTCCTGGCGATGGCGAACGCGGGCCCGAACACCAACGGCTCGCAGTTCTTCATCACCGAGGTGCCCACGCCGCACCTCAACAACCGGCACACCATCTTCGGCGAGGTGGTGAAGGGACAGGATCTGGTGCCGCAGATCGCCCGTGGCGGCAACGCCCAGACGAAGCTGGAGCACGTCGAGATCGTCCGCAGCGAAAAGGTACCCTGAGCGCTTGCCCGAACGCCCTCACCGCGCCGGCTTCGCGGCCATCGTCGGCCGTCCGAACGTCGGCAAGAGCACGCTGCTCAACCGGTTGATGGGTCAGAAGCTGGCGATCGTCAGCCCCAAGCCGCAGACGACGCGAGGGCGCATCCTCGGCGTCGTCACCCGGCCGGATGCGCAGATCGCGTTCCTCGACACGCCCGGCCTGCACACCGCGAAGGGCGGGCTCAACCAGCGCATGGTGCAGCAGGCGCTGCAGGGCCTGGCGGATGCCGACATCGCCCTCTTCCTCATCGAGGCGGGATCTCCTGCCATCGAGGCGGCGACGCGCAAGGCGCTGGAGCAGGTGAAGGCCGCGGGCAAGCCGACCGTCCTGGTGATCAACAAGATCGACAAGCTCCCGCGCTCGCGACTGCTGCCCCTGATCGAGCGCTGGAAGGACCTGCATTCGTGGACGGACATCTATCCGCTGTCCGCGCTCAAAGGAGAGAACGTCGGCGGCCTTCTCGACGCGCTGATCGCGCGGTTGCCGGAGGGACCGGCCCTGTTCCCGAAGGAGCAATGGACGGACATGCAGGAGCGGGACCTGTGCGCCGAGCTGATCCGCGAGCAGTTGCTCCGCCAGACGGGCCAGGAAGTGCCCTACGGCGCCGCCGTCCTGGTCGAGCAGTTCGACGAGTCGCAGCGCGAAGGTCCCCGCGGACTGGTGCGGATCTCGGCAGTGATCGTGGTCGAGCGCGACAGCCAGAAGGGCATCGTGATCGGCAAGGGCGGCGCGCGCCTGAAGCAGATCGGCACGGAGGCGCGGCGGGAGATCGAGCGGCTGCTCGGGGCGAAGGTGTATCTGGAGCTGTTCGTGCGCGTCGAGCCGGGCTGGACCCGCACCGCCAAAGGATTGCAGCGCGCGGGCTACGAGGACTGAGCCTTGCGCCCCTCGCGGTACGCGCGAAACAGGAGCGCGGCCCCTACGACCTCGCCGGCCACCACGTACCAGCTCTCGGCCGTGAGCTTGAGGTGCTCCAGCATGCTGCCGAAGTGTGCGCGGGGGAATCGTGCGCCCATCGCGGGATAGAAGATCGCGAGCCAGATCGAGGAATCGGGATCTGCCCCGGTGATCAGCTCCCCCGCGATGTCCAGGACGAGATGGGTCGCCACTCCGGCGGCGAGCGCCCAGAGAAAGGCGCGTCGCCCGACCGCGGCGAGCGCGATCAACGCGAGCAGGAAGAGGCCCGAATGCGCCACGCTGCGCGAGCCCCGGATCAGCGCGTCGGCGTGGCCTTCGGCCCAGAGCAGCGCGTAGAAGAGCGGCTTGTCGATCAGGTCCGGGAGCAGGCACCCGAGAGCCAGCCAGCGCGCCGGCAGGCGGTGGCGCGCCGGTCCCAGCAACCGCGGGCCGATTCCCACATGACCGAGGACGAACAAGTAAAGCGCACCCTGTGGGCGTCGACCGCGCGTCCAGGCCGAAGCCGTCCTAGAAGTCGATGCTCGCGGAGACCACGCCGACCGGCGACGTGAGGTTGGTCTTCTTCGGCTGCGCCATCCCGACCAGCGCCTGGACCTGGATGGTGCGCGTCACCAGCCACGAGACGGCAGGACCGACGGTGAGATCGTAGTCGCGACCGGTGGGGACCGGGGTGATCGGCGCCGCCTCGTCCTCGATCTCCGCCTGGAGGCGGCTGTCGACGCCGGCGCGGACCGCTTCGTTGAAGCGCCACCCGGCGAACGCCTTCGCCTCCACGTCCTTCCCGTTCTCGCCGCCCGTCTCCACCCCGAAGACGCCGTTCAGCACCACCTCGAACTGGCCGAACCGCCGGCCCGCGGCGAGGAGGAACTCCACCTCGCCCTGATCCGGGTGGAAGCCGACGGTCTTGAAGCGGATGCCGCCCGACATGTCGAGACCGTGCGCCGACTGGTTGAGGATCTGGTACCGGACGCGGGCCGCGGGGCCTTGCGCTCCCGCCTGGAAGTAGGCGCCGACGTCGGCGCCGAGATTCTGGATCGGCGTCCACGCGACGGTGCCGGTGAAGCTCGAGGAGCTGCTGTCGCTCTTCTCGGTCGCCACCCCGGAGCCGGTGACGCGAACCGTGCCCACGGAAGGGACCGCCGGCGCGTCGGTGAGGAGCGTGTCGCGGTCGAGGCCCTGGGCGGACGCGGCCGAAGCGGCGCTGAGGAGGACGGCAGCGAATGCTCGCATGGCCCGTCAGGGTCCACTGAGGTCCGTCCGCAAGTCAAGGCCGAATCCGTTGACGCCGTCGGGGCGCTCTGCGATATCCCACGCTCTCGTGGCGCGGCGTTACTTCATTCACACTTTCGGCTGCCAGATGAACGAATCCGACTCGCAGCGCATGTCGGAGGCGCTCTCGCGCGCGGGCTGGGAGGCGGCCTTCGCTCCCGACGGCGCGGACCTGGTGCTCGTCAACACCTGCGCCATCCGCGAGAAAGCGGAAGACAAGCTCTTCTCCGCACTCGGCCGCTACCGCCTGCTCAAGGCGCAGCGCGGGATCCGCATCGGAGTCGCCGGCTGCGTCGCCCAGCAGGAAAAGGATCGCCTCCTCTCGCGCGCCCCCTTCGTCGACTTCGTGCTCGGTCCCGACCACCTGGAGAAGGTGCCGGAGCTGGTGGAGAAGGGCGGCGTCGAGACGGAGTTCCTCGACACCGAGCAGTACGTCTTTCCCCAGGCCGATCCGGAGACCAGCCGGGGGAGGGCGACCGCGTTCGTCACCGCCATGAAGGGGTGCGACAATGTGTGCTCCTTCTGTGTGGTTCCCCACACCCGGGGTCGAGAAGTTTCCCGCCCTTACGCGGAGATCTCGCGCGAGATCGCCTCGCTGGTCGCGGTCGGAGTCCGCGAGGTGACGCTGATCGGGCAGAACGTGAACTCGTACGCGGGCGGCTGCACCTTCGCGGCGCTGATCCGGCGCGTCGCCGCCATTCCGGGCCTGCTGCGGATCCGCTTCACCACCTCGCACCCGATGGATCTGTCGCCCGACCTGGTGCGCTGCTTCGCGGAGGTGCCCCGGCTGATGCCGCACTTCCATCTTCCCGTGCAGCATGGCGCGGACACGGTGCTCGAGCGGATGCGGCGCAAGTACACCATCGCAGACTACGAGCAGCGGATCGCGGCGCTCCCGAAGGAGGTCGTCCTCACCAGCGACATCATCTGCGGCTTCCCGGGCGAGACGGAAGACGAGCACCGCCAGAACCTCGAGTTCCTCCGGCGCACGCCGTACGACAACCTCTTCTCCTTCCTCTACAGCCCGCGTCCGCACACCGGCGCCCTCCTCAAGCTCCGCGAATGGGGCGAGATCCCGCGGGAGGTGGCCCTCCGGAGGCTGGAGGAGGTGCAGCGGCTGCAGATGGAGCGCACGCTCCAGCGCCACCGCGCCCGCGTCGGCGGGCTCGTCGAAGTGCTGGTGGAGGATCCCGGGTTCGGGCGCTCGCGCGAGAACTGGACGGTGCACTTCGAGGGCGACGCGGCAACGGGCGACGTGGTGAACGTGCGGGTCGATTCCGCCAGCGTCGCCTCGCTCCGGGGGGTCCAGGCGGAGATGGTCGACCGCGCCCCGCGGCGCGAGCGGACGCCGACGCGGCGCCTGACGGTGGTGTCGGCGTAGTGCTCCCCCTCGTCGCGCTGGTCGGACGGCCCAACGTGGGGAAATCCACGCTGTTCAACCGCATCGTCGGGCGCCGGCTGGCCATCGTGGAGGACGTTCCCGGGGTGACCCGCGACCGCCAGTACGCGGAGGCGGATCAAGGCGGAAAGCGCTTCCGGGTGGTGGATACGGGCGGCTTCACGCCCCGCAGCGACGAGCAACTGGTGCGCGCGGTCCGCGAGCAAGCGGAAACGGCGATGCGGGAGGCCGACGCGATCGTGCTGGTGGTCGACGCGGTCGAAGGCCTCTCCGGCGCCGATCGGGAGCTGGCCCAGGTCTTGCGCCGCGGCGGCAAGCCGGTGTTCCTGGCCGCCAACAAGATCGACTCCAACAAGCGCGAAGCGGCCCTCGACCTCGGCGAGCTCCACGCCCTCGGCTTCGACGTCTTCCCCGTCAGCGCCGAGCACGGCCGCGGGGTCGACGAGCTGGCCGATGCGGTGGTCGCGAAGTTTCCCCAGGCCCCCGACGCGGATGCGCCCGAGAGCGACACCACCGTCCACCTGGCGGTGCTCGGGCGCCCGAACGTCGGCAAGAGCACGCTGCTCAACCGGCTGCTCGGCGAGGAACGCTTCGTGGCGTCCGCGATGCCGGGAACCACCCGCGACGCGGTGGACGAGGAGCTGGTCTGGAAGGGCCGGAAGTTCGTGCTCACCGATACCGCCGGGCTGCGGAAGAAGCGGCAGGTGGTCGACAAGGTCGAGGTCTTCTCCGCGCAGCGGGCCCTGCGCGCGGTGGAGCGGGCCGACGTGGTGGTGGTGCTGACCGACGCCACGCAGCTCGGCGTGGACCAGGACGCGCGAATCGCCGCGCAGGCGGAGGAGCGCGGCCGGGCCGTGATCCTCTGCGTGAACAAGTGGGACCTGGTGAAGGACAAGGAAGGAGAGGCCAGGCGGCTGCGGGAAGAGGCGCAGCGTCATCTCCAACATGTCGGATTCGCGCCGCTGATCTTCGTCAGCGCGCTGCAGGGCACCCGCGTGCACGCCGTTCTCGAGCTTGCGGCCGAGCTGCACGACGAGGCCTCGACCCGCATCCCCACTCCCAGGCTGAACGACTGGGTGCAGCGCATGCAGGACGAGCACCCCGCGCCGCTCTTCCGCGGGTTCCCGGTTCGCTTCAGCTACGCCTGGCAGGTGGCGACGCAGCCGGTGACCGTCGCCATCCAGTGCAACCGGCCGCAGGCGGTCGACGACTCCTACCGGCGGTTCCTCCTCAACCGGCTTCGCGAGGAGTTCCGGCTGCGGGTGCCGGTGCGGCTCGTCTTCCGGCAGAAGAGCCGCTCGACTCCCCGCGGCTCGGGAGCGCGACGGTGAACCCGGCCGTCGTCGATCACGGCGCCCACAACATCGACAGCCCCCTGCTCTGGGGCGGCTTCCTGATCGGCGTGATGGCCGTGCTCGCGGTGGATCTGAAGATCTCCTCGCGCGCGCAGGATTCGACGTTCAAGGAAGCGGTGCGCTGGAGCGTCTTCTGGATCGTGCTCTCCGTCGGCTTCGGCTTCTTCGTCTGGTTCCACTACGGAGGCGAGCAGGGGCTGGAGTTCTTCGCCGGATATCTCCTGGAGAAGTCGCTCTCGGTCGACAACCTCTTCGTCTTCGTCCTCCTCTTCCGCAGCTTCGCCATCCCGCCGAAGTACCAGCATCGCGTGCTGTTCTGGGGCGTGCTGGGCGCCATCGTGCTCCGGGGATCGCTGATCCTCGCCGGAGTGGCGCTGGTGCGCAGGTTCCACTGGATCATCGCCGTCTTCGGCGCCATCCTCGTCTACACGGCCTGGAAGATCCTCTTCCACAAGGACGAGGAGGACGCGGAGCCGGCGGACAACGCCGTGGTCCGCTGGGTGGCGAAGAAGTTCCCGGTCACCAGCACCATCGAAGGCCCGCACTTCTTCGTCAAGCACGGCAGGGAGATCCTGGCGACGCCGCTCCTGCTCGCGCTGGTCGCGGCGGAAACGACGGATCTGGTGTTCGCGCTGGATTCGATCCCCGCGGTGTTCGCCGTCACCGACGATCCCTTCCTGGTCTTCTCCAGCAACATCTGTGCGCTGCTCGGGCTCCGCGCGCTCTATTTCGTGGTCCGGGGCGCCCTGACCCGGCTGCGCTACCTGAAGCCCGGCCTCGCCGGGATCCTCATCTTCGTCGGCCTGAAGATGCTGCTCTTCAAGTGGATCGACCTGCCCACCGGCACTTCGCTGCTGATCATCGCGGCGATCCTCGGGGTCGCGCTCGTCGTGTCGTGGCTGCGCCCCGCGCCCCCCGACGAGACGGCCTGAGACTTTTCTGTCCCGGGCGGCAGGCCTGTGGTGTCCATCCCGGCAGGAAGGAGCGCCTGCGGCGATGGATCCGTTGACGTCCACGCACGATTTGTGTCCCGTCTGGGACGGCCCGGGTGTCGGGTCTTCGTGGAGGGCGCGTGAGCGGCGACCACATCGCCGGGCTGTACAAGACCTGGGGGCCGGCCATCTATCGCCGGTGCCTCCGGCTGCTGCGCGATCAGGAAGCGGCACGCGATGCGACGCAGGAGGTGTTCCGCAAGGCGCTTGCTTCGCCCGGGAAGCTCGCCGACCCGGACACCGCGCTGCCGTTCATCTACCGCATCGCCACGAACCACTGCCTGAACGAGCGGCGCAACACGGGCAGAAGGGGCGAAACGGAGCTGGTGGATCTGGACCTCGCCTCCGATCAGCCGGAGCTCCCGCAAAGGCGCCTGGTCCAGCGGGTGCTCTCGCGATTCGACACCAGGACGCAGTCGATCGCCGTCGCCGTGCTGGTCGACGGAATGGAGCATGAGGAAGTGGCCGACGCGCTGGGAATCTCGAGGAAGACGGTGTCGCGCAAGCTGGCGCGCTTCCTCGAGCACGCGCGCAAGTACCTGGAGCGGAGCGCCGCATGAACCACCCATCTGAGCTGAAGCTGGAGCGGCACCTGCTCGACCCCGATCGGTCGCCGGTCAAGGACCACGTGGCGGGCTGCGAGCGGTGCCGCACGCGCCTCTCGGAGATGGAGAAAGAGGGCGAGGACTTCCGCCGATTCATCTATCCGGCGACGCTTGCGAACGTCGTGAAGCGCCGCTGGGCGCCGCTGCGGGCGCTGTGGGTGATCGCGCCCGCGGCGGGTCTTGCAACCGTGCTGCTGATCGCCCGGACGGGTCCCACCCCGGACTACATCGGCTCGAAAGGCGATGCGCTGGCGCTGACCGCATACGCCTCCCTGCCTTCCGGGCCGAAGGCGCTGGCCGAAGGGGACACGGTGCCCGCCTCCGCCTCGCTGCGGTTCCGGGTGCGGACCGAAAAGCCCTGCTTGCTGTCGCTGGTCTCGGTCGATTCGAGCGGCCTGGTCTCGAAGCTCTACGCGACGCAAGAAGTGCGCGGCGACGTGACGCTCCCGGGCGGCGTCCGCCTCGACGGAAAGGCGGGACCGGAGCGGTTCTTCGCCGTGTGCGATTCGGGCGGTTACGACGCCGTCGAGCAGGCGGCGCGCCGGGTGGGAGAAGAAGTGCGGCAGAAGCGCGCCCTCCCGGGTGTTCAGGGGCCACAGGTCTCCGTGCTGATCGAGAAGAAGCCGTGAAAGCCTTCGCAGTCGTCGCCGCGCTGCTCGCCGCCGCCCCCGCCGGGGCGGCGCAGCGCTTCGCGGTGATCGCCGGCAACGACGAAGGCGGGCAGGGACGGGCGCGGCTCTGGTTTGCGGAGAAGGACGCCGACCGCGTGGCCGCCGCCGTGCGCGAGCTCGGCGATTTCTCCGAGAAGAACGTGATCGTGCTCCGGGGAAAGAGCGCCGACGAGGTGCGCGCCGCGGTGGCCGCGCTCGATTCACGGATCCTGCAGGCGAAAGCCGGCGGCGAGCGGACGCTGCTCTTTTTCTACTACTCGGGACACGCCGGGGCTTCGGGCCTCGAGCTGGGCAGCTCGCGGCTCAAGTTCGACGAGCTCCGCGCGCTGATCAGCAAGAGCGGCGCGGACACCAAGGTCGCCATCGTCGACGCCTGCGATGCCGGCCGGCTGACGCAGACCAAGGGCGCGAGCTTCGCGAACACGGTCGACTTCACGCTCCCGACCGACCAGGTGGAGGGCACCGCGTTCATCGCCTCCAGCGCTGCGGGCGAGGCCGCGCAGGAGAGCGCCGCCATCGGCGGCAGCTTCTTCACCCACCACTTCGAGCTGGGGCTGCGCGGCGCCGCCGATGCCGACGGCGACGGGCAGGTGACGCTGGCGGAGGCGTTCCGCTACACCTCCGTGCGGACGACCTCCGGAACCTCGGCGACCGAGGCGGGCCCGCAGCATCCGACCTACGACATCCGCATGAGCGGCCGCGGAGACGTGATCCTCGCCGACCTGCGGCGCGCCGAGGCGACGCTGCGCCTTCCGCCCGACGTGCGGGCCACGTTCATCCTCCGCGGCCCGAAGAACCTCCTCGCGGAGATCCCGGGATCGCCCGAGACCCTCGCGCTGGCGCTGCCGGCCGGGCACTACACGGTGGAGCGACGCGCGCCCGAAGGGTACGCGAGCACCGAGCTGACGCTTTCGCGCGCCGACGTGACGATCCTCCCTCCGCTCTCGCCGACGCGGTACGAGCGCGCGCGGCAGAAGGGCGGGCCGGCGCCGCTGGTCGCGTTCGCGGGCGGCGGGCTCACCTCCGTGCGCCTGCCCGGATTCGGCTTCGCCCCCGCCCTGCGCGCCGGCATCCGGAAGGAGCTGGGCGAATTCGGGTTGCGCATCCACGCGGAGGTGGCGCGGGCGGACGTGGCCGATCTCGCGCTCCGGTACACGTACTGGTCCGGGACCGGCGCGGCGGCGCTGGTCCTGCCGCTGCTCGACGGTCCGGTGTTCCTCGAAGGAGGCGTCCTCGGCGGGTACTCGGTGGTCTCCCAGCAGCTCGCGGGCGGAGCGTCGTACACGGGCTCGGGCCCCATCGCCGGCGGGGTGCTGCAGGCGACGATGCGGGTGGGGAAGGTGCGGCTGGGGCTCGATCTGCAAGGGGAGGCGCGCTTCTTCCGGCTGAACGACGCGTCGGTGGTCCGGCCCGGCGCGTCGCTCTCGCTGGTGGCGCTGTTCAACCCATGAAGACGCTGCTGCCACTCCTGCTGCTCTGCGCCTGCGCGGGATCGCTGGTCGATCATGCCGGAGTGTCGCTGTCGGCGCCGGACGGCGGAAGCCAGGCCTGTCTTTCGACGTGCACGACCGATGTGGCTGGCGCCACCGCTCGCTGCGACGGCGACGTCTGCACGTACCAGTGCCCGGCCGGGAAATTCAAGGCTGCCGGCGGCTGCCACGAAGCGACGGAGATCTCGGGCGGCGCGAGCCACACCTGCGCGGTGGTCTCCGGAGAAGCGCGCTGCTGGGGCGCGAACGACAAGGGACAACTCGGCCGCGACATCCCGGCCACGGGATCCTTCATCCCCACCTCGCCTGCGGGCCTTCCGTCCGGCGGGATCGTCAGCCACGTCGCCGCGGGCGCGGCGCACACCTGCGCGATCGTCGACGGCAACGTCTGGTGCTGGGGCGACAACGGGTCGGGCCAGCTGGGCAACGGCACGACCACGGCGAGCACCGCAGGCGTCCCCTACCAGGTCGCGAACGTCGCGGGCGCGCAGCTGATCGCCGCGGGCGGCGCGCACACGTGCGCCGCGAACGCGACGAAGACGTACTGCTGGGGGAACGACAGCTTCGGCCAGCTCGGCGACGGCGCCACTCTCCCGGGGGCGCCGCGGCCCGAGGCGACCGAGGTTCCCGGCGCTGCGGGCGCCCTCGCGCTCGCGGCCGGCGATTCGCACACCTGCGCGATCACCAGCGCAGGCGTTCGCTGCTGGGGCGCAAACGGCGCCGGTCAGCTGGGAAACGGCAGCCTCGTTCCGGCGCTCGCGACTCCCGTTCCCACCTCGCCGGCGCTGACCGGCGCATCGTTCCTCGGCCTGGGCATGAACCACAGCTGCGCGGGCGTCGGCGACTCGCTCTCCTGCTGGGGCGCGAACGG
>DASREU010000163.1:0-4511 GCA_035651935.1 Myxococcales bacterium | reverse complement strand
GAGCGCAGCTTCTGGGGCAACGACCGGCTGCAGTTCGTCGAGGCGGAGCTGCGCCGCGAGCAGTAGAGAAGGGGGCCACATGGGCACGATCCGGCCCGATCCGAAGATCCTCGAAAAGCACCCGAACGCGATCACGCAGCAGCAGATCGAGGAGAAAGGGCGCTTCACCGGCACGCTCCTCGGCGCCGCCGCCGGCGAGGCGCTCGGGGCGCCGCACGAATTCAAGCGGGCCGCGGAGCTGATCGAGCCCCCGCGCGAGATCACCGGCGGCGGCATGTGGGCGGCCGGCGAGCCCACCGACGACATCGAGCTGACGCTGGGGCTTTTGCGCTCCCTGGTGGCGCGCCGTGGCCTGGACCTGAACGACGTCGCCGGAAACTACCTGAGATGGTTCGCGACGAATCCGAAGGACATCGGAAGCCTCACCCGGTCCGCGCTGCAGAACCTCAAGGCCGGCGATCCACCGACGCAGTCCGGCGCCATCGCCTGGGAGGACAGCGGCCGGAGGTCCGCAGGCAACGGCAGCGTGATGTGCTGCGCGCCGATCGGGCTCCTGCACGTCAAGCGGCTCGAGGGGCTCGTCGAGGACGCGATCGCGGTCTCGCGCATCACCCACTACGACCCGCGCTGCTGCGCAGCCTGCGTCGCGGTGGCCACCGCGATCGCGCACCTGGTCCGCGGGGGCAAGGACGCGGAGGAGGCCATCGAGCGCGCCGCGGGCGCGGCCGCGGCAGTCTCCGACGACGTGCGCGCCGCGATCGAGCGAGGCGTCGCGCGGCGTCCTTCCGACTTGCGCGTGGACGGCGAAGACCAGGGGTACGTCCTGTACACCGTGGAGCTCGCCTTCAGCGCGCTGGCCACCGCGACCGGCTTCGAGGACGGGATCGTCGCCGTGGTCTCCCGCGGCGGAGATGCCGACACCAACGCCTGCGTCGCCGGCGCGCTGCTCGGCGCGAAGCTCGGCCGCTCGCGGATCCCCGATCGCTGGCTCTCGAAGCTCAAGGCTGCCCCGGAGCTGGGCAGCCTCGCCGACGCGCTCTACCGGCTCCAGGGCTGACCATGATGCGGAGCCTGCTGCGGAGCCCGGCGTTCGCGGTTCCCGCAGCCGCGATCCTCGCGCTCGGCTTCGGCGCGGTGCTGTCGGTGATCGAGGTGGCGGACGCCGTCTTCCTCCGGCCGTTGCCGTTCGCGGACCCCGATCGCCTGGTGGTCGCCTGGCAGGTCTCGGCCGGCACGCCCATCACCGTCGACGGCGCGGATTTTCTCGACTGGAAGGCGCAGACCAGCGGGTTCGACGGGATGGCCGCCGTGTCGGCGCGTGGCTTCACCCTCACCGGTGGGGATCGCCCCGACCGCGTGGAGGGCGCGATCGTCAGCGCGGACTTCTTCCCGCTGCTCGGCACCCCTCCCATGCTCGGGGCCGCTTCGTTCGCGGGAGCCCAACGCATCGCCGTGCTCTCGGAAGGGCTCTGGCGCACCCGGTTCCGCTCCGATCCCGCGATGATCGGCAAGACCCTCACGCTGGACGGCGAGCCCGTCGAGGTCATCGGCGTGATGCCTTCGCGATTCGCGTACCCGCCGCTGGCCGAGCTCTGGGTGTCGCCGCGGAGCGGCGTGCCCGAGCACCCCACCTACCCGATCGATCCCGAGCATGACCGGTCCCGGCACTACCTGACGGTCCTCGCGCGGCTCGGCGGCGGCGTCTCGCCAGCGCAGGCGGAGGCGTCGCTCCGGGCGGTGCAGGCGCGCCTCGCCGCCGATCATCCGGACGAGGACAAGGACATCTCCGCGCGGCTCGTCCCGCTGCGGGAGCAGCTCTTCGGGAATGCGAAGCCGCTGCTGCTCGCGCTGCTCGGCGTCGCCGCCCTGCTGTTCTGCGTGGCGTGGGCCAACGCGGCGCATCTGTTCCTGGCGCGAGCAATCGCGCGCGCGCACCAGTCGGCGGTCCGCGTCGCGCTGGGCGCTACCCGCGGCGCGCTCTGGCGCCTCTACTTCTCCGAAGCGTTCTTCCTCTGTCTCTTCGCTTGCGCTGCCGGTCTCTGGCTCGCGGCGGCGGCCGCGCCTGCGCTGGTGGCGCACAGTCCGCAAGCGGCGACGCTGCCGCAGCCGGAGCTGAGCGCGCGCGTGGTGCTGGCCGCCTTGGCGCTGACGGCGGTGTCCGGCGCCTCGTTCGGCCTGCTCGAGGCCCTGCAGCCGCTGCGGCCCGCGGAGGCGTTGCAGGAAGGCGGGCGCAACGCGACGGGCGGCCCGCGGCAGGCGAGGCTGCGCTCCGCATTCCTGGTCTTCGAAATTGCGCTCTCGGTGGTGTTGCTGGTGGGCGCGGGGCTGCTCGTGCGGAGCTTCCGGAAAATCGCCTCCGTCGATCCCGGGTTCGAATCCGCGGGCGTCCTCGCGGCCGATCTTCCACTTCCGCGCGCCCGCTATCCCGACAGGTCCACGCAGTTGCGCTTCAGCCAGGAAGCGCTGCGGCGGCTTCGCGCGCATCCGCTGGTCACCTCCGCGGGCTTCGTCTCGCGCCTGCCGTTCTCGCCCAACAACACCGTCGGCGACCTGGCGCTGCCCGGCCACGCGAGCGAAGCCTTTCCCTGCGACCTGCGCCTCGCTTCCGACGGCTATTTCGAGACGCTGCGCATCCCGCTCCTGCAGGGGCGGACGCTGACCGACGGGGACCTGCGCGCAGAGGGCCCGCCGGCGGTGATCCTCAACCAGGCCGCCGCGCGACGCGCCTTTCCCTCGGGGAATGCGATCGGACAGCGCGTGCTGGTCTGGGGCGAAACAATCCCCAGCGAGGTGGTGGGCGTGGTGGGGAACGTGCACCACCTCGGCCTGGAAACGCAGCCGCGGCCGGAGGCGTGGCGGCCGCTCGGCGCGGTGGGATGGCCGAATCTGATGCTGATCGTCCGGGGAAAGGTGCCGGCTTCACAGCTGGCGGCGCCGGTGCGGGAGGTGATCCGGGAGCTGGATCCCGACCTGCCCGTCGTGCACCTGGAATCGATGCAGGACCGCATCGGCGCGTCTCTCGCGCTGCGCCGCTTCACGCTTGCGCTCCTCTCGGTGATGGCGCTCGTCGCCGCGCTGCTCGCGGCCGCGGGAATCTACGGCGTGACCAGCTATCTCGTCGCGCAGAGAACCAGGGAGGTGGGCGTGCGCATGGCGCTCGGCGCGTCGCCTGCGCGCGTGATGGCGGAGCTGACCCGGGAGGCATTGATCCGCATCGCGCTCGGCTGCAGCTTCGGGGTGGTCGCCGCCGCGACGGCGGCGGTGGCGCTGCGCGGGTACCTGTTCGGGGTCGCGCCGGTCGACCCCTTGACCTTCGCCGCCGTCCCGCTGCTGCTCGCGGCGACGGGGGTGCTGGCGACCGTGCTCGCTTCGCTCCGCGTCGCGCGCGTGGATCCGGCGCAGGCGCTGCGAGGCTGAGCGCTCGACCCGCTCAGCGCAGCAGGCGCGCGAGCAGGTTGACGACGATCGTCAGCGCCGCCGAGATCACCAGGCAGGTGACGATGGGAAAGGAGAAGTGCTCGCCGCGGATGTCGCCGGGCAACCGTCCCATCCAGCGGAGCGATCCCGGCGCGAGCCAGGCGAGCAGCCCGACCAGCGCGATGGCCACGCCGATCCCGAAGAGGAGCTTGCCGAGACCGGGCCCCATCGCGCGGGCCAGTGTAATCGCTCAGAGCGACTTCAGGTACTCGACCAGATCGGCCTTGTCGCCCGCCGAGAGGCCCAGCTTCTGCGCGGCGTCGTAGTGCGCCACCACCTCGTCGAGAGTGGCGAACCTGCCGTCGTGGTAGAAGCCGCCCTTCGCGTGCGCGAACAGCCCGCGCAGCGGCGCCGTCCGGTAGCGCTTGTCCGGACCGCGCGAGGACTGGAAATCGTCGATTCCGATCTCCTGCGCGGTGTGCATGTTCCATCCCGGCTCCGTGAACAGCGGCGGGACGTGACACGAGGCGCACTTCCCCGCGCCCTGGAACACGGCCTGTCCGCGGGTCGCCGCGGCGGCGTCGAAGCTCCCCGCCGGCGGTCGGGGCGCGAGCAGGGCGAGCTGGTAGAACTGCAGGGCCCCGAGCTTCGGCGTGATCAGATCCGTGGCATTGGTGACGTGGCCGAGGCGGTTGCGCGCCGCCACCGGGAACTGCGTCGCATCGTCGAGGCGGGGGTCGAAGAACGTCCCCTTGCCGTGCATCTCCAGATTCGCCACGAACGCGTTCCAGTTCGTCACGCTGCCCCATCCCGTCCAGGTGTGCAGGTTCACTCCCAGAAGCCCGTACGCCGGCGGGATCAGCGTGGCCGCGCTCCCGCCGTCGGGGCGGAAGGCCTTGCCGTCGAGGAAGACCTCGGCGTCGAACTTCCCCGGCCCCCAGGCCTGGAGCACCTGGCGAACCGTGTCCTGCGACACTCCCAGCGCGGCCGCGACCGGCGAGAGATCGGGCGAGAGGTTGACGATCGCGCCGACGTTCAGATCACGGTTCGCCCACCCGTCCTGGCGATGACCGATGCCGGGCGCGAACGAGTCG
>DASREU010000162.1:0-4723 GCA_035651935.1 Myxococcales bacterium | reverse complement strand
GTCGGTCCCCGCGAAGACGAGGACGATCAGCGGCCTCTTTCCCGCGACGGCGGACAGCGGCTTCGGTTTGCCCGCTGCGTCGAGCAGAGAGAGGCCCGGCGCTTTCTCGCCCACTTTGGGCGTTCGGCCATCCCAGGCGTGCACCCCGGGAAGCTAGTCCCACGGCGGCGCGCGGACTACCGCGGCGCTGCGGGACAGCCGGCGCGACCCCGCGCCGAGCTGGTCCCACGGCAGCGCGCGGACTACCGCGGCGCTGCGGGACAGCCGGCGCGACCCCACGCCGAGCTGGTCCCACGGCAGCGCGTGGACTACCGCGGCGCTGCGGGACAGCCGGCGCGACCCCGCGCCGAGCTGGTCACTTGAGGAAGCGGCGGACGCTGATCTTCTTCAGCCGGCCGCCGAGCAGCGTCCAGGTGAGCGCGGCGCCGAAGAGCATGGCCGAGAGCGCGAGCCCGACCAGCGCCGCGATGGGCCAGACGGTGGTGCCGGCGCCCTCGGAAGCCCGTCCGACGAGGGAGAACGCGCCGACGATCAGCCCGGCGGCGAGCATGCCGGAGAAGAGCAGGATCCCCAGGGCCTTCACGTTGGTGTTGAGGCGCGAGAGCTCGTCGCTGCGCACCTGGACGGTGAACTTGCCGCCTTCGAGATCCATCAGGATCTGCGAGAGCTGCTGCGGGGTGTCCTGCAGGAAGCCCTGCAGCTGCAGGAGCAGCCGGAGGAAGCCCCCGCTCATCGACCCCGGGCTGTAGCGCTCATAGAGGAGCTGGCGCGCGTAGGGGAGCGCCGCCTGGGTGACGTCGAGCTCCGGGTCGAGCTGGCGGACGATCCCTTCGGTCGTGGCCGATGCCTTGGAGAGGACGGCGTACTCCTTGGGGATCTTGATCTTGTACTTCATCGCCAGATCGACGAGCTCGGTCATCAGCACGCCGGAGTCCACCTCCGACAGCTTGAGGCCCATGTAGCGCTCGAGGATGTCGTGGATCTCCTGGCGGAAGCTGTGCAGGTTGATCCGCTGATCCGGGACCCCGACCTTGTAGAGCAGGCGCGCGACGGTGTCGGGATCGCGCAGCGAGACTGCGAGCACGAGCACGATGATCGACTCCTGCATCGCCTTGCTCATCCGCCCGACCAGCCCGAAGTCGAGCAGCCCGATCCGGTTGCCCTCCATCACCATCACGTTTCCGGGGTGCGGGTCGCCGTGGAAGAGGCCGTCCGTGAAGAGCTGCTGGAAGCTGGCCTCCAGCACGTTGCGGGCGAGCTGCTTGCGATCGACGCCGGGGAACGAGGGCGACTCGAGGACCGTCTTCAGCTTCACCCCCTTGAGCTCCTCCATGGTGATCACGGTGCGGCTGGAGAGGTCGCGGTACAGCCTGGGGATGACGACGTAAGGCCGGTTCGCGTGCGTCTTCGCGAACTCCTCGATGTTGCGCGCCTCGTTTTCGAAGTCGAGCTCGAGCAGCATGGCGGCGCGGAATTCGCTGACGATGCCGGTCGGCGTGTAGATGCCGGTCTCCTCGATCACCCCTTCGAGGAAGCGGGCCAGGTACGCGAGCAGATCGGTGTCGCTCCGGATCTGCTCCTCGATCCCCGGCCGCTGCACCTTCACCACCACCTCCTCTCCACTGTGGAGGCGCGCGCGATGCACCTGCGCGATGGAGGCGCTCGCCATCGGTTCGGGGTCGATCGCGGCGAAGAGCTCCTGCGCAGGCCGGCCGAGGCCCTTCTCGATCAGCTGGAACACCGTCTGAACCGGCATCGGCGCGGCGCGATCCTGGAGAAGCGAGAGCTCCGCGATGAAGTCGAGCGGGAGGATGTCCGGCCGCGAGGAGAGGATCTGTCCGAGCTTGATGAAGGTCGGGCCCAGCTCGGCGAGCGTCTCGCGGAACCTTCGCGCGGAGGTGGCCCGCATCTCCTCGCGGGAGAGCCGTTGCCCGTCCTCGCGGCGGCCGAGCACGTCCCAGATCTTCGCTCGATCCCAGAGCTCGCCGAAGCCGTGGCGCACCACTACCGCGCTGATCTCGCGCAGGCGCTTGAGGTCCTGTACGGCCTGGATCACGCGCGTTTCTTCTCACAGCGCGGAGAGCAGATCCACCTTCAGGAGCAGGCTGTCGCGGTGCAACACCCCCGGCCTTCGATGGGGCGATCGCGGCGGCTGAGCGTGGCCGTCGGACCCACGGGGTCGTCGCAGATCGCGCCGAAGTAGAGGAACTCGTCGTCCCAGAGGAGTCCTCTTTCGTCCGGACCGCGCGAGCAGCAGGAGGATCGCACGCATCGCCGCGCGGACGACGCAGCGCGGCCTCGAACATTTCCGCAGCGGAACCCCCGGGTGCCGGCGCATGCGTCGTGGTATCAGTGACGCGGTGGCCGAGCTGGTTTCACATGCGAACCCGGAGCCGCCGGCGCCCGCGACCCCGATGCTGCGCCAGTACCACGAAGCGAAGGCGCAGGCGCGCGATGCCCTGCTCTTCTTTCGCCTCGGCGACTTCTACGAGCTGTTCTACGAGGACGCGCGGATCGCCGCCGGGATCCTCGGGATCACGCTCACCTCCCGCGCCAAGGGCGACGACCGGGTGCCGATGGCCGGGGTGCCGCACCACGCGGCGAAGGCGTACGTCGCGCGGCTGGTCGCGGCCGGGCACAAGGTGGCGATCTGCGACCAGATGGAAGTGCCCGGCCCCGGCAAGCAGCTGGTGCGGCGCGAGATCGTCCGCCTCGTCACCCCCGGGACGCTGATCGACGAGGAAGCGCTGGAGGCGCGCGAGCCGCTCTGGCTCGCGGCGCTGGCCTGCGCCGGGGACCGCGCGGCGCTGGCGCTGCTGGACGCGAGCACCGGCGAGCTGCGAGCGTTCCCCGCGGGGACCCTGCAGCGCGCCCTCGACGAGCTGGCCCGCGTCCGTCCGCGCGAGCTCCTGGTGCCGGAGGAATGGGATGGCGCGGAGCAGGCGCGGCGTTCGAGCGGCGCAGCGCGGGTGGAGGGGCGCGCGTTCCGCGATCCCGCCAGCGCGGAACAGACGCTGAAGCGGCACCTCGGCCTCGCCACGCTCGACGGGATCGGACTGCGCGACGAGCTGGCGATCCAGGCGGCTTGCGAGGCGCTCTCGTACCTTCAGGAGACGCAGCGCTCGGCGGCGAAGCACGTGGTCCGGGTGTCGGTCGAGCAGCCCTCGGCGCAGCTCTTCATCGATCCCGCCGCGGTGCAGAACCTCGAGCTGTTCCGCGGACCGGATGGGCGCCGGACCGGAACCCTGCTCTCGGCGGTGGATCGGACGCTCACCGCCGCCGGAGGGAGGCTGCTCGCGCGCTGGCTCGCCGCGCCGCTGCTCGATCCGGCGAAGATCGCGCAGCGCCAGGATGCGGTGGAAGAGCTGACCAACGCCGCCGTGCTGCGCGAGGAGATCGCGGACCGCTTGCGCAGCGTGCTCGATCTGCAGCGGCTCCTCGGCAGGCTCGCCATCGGACAAGGCGGTCCGCGCGATCTGGCGGGCCTCCGGGCATCGCTGCGCGAGATGCCGGCGCTGGCCGCCTGCCTCGAGCGCTGCTCCTCGGCGCTCCTCTGCGGGTTGGGCGCGCCGCTGCGGACTGCGGCGCCGCTTGCCGACGTCCTGCAGCGCGCGTTGATCGACGAGGTGCCCGCCGGGCGCGAGCCGGGGTTCGTCCGCCCCGGCTTCCGGCCCGATCTCGACGAGCTCTCGGAGCTCGCGCAGGGTGGCCGCGCCGCGATCGCCGCGATGGAGTCGGCCGAGCGGCAGCGGACCGGGATCCAGTCGCTCAAGGTCCGCTACAACCGGGTGTTCGGGTTCTATCTCGAGGTGACCAAGGCGAACCTGCACCTCGTCCCGCCCGACTACCAGCGCAAGTCCAGCACGGTGGGAGCCGAGCGTTTCGTCACCCCGGCGCTCGCCGAGCATGAAGCGCGCGTGCTCTCCGCCGAGGAGCGCCGCGGCGCCCTGGAGCAGCAGATCTACGAAGAGCTGCGGCAGGCGGTGCTCGCGCAGAGCCCCGGGCTGCGCGCCTGCGCGGAGGCGGCGGCGCAGGGCGACGCGCTGCTCTCGCTGGCGAGGGTGGCGGCGGACGGCGGGTGGGTGCGGCCGGTGGTCGACGAGGGCGACGCGATCGAGATCGTCTCCGGGCGCCATCCGGTGGTCGAGCGCGCCCTGGCGCAGTCGGGCGAGGGGCCGTTCGTGCCGAACGACATCCTGCTCGACGGCGAGCGCCGGCTGATCGTGCTCACCGGCCCGAACATGGCGGGAAAGAGCACCGCCATGCGGCAGGTGGCGCTGATCGCCATCCTCGCGCAGAGCGGATCGTTCGTGCCGGCGCAGCGCGCGCGGATCGGCCTCGTCGATCGGCTGTTCACGCGGGTGGGCGCGGCCGACGACCTCGCGCGCGGGCAGAGCACGTTCATGGTGGAGATGGCGGAGTGCGCGCGGATCCTCCACCAGGCCACGCCGCGCTCGCTGCTGGTGCTCGACGAGGTCGGACGCGGGACCAGCACCTT
This sequence comes from Myxococcales bacterium, assembly GCA_035651935.1. Classification (GTDB taxonomy): domain Bacteria; phylum Myxococcota; class Myxococcia; order Myxococcales; family 40CM-4-68-19; genus 40CM-4-68-19. Next base: position 225 of record DASREU010000162.1, on the reverse strand, counting down.
CGACGGGCTCGCGCTGGCGTGGGCGATCGCCGAGCACCTGCACGACCAGATCGGCGCGCGGACGCTCTTCGCCACCCACTACCACGAGCTTTGCGACCTCGCGCGCGAGAAGCCGCGGGCGGTGAACCTCACCATGGCGGTCACCGAGGTGGAGGGCAGGGTGGTGTTCCTGCGGAAGATCGTCGCTGGCGCGGCCTCGCGGAGCTACGGGATCCAGGTGGCGAA
>DASREU010000161.1:0-11795 GCA_035651935.1 Myxococcales bacterium | reverse complement strand
GGAAAGCAGCAGCTGGATCGGACCCTCCACCGCGGACTGCAGGGTGAGACCGGTGGTCCGCGTCGCGTAGATCGTGCATCGGGAGAGCGTGCCGCGGTTGAACAGCGCCCACTCCACCATCTCCTCCTTCCGCCGGTCATGCGCGACCAGCGCGACGATGGGGCGGGGAGACTCCGGCCTCGGCAATGGTGTCACTTTGTCCGTCATGCCGCACAGCGTTACACGCCCATGTCACGGCGGCATCACTGAATACCGCGCTGCGTCACGAAGTGCACGGATTGCCTGGGCATAGTCCGGCTGCCCGAACACCGCGGTGCCGGCCACCAGCACGGTCGCCCCCGCGCTGACCACCGCCCGGGTCGTCTGCGGGGCGATTCCCCCGTCCACCTCGATCTTCGTCTTCAGCCCTCGCCGCTGCACCCAGGTGGCGAGCTTCTCGATCTTCGGCAGGCAACCTTCGATGAACTCCTGCCCGCCGAAGCCGGGGTTCACCGTCATCACCAGCACCAGATCGATGGAATCGAGCACGTACTCCAGGTGGTCGGGCGGGGTGTGCGGGTTCAGCGACACGCCCGCGGTCGCACCGGTCGCCTTGATCTGCTGCAGCGTCCGATGCAGGTGCGGCGAGACCTCGACGTGGACGGTGATGTTCGCCGCGCCCGCCTTGGCGAACGCCTCTACGTACTTCTCGGGCTCGACGATCATCAGATGGCAGTCGAGCGGCGTCTTCGCGTGCCGCTTCATCGCCGCCACCACCGGCGGTCCCCAGGTGAGATTCGGCACGAACCGCCCGTCCATCACGTCGACGTGGATCCAGTCGGCGCCTGCCTTCTCCACCGCGCGGATCTCCTCGCCGATGCGGGACAGGTCGCAGGAGAGCAAAGACGGCGCGATCAGCACGTCGGTCATGCGGTTCTCCTCAGGCGCGCGGCGAAGAATCCGTCGGTGCCGGTGCGGTGGGGAAGCGTGCGGAGGAAGTCGCGATCGAGGCAGTCCGCCGGGAAATCCGGCGGAGGCGCGGCCACGCGGAATTGCGGAAACGCCGCGAGGAAACGCTGCACCTGCTCGTCGCATTCCTCCGGTGTCAGCGTGCAGAGCGCGTACACCAAGAGTCCGCCGGGGCGGACATACCGCTGGACGGAGGCGAGCAGCCGCGCCTGCAGCTGCGCGAGGCGGTCGACGTCGTCCGGCGTGCGGCGCAGCTTCACCTCGGGATGCCGGCGCAAGGTCCCAAGGCCGGAGCAGGGCGCATCGAGCAGCACCAGATCGAAGCCGTCGAGCGGCGCGTCGGGGATGGGCAGCAGCGCGTCGGCGGCTCGCGCCTGCAGATTCTCCAGCCCGAGGCGGCGAGCCGCCTCCGCGATCGCGCTCGCCTTGCGGGCGTGGAGATCGACGGCGAGCACGGAGCCGCGGTCGGCGAGCTCCGCGAGATGGCATGCCTTCCCGCCGGGCGCCGCGCAGGCATCGAGCACGCGGGCCGCGCGGTCGGGCGCTGCGAAGAGCGAGACGAGCTGCGCCGCCTCGTCCTGCGCCTGGAACAAGCCCTGCTCGTATCCCTCGATGTCGAGAGCAGGCGGCGCTCCCGCCGCGAGGATCAGGGCATCCGGACTGTAGCGGCCGCGTGCGGATTCGATCCCCGCCTTCTGCAGCGCCTCCTGCGCGAGCGCCACCGTCGCCTTGCGCCGCGCGACCCGCACGCTTGCGGGCGCCTGTTGCTGGTTGGCCGCGCAGAGCTGCTCGGTCTCCTGCGGTCCGAGCCAGCGCGACCAGCGCTCGACCAGCCAGCGCGGATGCGCGGTGAGCGCGGCGATGTGACCGACCGGATCCACCTCGCGCGAGGGCGGCGCCGGCGGCGCGCGCGTCTCCGACAATCGGCGCAAGACCGCGTTGACGAAGCCGGTGGCCCGCGACGCCTTCAGCTCCTTCGCCAGCTCCACGGCTTCGTTCACCGCGGCGCGGGCGGGCACCTTCTCGTGGTGCAGCAGCTCGAAGGCGCCCAGGCGCAGCGCCACCCGCACGGGCTCGTCGAGATCGACCAGCGCGCGGTCGCTGTGCGCCGAAAGCGCCCGGTCGAGCTGCAACTGCCAGCGCAGCACGCCGTAGCTCAATTCCGTCGCCAGGGCCGCCTCCCGGGGCTCCAGCACCCCCGCCTGCCGGAGCGCGGAATCGAGCGCCAGATTGGCGAAAGCGCCGCCCTGCGCGACGCGCAGGAGCACTTCGGCCGCGATGCGCCGGGCCGGCGTCGCCATGGGCGGGCTTCTATCACGGAGCCCTTTCCGGGATTTTGCCTTGATCCCGATGCCATCACCCCGCTACTGTGCACCCCCTATGCGGACCCTTTCCCGGAGCCGGCTTTGGAGGCGCACCAGCCTCCGTCGAACTTCCCGGTGATCTGCTGACGCCTTTCGGCGTCTTCTGCCTCCTCGACCAGGAACAGCGCCGCGACGCCTTCCTCTTCGAGGGAGCGCTCGGGCGGTACAGCTACGTCGGCGTCGGCACGGACGACGCGCGCCTTTCGCTGCGCGCCGACGCGCAGCCCCTGGAGACGCTGCGGCGTGCGCTGGAGGCGGTGCGCACCGAGCGCGTCGAGGGCCTCCCGCCCTTCACCGGCGGTTACGTCGGGTCGCTCGGGTGGGCCAGCGCCGCGTGGAGCGAAAGGCTGCCGCAGCGCCTCGGTCCCGATCCGCTCTTTCCCGAGGCCGACCTGCTGCTCGTGCGCGAGGTGATCGCGTTCGATCACCGGCAAGGCCGCACCTGGGCGGTGGCCATCGGTCCGGACGCCCAGCGGCGGGCGGATGCGCTGGCGAAGCGTGTCCTGGAAGGATTCGCGTTGGGGCAATTCCCCGACGCGCTGCGCACGCCCGCGGCACAGTCGCTCGGCGCGCGGCTGTTCGGCGACCGCCGCAACGGCGCGCAGTTCCTCAAGGGTGGGCTGCCGGAGCCGGTGCCGGTCGCGGGCGGCGAGAAGCAGTTCAAGGCGGCCGTGCGGCGCGCGCTCGAATACATCCGCGCAGGCGACATCTTCCAGGTGGTGCTCTCGCAGCGCTTCGAGCTGCCGGACTGCGACGGCTTCTCGCTCTACCGGACGCTGCGTGCCGCCAGCCCGGCGCCGTACCACTTCTATCTGCGGCTCGGCGGGCGCGAGCTCTTCGGCGCCTCGCCCGAGCTGCTGGTCGAGGTGGAGGACAGCAAGATGACCGTCCGCCCCATCGCCGGCACGCGCCGGCGCGGGCTGACGCAGGACGAGGACCTGCGCCTCGAGCAGGAGCTGCGCGCGGACCCGAAGGAATGCGCGGAGCACACCATGCTCGTCGATCTCGGCCGCAACGACGTCGGGCGCGTCTCGCGCGTCGGCTCGGTGAAGGTGGAGCGGCTGATGGAGACGGAGCGCTTCAGCCACGTGATGCATCTGACGAGCGAAGTGAGCGGCGTGCTCAGGCCCGGGCTCTCGGCGGTGGACGCGTTCGCGGCGGCCTTTCCGGCAGGAACGCTGTCGGGCGCCCCGAAGATCCGCGCGCTGCAGATCATCGACGAGCTGGAGGGCGTGCAGCGCGGACCGTACGGCGGGGCGGTGGGATGGTTCTCGGGCGCGGGCGACGTGCAGCTGGCGATCGCCATCCGCACGCTCTTCCGCAGCAAGGGCCGGCTCTTCGCGCAGGCAGGCGCCGGGATCGTCGCGGACAGCGATCCCGCGGCGGAGTGGCGCGAGGTGCTCGCGAAGGTGCGCGCGTCGGTGGGGGCGGCTTACGGCGCGGTGGCGGGAAAGGCGGTCGCATGAAGCCGCGCGTGCTGGTGATCGACAACTACGATTCCTTCACCTTCAACCTCGTCCAGCGCCTCGGCGAGCTCGGTGCGCGGGTCGAGGTGCTGCGCAACGACGCAGAGAACGCGGAGGAGATCCTGGCCCGGCGTCCGGAACGGCTCGTCCTTTCCCCGGGACCGTGCACGCCGAATGAGGCTGGCGTCTGCCTGGAGCTGATCGCCAGGGCCTGCGGGCTGAACGGCTTCGCCCGTCCGGAACGCGCCATTCCCATCCTCGGCGTCTGCCTGGGACACCAGAGCATCGGGCAGGCCTTCGGGGGCAAGGTGGTGCGGGCGCGGACGCCGGTCCACGGAAAGGCGGAGGAGATCGTCCACGACGGCAGCGGGCTCTTCCGGGGCGCGCCCAAGCCACTGCGCGGTGGGCGCTATCATTCGCTCGTGGTCGACCGCCGGACGCTGCCCCGCGAGCTCGAGATCTCCGCGCGAACGCGCGATGGCATCGTCATGGGCCTGCGCCATCGCAAGCTGCCGGTGTTCGGAGTGCAGTTCCACCCCGAGTCGATCCTCACTCCTGACGGGCAGACGCTGCTCCGCAATTTCCTCGAGGTGTAGCCCATGCCGCTGCGCGAGCACATCAGGCTGGCGGTCGAGGGCGTCCATCTCTCTCGCGAGCAGTCCGCCGCGGCGCTGGACTCGATGCTCGAGGGCAGCGCGCCGGTGGCGCAGATGGCGGCGCTCCTCGTCGCGCTGCGGATCAAGGGCGAGACGCCCGACGAGATCGCCGGCGCGGCGCAGGCGCTGCGCTCGCGTGCGGCGCGGGTGGAGGTGTCCCCCGAGCGGCTGGTGGACACCTGCGGCACCGGCGGCGATGGCTCCCACACGTTCAACATCTCCACGACCGCGGCCTTCGTCGCCGCGGCTGGCGGCGCACGCGTCGCCAAGCACGGGAACCGCGCGGTCTCCTCGAAGTGCGGCAGCGCCGACGTGCTCACCGCGCTGGGAGTGGAGGTGGAGCTCTCGCCGGAGGCGGTGGGCGTCTGCATCGACGATTGCGGGATCGGGTTCCTCTTCGCGCCGCGCCATCACGCGGCCATGCGGCACGTCGCCCCGGTGCGCAAGGAGCTGGGGCTGCGGACGCTGTTCAACCTGCTCGGGCCTCTGGCGAATCCTGCGGGGGCGCGGCGCCAGCTCCTCGGAGTGTATTCGGCGCAGCTCGTCCCGGTGCTGGCGCGGACGCTCGCGGAGCTCGGCTGCGATCGCGCCTTCGTGGTGCACGGGCACGGCGGGCTGGACGAGATCTCCACCGAGGGAACCACCGTGGTCTGCGAGGTGCGCGACGGCGCGGTCCGGCAGTTCGAGCTCGCGCCCGAGGATGCCGGCGTGCAGCGGGCGCCGCTCGACGGGCTCCGCGGTGGCGATGCGCAGCAGAACGCGGAGATGCTGCGCGGCGTGCTGCGCGGCGAGAGAGGTCCGCGTCGCGCGGCGATCCTGCTCAATGCCGGCGCGGCGCTGGCGGCGGCCGGCGTCTGCGACAGCATCAAGGACGGGGTGCGTCTCGCGGAGAAGGCCATCGACAGCGGCGCGGCGCTGGATCGGCTGGAGCGCCTGGTGAAGATGTCGCAGGCGCGGAAGGCGGCGGCTCCGTGAGCCATCTCGCGAGGCTGGTGGCGCAGGCGGTGGCGGACGCTCGCGAGCGGGAGAAGACGCCGCTGCCCGGACGGGCGCCGCCCGTGCGGCCCTTTCCGCGCAGCGGCGTGATCGCCGAGGTGAAGCGCGCGAGTCCGTCGAAGGGCGCGATCAATCCCGGACTCGACCCTGCGCGGCTGTCGCGGGCGTACGAGCAGGGCGGAGCGGCGGCGATCTCGGTGCTGACGGACCGCGCGCACTTCGGCGGCTCGCTGGACGATCTGCGGGCGGCCCGCGGCGCGGTCGGGTTGCCGGTGCTGCGCAAGGACTTCATCGTCACCGAGTTCCAGGTCCGCGAGGCGCGCGCTCACGGTGCGGACGCCATCCTCCTCATCGCCGCCGCGGCGCCCGACTTGCGCGGGCTGCGCCAGCTCGCGCGCCAGCTGGGGATGGCCGTGCTCTTCGAGGTGCACGAGGAGAGCGAGCTGGATGCGGCGCGGGCCTGCGAGCCCGATCTCCTGGGCGTGAACGCGCGGAATCTGAAGACGCTGGAGGTGGACTCCGGCACGTTCGCGCGCATCGCGCCGCTCGCCAGGGACATCGCGCCGCTGGTGGCGGAGAGCGGCGTGCGCTCCGCGGAAGACGTCCGGCGGTATCGCACGCTCGGCGCGGCCCTGGTGCTGGTCGGCGAGGCGCTGTCCGGGGCGGCCGATCCCGAGAGCGCCGTCCGCGCGCTGGCGGGCGCATGAAGATCAAGCTCTGCGGGGTGCGGACCGTGGCGGACGCGCTTCTCTGCGCCGAAGAGGGGGGCGACGAGATCGGCGTCATCTTCGCCGCCTCGAGCCGGCGGCGGGTCAGCGTCGAAGAGGCGAAAGCGATTCGCGACGCGCTGCCCGCGCACGTGCCTCTGGTCGGCGTGTTCCTCAACGCGCCGCTCGAGGAGGTGGAGCGCGTCGCGCGCGCGGTCGGACTGCAGGCGGCGCAGCTTCACGGCGCGTGGCCCGCGGTGCAGGGGAGGCTGCCCCTGTACGCGGCGCTGCAGGTGGTCGCGGAAGAATCGATCGAGCCCAGGCCGGGCGCCGCGCGCGTGCTCCTCGACGGCCCGGCCGGGGGGTCCGGGAAGAACTTCGCCTGGACGCTCGCGGCCAAGGCGCGCGCGCTCCATCCCGGCGAGCTGTTCGTCGGCGGCGGGCTCACGGCCGAGAACGTCGCGCAGGCGATCGCTGCGGCGCGGCCGTCGGGAGTGGACGTGGCGTCGGGGATCGAGGGCAGCAACGGCTTCAAGGATCGCGATCGCGTGCGCGCGTTCGTGCGCGCTGCGCGGAGGGCTGCGAGATGAAAGAGATGCTGCCGATCTTCGGGGAACCCACGCTGGCGCCGCCGGATGCCCGCGGGCGATTCGGCGCCTACGGGGGCCGCTTCGTTCCCGAGACGCTGATTCCGGCGCTCGACGATCTGGAGCGGGCGTGGACGGCGGCGCGGGAGGATGCCGGCTACCGGGCGGAGTTGTCGCTGCTCCTCGAGACCTATGCCGGGCGGCCGACGCCGCTGTTCCGCGCCGACCGGCTGGCGCACGCGCTGGGGCTCTCGGCGCGCATCTATCTCAAGCGCGAGGACCTCCTCCACACGGGAGCGCACAAGCTGAACAACACGCTCGGGCAGGCGCTGCTCGCGCGGCGGATGGGAAAGAAGCGGGTGATCGCGGAGACGGGAGCCGGACAGCACGGAGTGGCCACCGCGACGGTCTGCGCGCTGCTCGGGCTGGAGTGCATCGTCTACATGGGCGCGGAGGACGTGCGCCGGCAGGCGCCCAACGTGGACCGGATGAAGCTGCTCGGCGCCGAGGTGCGCAGCGTCGAGGCGGGGTCGCGGACGCTGAAGGACGCGATGAACGAGGCGATCCGCGACTGGGTCACGAACGTGCGCACGACGTATTACTGCCTGGGCAGCGCGGCGGGACCGCACCCGTATCCCGTGCTGGTGCGCGAGCTGCAGAAGATCATCGGCGAGGAGATCGCCGATCAGATCGTCCGGGTCGAAGGGCGGCTTCCCGACGCGGTGGTGGCCTGCGTCGGCGGGGGCTCGAACGCGATCGGCGCGCTGCACCGGTTCGTGCGCGAGCCTTCCGTCGCGCTGTACGGGGTGGAGGCGGGGGGGCACGGGCTGGAGAGCGGAAAGCATGGCGCGTCGCTGGCGAAGGGACGCCCCGGAGTGCTCCATGGGTCGCGCTCCTACGTGCTGCAGACGGAGGACGGGCAGATCGCGGAGGCGCACTCGATCAGCGCCGGCCTCGACTATCCCGGCGTCGGGCCCGAGCTCTCGCACCTGCGCGACCAGGGGCGCTTGAAGGTGCTCTCGGCCACCGATACGCAGGCGCTGCAGGCGTTCCAGACGCTGGCGCGGAGCGAAGGAATCCTCTGCGCGCTCGAATCCGCGCACGCGGTCGCGGCGCTGCCTTCGGTGAGCGGCGGTTTGATCGTGGTGAATCTCTCGGGGCGCGGCGACAAGGACCTGGCGACCATCCTCGAGGCGCTGAAATGAGCCGCCTCTCCGACGCATTCGCGAAGGCACGCGCCGACGGGCGCACCGCCCTGGTGTGCTACGCGATGGGCGGCGATGGCGACACGGCGGCATTGCTGCAGGCCATCGACGCGGCTGGCGCGGACGTGATCGAGCTGGGGTTGCCTTTCTCGGACCCGATCGCCGACGGCCCGGTGCTGCAGGCCGCGGCCACGCGGGCCATCGCCGCGAGGACCACCGTGCGCGACCTCCTGGCGATGGTCTCGCGGCTGCGGCTGCGCGCGCCCACGGTGGTGATGGGCTACATGAACCCGATCGAGTCGATGGGCTCCCGCGCATTCGCCCGCGGGCTGCGCGAGGCGGGATTGTGCGGCGCCATCGTTCCCGATCTGCCGCTCGAAGAAGCAGGCCCGCTGCGCGAGGATCTCGCGTCCGAAGGTCTGGATCTCGTTCCACTGATCGCTCCCACGACCTCGGCCAACCGCGCGGCGCGCATCGCCCGCGCCGCCCGCGGATTCGTCTATTATGTCAGCGTCACCGGCGTGACCGGAGTTCGCGCGGCGCTGCCCGAAGACCTCGAAGCTCGGCTCGCCGAGCTCCGCTCCATCTCTCCCGCCCCGGTCGCTGTCGGTTTCGGCATCTCCCGCCCCGACCAGGCCGCCGCCCTGAAGGGCAAAGCCGACGGCGTCGTCGTCGGCACCGCCCTCGTCGCCCTCCACCACGACCAGGGCATCGAAGCCACCGCCACCCTGGTCCGCTCCCTCCGCTCCGCCCTCTAATTCGGCTAATTAGACTCGATGAAGTGGCTGGCTCCTCCACGTTGAACGAGCGACCGGTTTACGGTCGCTGTTTACGAGCCGCGCTCAAGGCGCAAACGGAAGGAACCAGCCATGGACCATTGTGCGATCGATCTGGGAGGAAGGAAATCCCAGATTTGCATCCGAGCAAGCGACGGGACGGTGCTGTTCGAAGGGCCGCAAGATACCTCATCCTTGCCGGCCTACTTACAGGAGCTTCCGCGCAAGTGCCGAGTGATCGTGGAGACGGCAGCGGAAGCATTTCGCATCGCGGACGCAGCCGCCTTGGCGGGTCACGAAGTGCGGGTGGTCCCGGCGACGTTGGTGCGAACGCTGGGGGTGGGGGCACGCAGAACCAAGACGGACCGTCGGGATGCCCGTGTACTGAGCGAAGTGTCCTGTCGCATCGATTTACCGTCGGTGCACATCCCGAGCGCGGAATCACGAGAGTGGAAGACCATCTGCGGAATGCACGACGTGCTGTTGAGCTCGCGCACCAAGCTGATCAACAACCTGCGCGGGTGGCTGCGTGGGCAGGGCGTGCGCTTGCGAACCGGCCAGGCGTCGAGCTGTGCGAGGCGGATCCGCGCAGCAGTGCAGCTACCGGAGTACGTGAGGATGCAGGTGGAGACCTTGGAGACACTGGACGGGAAGATCCAGGCCAGCGAGCAGCAGATCGAAGCTCTGGCGGAGAACAGCGAGCTCTGCGCCCGGCTGATGACCGTGCCCGGGATCGGACCCTCGACCGCGGTGCGTTTCGTGGCGGCGATCGACGATGTGCGCCGATTCAAGTCCGCGCACCGGCTGGAGGCGTATCTCGGACTGGCGCCAGGAGAGAGCTCCAGCTCAGAGCGCCAGCAACGCTTGAGTATCACCAAGGCAGGACCGAGCACCGTCCGGTGGGTACTGGTACAGGCTGCCTGGGTCCTCCAGGTGCGCTGCCGCAGAGCGGAGGCGCGGCGACTGCAAGAGTGGGCAGCGGAGGTCGCCCATCGCCGTGGACGTCAGGCGGCGACGGTGGCGCTGGCGCGCAAACTCGCGGGAATCCTCTACGCGCTCTGGCGAGACGGAACGATCTACGAGCAGCGCGGCTGAACGACAGCTGCTCGAGCGAGGAGAGAGGTACTCGACGCCTTTCCAGAGGTAGAGATCGCGAGTGTCCCCGTGAGCCGGAGAGCTCGTTAATTCGACTGCGACCTACCGACGGATCCAGCCTATGCGCCGCGCAGAGCGCGAATGCTCGAATGCGAAAGCGCGCCGAGGACCCCCTGAACGTCCAACCCTCACTCCGAGGGCGACGTACCTCTCTGCTCTTGCGGAGCCAGCCACATCATGCTCGGGGACACAATACTCAATTCTTTTTTTGCGCGGCCGGCGAGGAAGACCTGAATCGGCAGACGCGAGCCCAAGCCATCGCTGGTCGCGCGCACGCATCCGGCGCCGCGAAGACGTCGATCGTCTCCCCGGTCAGTGAAGCTGGAACTCCGACTTCAGCTCGCGTGAGGTGAGCGACTGGACGGCGGCCTTGGCCGGCAGGTCCTCGTAGAGGATCCGGTAAACGGCTTCATGCAGGGGGACGTCGACGCCGAGCTTCTTCGCCAGGTCGTGCACGCTCTTCGCCGTGCGCACGCCTTCCGCGACCTGGGTCATGCCCGCGAGGACTTCCTTCAGCTTCTGTCCGCGGCCCAGAGCGAGGCCGACGGTGCGGTTGCGCGAGAGGTCGCCGGTGCAGGTGAGGACCAGGTCGCCCATCCCGGCGAGGCCGCTGAGGGTGATCGGGTTCGCGCCCTTCTTCACCGCCATCCGCACCAGCTCGGCGAGCCCGCGCGTCATGATCGCCGCCCGCGTATTGCTGCCGAATCCCATGCCGTCGGAAATGCCGGCGGCGATGGCGCAAACGTTCTTGAGAGAGCCGCCCAGCTCCACCCCCACCACGTCGGGCGAGGTGTAGACGCGGAAGTGATCGTTGGAGAAGAGCCGCTGGACCTTCTGCGCCATCTTCTCCCAGGGCGACGCCACCACCACCGCGGTGGGCATCCTCTGCATCGTCTCCTTCGCGAACGAAGGCCCGGAGAGGCAGACCAGGTACGGATGCAGCTCGGGCGGGAGCACGTCCTCCAGCACCTCGTGCATGGTGAAGAGCGTGTCGTTCTCGATCCCCTTGGTGGCGCTGACGATCGGCGTCGCCTTGGGAAGGAACGGGAGCGCGTTCTTCATCACCGCCCGCGTGACGTGGGACGGATTGACCGCGACCACGAGCTCGGCGCCGGCCAGCGCCTGGCCGAAGTCGGCCGTCGCCGTGACGCGCTCCGGGAGGCGCAGCCCGGGAAGATAGGTGGTGTTCTCGTGGCGCTCCGCGATCGCCTCCGCCACGTCCTTTTCGAACGACCAGATGGTGACGTCATGGCCGTTGTGCCCGAGGACCGAGGCCAGCGCCGTGCCCCAGCTTCCGCCGCCGATCACTGACGCGCGCATAGGGTTTCTCCGCGCCGATTCATAGCTGGCAATCGGGCGGCGCTACAAGCGGACCTATGCCGGCTCGGTCCGGCCCATCCCCGCGCAGACGACCGCGGCGAGCGAAAGCGCCGCGGCGACGAAGTACGGAGTCCCCGGCGTCGCGTGCTCGAAGAGGGCTCCTCCCAGGGCGGGGCCGATCACGCGGGCAAGGCTGGCCGCCGACTGCGAGACTCCGAGCGCGCCGCCCTGCGTCTCGGCGGAGGCCGCGCGCGAGATCAGGCTCGCCACCGAAGGTTGCGAGAGGCCGTGCCCGCAGGCGAGCCCGAAAGCGCAGCCGTAGATCCCCGCCCACGAGGCCGCCGCCGGCAGCGCCCCGAGCGCGACCGCGGTGAAGGCGCAGCCCGCGATCAGCAGCTTGCGTTCGCCGAACACCCGCGCCAGCCGCCCCACCAGGCCCCCCTGCAGCGCCACCTGGATGACGCCGATGAACCCGAAGAGGTACCCCACCCGCCGCACCAGCTCGGCATGGTCGCGCGCGCCGATGCGCCGCTCGATGAACAGCGTCAGGGTCGCTTCCATCATGGTGAAGCCGAGCATGAAGAGGAAGTAGACGAGCACCAGCATCCGCAGCCG
>DASREU010000160.1:0-3126 GCA_035651935.1 Myxococcales bacterium | reverse complement strand
TCCGCATGGGGACGAGCGAGATCTACCGCGTGGTGGAGGAGTTCCCGGAAGTGACGGACTCGCTGGTGGTCGATCTCGAGTACCTCGGGCGCGAGTCGTTCCTCCCGCTGTTCGTCGTCCTCCGCGAAGGGGGGACGACCGTTCCCCCGGATCTGCGCCGGCGGTTGTTCGAGGCCATCCGCGTGAAGATCTCTCCCCGCCACGTCCCCGACGAGGTGTTCGCCATCCCGGAGGTGCCGCGGACGCTCTCGGGCAAGAAGATGGAGTTGCCGGTGAAGAAGATCCTCCTCGGACAGCCCCCCGAACGATCCGCGAACCGCGACGCGATGGGGAACCCCGCTTCGCTGGACTGGTTCGTGGCATTTGCGCGCGAGCGCGACGCGCAGCGCCGATGACGATCGCGCTGATCAAACCAGCGGAGCGGGACTGACGGGCTCGCGGTGCCGGTCGATCCACACTCCCCAGGGGACGAAGAGCCACATGGACAAGGTGACGATGCTGACGGCGCGCGCACCTGGTGGGGGCGGGCCCAGGATGTTCGAGACGTAGACGGCGATCAGGAAGACGACCAGCGCCCAGAAAGCCAGCCGGCCGGTGCGATCGCGCGGGCGCGTCTTTTTCACGTACACCAGGACCCCCGCCGCGAACAGGGCGCCTTCGACGAGGACCGTCGCCAGAACGGAGCTCCAGAGACCCAGCCCTACCTTCGCAGCGCCTGGAGCGAGCGGCAGATCGGCACGATGGGTGACGAAGTCGAGCGCCCAGTGCGAGAAGACCAGCACCCCGATCACCCAGGCGCCCCGGGCGAGCCTCGTCCGTGCGAAATAAGCGAGCGCGAAAGCTGCCGCCCAGACGAGCGCCATCAGGAGGCTGTGGGTCCAGGGATAACTGGCGAAATCGAGCGGCGTGAACGCGGTGTTCCCCGGGTCCACACGCACCGTCTCCACGCCGAGCAGGAGGAGGATCGGCCAGACCAGGTCGGCGAGCTGCGTGGCCGCGAAGAGCGTTCCCAGCGACGTCCGCGGTGAGACGGGTTTGGCGGCCAGCGCGAGAGCAAAGTGCCCGATGAACATGCCGCGAGGTTAGCAGGCGAAGCCTCGCTCGACACAGCGCGGCCGGAAAAGCACGGTTGCGACAACCCGCGCCTTGCGCGCGGGCGAGAGCGGCGCGAGGGTGCGTCCTCCACCCTGGCGCGGAGGACGCCATGAACGCGACACAGGCCTTTTCCCAGGTACGCGAGCTCCTGTTGCGTCACCGGACCGACTACGAGGCCGCGGTCAAGCAGTTTGCCTGGCCGCGTCTGCCGCGGTTCAACTGGGCCATCGACTGGTTCGACGAATACGCCCGCGGCAACACGCGCACGGCGCTGCGGATCGTTCACGACGGCGGCGACAAACCCCGCGAGGTCTCCGCGACGTTCGCTGAGCTGTCGGAGCGCAGCACGCGCGTGGCCAACTGGCTCCACCAGCGCGGCGTGGAGAAGGGCGATCGCGTCCTGGTCATGCTGCCCAACACGCTGCCCCTGTGGGAGCTGATGCTGGGCGCCATGAAGCTCGGCGCGGTCATCATCCCCGCGACCACGCAGCTCACCCGCGACGACCTCGCCGACCGGATTTCCCGCGGGAACGTCCGCCATGCGGTCGCGGAAGCGAGCGTCGCCGGCAAGCTGGCCGGTTTCGACGTGCTCAGGACGCGTCTGGTGGTCGGCGGCAGCGAGCCCGGGTGGACCGCGTTCGACGAAGCGCGCGGCGGCAAGAACGAGCTGCCCTCGCGCGAGCCGACGGCGCCCGACGATCCGCTGCTCCTCTACTTCACCTCCGGCACCACCGCGCGTCCGAAGCTGGTGCTGCACACGCAGCAGAGCTATCCCGTCGGGCACCTCTCCACCATGTACTGGATCGGGATGCGCGAAGGAGACGTGCACGAGAACATCAGCTCTCCAGGGTGGGCCAAGCACGCCTGGAGCAGCTTCTTCGCTCCCTGGAATGCGGGCGCGTCGATCCTGGTCCATGACGCGCCGCGCTTCAATGCGGCGCGCACCATCGGCCTCTTGCGGGAGAAGTCGGTGGCGACGCTCTGCTGCCCGCCCACGGTCTGGCGGATGCTCGTGCTCGAGGACCAGGGCGCCCGGCCGGCGGCGCTGCGCGAGCTCCTGAGCGCCGGCGAGCCGCTGAATCCGGAGGTGATCGAGAAGGTGCAGCGGGCGTGGGGCATCACCATTCGCGACGGTTACGGGCAGACCGAAACGACCGCGCAGATCGGGAACAGCCCGGGACAGCCGATCAAGCTCGGCTCGATGGGCCGCGCGCTTCCGGGGTACCAGGTCGCGCTGCTCGACGCGAACGGCAAGGAGGCGGACGAGGGCGAGATCGCGCTGCGGCTCGATCCGCGGCCGCTGGGGTTGATGGCCGGGTACCTCGACGATCCGGGCCGCACCCAGGCGGCGACCGCGGGCGGGTTCTATCGCACCGGCGACGAAGCCGTCCGGGACAAGGACGGGTACTACACGTACGTGGGCCGCGGGGACGACGTCTTCAAGTCCTCCGATTACCGCATCAGCCCCTTCGAGCTGGAGAGCGCGCTCATCGAGCACCCCGCGGTGGCCGAGGCGGCGATCATCCCCAGCCCTGACCCGCTCCGGTTCTCGGTCGCGAAGTGCTTCGTGGTGCTCAAGCCCGAGTTCCAGCCGTCCGCCGAGCTGGCGCGCGAGATCCTCTTCTTCACCAAAGCGCGGCTGGCGCCGTACAAGCGCATCCGCCGGCTGGAGTTCGCCGAGCTGCCGAAGACGATCTCCGGGAAGATCCGCAGGGTCCAGCTGCGCGCGCTGGAGAAGGACCGGCGCGCCGCGGGCAAGCGGGGCGAGCAGGAGTACTGGCTGGAAGACTTCGAGAGCGCGTCGCCGGGCTGACGGCGTCAGCGGCGCAGGTTCGCGTTGAAGAAGTCCATGGTGCGCTTCCAGGCGAGCGTCGCGGCCTGCTTGTCGTAGCGCGGCGTGGTGTCGTTGTTGAAGCCGTGCTGCGTGCCGGGATACGTGAACATCTCGTACTTCACGTGCTTGGCCTCGAGCGCGGCCTCGAACGCCGGGATGCCGGCGTTGATCCTCTCGTCCTTCTCTGCGTAGTGGAT
>DASREU010000159.1:0-6554 GCA_035651935.1 Myxococcales bacterium | reverse complement strand
AGCTGTCGAGGTCGGCGACCGCCGGCGGATGGGTGACCGTCCCATCGACCGAGAAGCGCGAGAGGTGGCAGGGGCAGACCACCGAATCCTCCCCGTCCACCCAGGCCACCTCACATCCCGAGTGCGGGCAATAGGCGCCGTACGCCCGCAGCCCCTGCGAGCTCGTGTTGGCCACCAGCACCGACACGCGCCGGCCGACGAAGTCGGTGGCGTTCACGTGCAGGAGCACGCTGCCGCCGGCCTGCGAGAGCTCCGGCGTCCGGGCGACGGGAACCGAGAGCAGCCCTTTTGTCGGCGTTCCCGCTTCGATGGCCACGGGCTCGTCGACGAACTTCCCGCAGGCGGAGGCGAGCGCGCAGGCCGCGCCGCAGCGGAGCAGTGCGCGGCGGCCGAGATCGTCGCCCATGCCGTAACCCTACCCGGCCAACGCACCCGCGACGACTTTCCCTCCGCGGATGCTGAGATCGAGGACTTCGCCGCTGACGCCGCAGCCGACGCCGAGGGTCTTGCCCATCGCGGAGAGGGTCTCCGAGAAGGGCACGTTTCCGCTCCCGCCCGGGACCGCGCTGCCCGTCGCCGCATCGATGGAGGTCGCCCGGTAGTCGTCGCCGCCCGCTTCCACCCCGCCGACCACGCCGCCCTTGAAGGGCTTGCCGATCAGCACCGCGACGTGGTGGTCGCCCTGGTGCGTACGGCCGCTGCCGTTGCCTTTCGCGGCGCTGAGCGTGCGCCCGAAGACGTTCATGGTGGCGAAGGAGACCCGGTCCTGCAATCCGGCGGCGTTGAGCTGCGTCCAGAGGTTTCCGATGGTCGCCACCCCGGCGATCGTCTCGGCGGTCTCCCTCGCCAGCGCGGTGTCCGTATGGTTGTCGCCGCCGAAGGGAATGTGGATGCTCACCACCGGGCTGATGTTCATGCGGAAGAGGATCAGCGCCGCCGCGACCTGCGAATCGGCGCTGTTGTCCTTGATCGCGGCGAGCGAGCTGAGCAGGGTCTCGGAGACGCTGCGCGCCTGCTGCTGCGAGAGCGCGTAGCGGTCGATGAACCCGCGTTGCGCCGAGTTGCCGTTGTCCCGGTACCACTGGTTGAGGCGGTCGAGGTCGGCATCGCGGATCTTCTGGATCTGCCCCAGCGCCCCTGCCGGCGAGGAGAGCAGCGAGGCGAGCGCGGACGGCGAGAGGATCGGCTGCGGCCGCCCGCCGACGGTCAATCCCTCCGAGGCGCTGCGCGGACCGAGCGCCAGCGGTTGCGTCTGCACCGTCCCCAGGCATCCGGCCAGCTGCTCCGAGAGGAGCGAGACCAGCATCTCGTGGTGCGAGACGAAGCCCTGCAGCGACATGACGTTCGCGAGATCGGGATGCACGACCGTGTACGTGCCGTGGTGGAAGAAGCAGGTGCGGTCGAGCAGCGCCTGCGGAAGCTGTGCCCAGGGCGTCGCGGCGGTAAAGGTCTGGCCGGAGAGCGTGAGCTGCGCCGGCGCCATCGTCACCGCCGGCGGATGGGCGATGTCGGGGATCTGGTACATGCCCGGGACGTTGGCGTTCAGCGGATCGCCGTCGGAAGACGAGCTGAGCAGGATGTACTGCGCCGCCGGGTTCGACGAGCAGCCTGCGACCTGGGCTCCGGCGCGGCGCGGATTCGCCAGGACGGCGATCGGGATGCCGGTGGCGAGCGAACGCAGGCCGAGCAATCCCGCCCCGAACAGCGTCTCCAGCAGCAGCTTGCGGCGCGTCAGGTTCATGGTCATTGACCCATCCCCACCACCGACGGCGAGAGGCAGGCGAGCACGAACGTCGACTTGAGCGCGTCGCTCGCCGAGAGCCCGGCGGCGCGCGCCGCGGCCAGGTGATCGCCGAGGATCGAGAGCGGCGTCGCGTCGCGGCCGGCCCCCACGCCCATCAGCGTGTGCACGAAGTCGGCGATCGCGGCATCGGGCGAAGCGCTCGACCAGCGCGCCCCGGCGGCGTCGATCAGGGTGGCGGCGAGCGTGGCGCAGATGTTCTCCATGCCGGTGCGGAAGAAGAGGTTGGGATCGTTCGCCAGGACCGGCTCCTCGGCGCCGCGGCTGTACGCGTCCGACGGCAGCACCCGCGCGATGAACTGCACCTGCTTCAGCCCCTTGGGGACCACGGTGTTCACGTCGAGCCCGCAGACGTCCGGGATGGCGAGGCGGTTGGAGAGCGCCCCGCACAGGTGCTCGCGCCGCGAGACCGGGAAGACTTCGCCGCCCTGCGAGACCGTCCTGGTGGGCGCCAGATAGGTGACGAGCGGCGAGGAGAAGAGCGTCGCCTCCAGCGTCTTCCAGTCGTATTCGCTGTTGGCGAACATCGCCGCGACCCGCGCGAACTCGCCGTCCGTCTCGTCGCAGCGCGCGGAGTTCGCCCAGGTGCACAGCTTCTGCACCCACGCGCCGGCGAAGTCGGGATGCGCCGAGAGCTCGGTGGCGAGATCGAAGATGTTGCTGCCGGAGACGCTGGCGCCGCGGAACCCGAACGATCCCGGCAGCGAGATCTCCTTCTGGCTGGTCTGGGGATGGAAGTAGTAGCTGTACTGCTGCCGGAAGAACTGCCGCATCGGGTCGAGCGACTGGTGGCAGGCGTAGCAGGCGGAGCCCTCCGGCGCGTGCGCCAGATCGACCGACGCCGTCGAGGGAGGAGGGGTCGCGTTCTGCGGGCTGATCGCGTGACCGAGGGCGACGATCAGCGTCTGGTTGGCGGTGACGCGGGCCTGGTTGCTGTTGTTCGTGTTCCACTCGGCGAGGAACGACGGCGTGGTGAAGAACCCGACCCGCGGCGTCCGCAAGAGGAGGTTCCCGCCGGTGCGGAAGTTCGTCAGGTCAAGGACGCTGCTCGTGCCTTCGTCAGGCCCCGCCTGGACGACCTCGACCATGTGCCACTCCTGGCTGTCGCCTGCCGTGAGCGGCTGGTACGCGGCAGGAAACGCGGGCGGCTGGCACTCGTGGTCGTCACCGCTCCCCGTCGGAACGGTGAAGGAGTCCGGCTTGCCCTGCAAGGTGACGTACAGGGCGGCGCTCACCGAGTCCTGGCCGTCGCGGCCGTCGTAGACGATCGGGTCCTGCGGGCAGAGGCCGTCGTACGCGGCGCCGGCGAGTTGGGGAGCGTAGAAGATCATGTAGTTCGGGCTGTTGCGATCGAAGGTCTCGCTGAGCGGGATGACGCCCGCTTTCGCCGTCAGGGTGAACTTGAAGCCCGGGTTCGCTTTCGCGAACAGATCGACGTTGTCTCCGCCGTCGTTCACCTGGATGCCGTCGAGATAGGCGTAGAGCAGCATCAGCCGGGTGGTGAGCATGAACCGCCGCGTGGTCATGGCGGACGTGAACGGCGCGCCTTCCTGCACCAGCTGCAGCGCGGTCCGGGCGAAGCTCTCGTGGAGGTTCTCGAGCAGCCGCGCGTCGATGATCCCCTCCGCGTCCGCGAGCTGATCGTTGAAGTCCGCCGACACCGACTGGCTCTGCTGGAAGGCGTTGGAGAAGAACCCGAGCAGCTTGGCGGTGTGCTGCGGCGTGGCGATCCATTGCTGGACGAGTCCGCGCAGCGCGTTGGGGTCTGCCTGCACGGCCTGGATCTCGACGTCGGTCGGCGGCAACCCGGTGAGGAGCCCTTTGACCTTCGTGAGCGAGATGGCGACGGAGACGGGCTCGATCTGTCCCTCGGTGACGGGCCCGGGCAAGGTCACGTCCAGCTTGCCCGTGCACGCCGCCAGCAGGGCAAGCGCGGCGGCGAAGGATCCGATGGACCGTGCGGGCGTGCCGCTCATGCCGCCTCCGGAACCAGGACAAACCGCGAGGCTAACGAATCACCCGGAAGGCAGCTACGGCGACACCGCGGGCGGAAGTGCCCTCTTCGTCGCCGCGGTAGTCGCGGGTGGGGGATCGTCGTCCCGGGTGCGCCGGGCTGGGCATTATCGAAAGTTTTCGAATCGGCTTCGGGGGTGCGAGAACGATCGAGGAGGTTCCATGCACCTCGTCGCGCTGCTGCTGATCGCCGCCGTCACGCCGTCGTCGTCTCCCGAGGGCGGCTACCCCACGACGCGCGGCACCGCCGGAGTCTCCTTCCTCCTCCCCGGCGGCGGCGAGCCGAGGATCGGCGCCACCTATTTCGTCTTCAACGACGTCGCCGCGCGCATCGACGTCGGCCTGCTCGCGCCGCTCACGCCCGGCGGAGCCGGCCAGAACACGCTCTTCAACGTCAGCGCGGGGCTGCGCTTCTATCCCTTCAAGCGCAACCACGTGGGCGTCTTCCTCCAGCCGTCCGGGAGCCTGGGACGCGAGAACTCGCCGGCGGTCGCCGCCGAGGCGGCTTTCTTTCTCCGCCTGGGCGCCGGGGTCGGCGTCGAGTACTTCTTCACCAGCCATTTCTCGGTGGGCGCCTTGCTGGAGCTCTCGTTGAAGCTCGCGAACCTCGGCGGACCCGCGAGCACGCCTGTCTACACCACCTTGAGCACCGCGACTTCTTCGCTCTCCGCGAACATCTACTTCTGACCCTCAGAAGGCGAGGACCGTGAACCCCGTCAGCGACGCCGCCAGGGTGGTGTAGCCGACGATCTGGTGCGCGAGCGCAAAGTCGCGCTGGGCCGTCTGCCCCTCTTTCGACGCGGTGACGATGCCGAGGACGATCTGCGTCGCGATTCCCGCGGCGGCGACCGTCATCGCGATCTTGTGGACCGTCGCGGTGTCGAGGCGCACCGGCCTGTCGATCGGCGCGGGCGCGAACACGGCCAGCGACGCCGTCCCGGCGAAGATGACCGTGCTGGCGACGGCCACCCAGCGGTGCCATGGGTGGAAAGTGCCGACGTCGCCCCCTCCGCCGTACTTGTCGTGGTAGTCGAGCTGGCCGAGCACGGCCGTGGCGGTCAGGCTGCCCACGGTCAAGAAGCCGCCGATCTGGTGGTAGCGCAGCAGGGTCCGACGTTTTTCGAGCTGCCGCTCCAGCTCCCGCTGGCGCGCGATCGCGGCCGCGTCCGGCGTCGCCTCCTTCGGGAGCAGCTCGAAGTCGTCGCGCGGAGGCTTGCCGGAGGGCTTCGGCGAGCTCTGCCGCTGCGCGAGCATGAGCTGCGCCCGCGGCGGGTCCGCCGGCGAGAGGAGCGCCGCGAGCACGAAGAAGACCGGCATTCAGTTCCTCTCCGCGCGAAAGGCGATCACCGATCCTTGGTACAACAGGTGCGCGGGCGGAGCATCATTTTGGTCGAAGCGGCGCGCGGTCGCGCTCAACCTTCGCTGCCGTCCGAGAGATCCGCCTCCACCTGCGAAAGGCGCGCCTCCATCGCGTCGATCACGGCGCGCACGCGTGTGGTGCGCCGCACGTCCTCGTGCACCACCAGCCAGAGCTCGTCCGCCGTGGGCGGCGTCGCGGACGGGACGCGCTCGAGGGTGCGATCCGCCCGCGCGAGGAAGCAGGGCAGGGGGCCGATCCCGAGCCCGAGGCGGACGGCCTTCACCAGCATGCTGGTGCTGTTGGTCCGCAGGACGATGCGCGCATCGCCCAGCGGCTCGCCTCCAAGCTGCCCCGCCGGCCAGTGCGGGATGCTGGAGTTGTAGGCGACGATGTCATGCCCCGACAGGCCGCCGCCGCGCACGGGGCACCCGCGGGCCGCGAGGTACTTCTTCGATGCGTACGCGGCGAACGCCACCTTCCCGGCGCGGCGCGCGACGAGGTCGCCGCGATCCGGGCGGACGTAGCGCAGCGCCACGTCGGCCTCGCGGCGGGCGATGTCGAGCTGGCCGCTGCCGGTGAGCAGCTCGACCCGGATCTGGGGATGGCGCTCATGCAGGGTGCGCAGCGCCGGCAGGATGACCACCTCGCCGAGCATCTCCGTGGTGGCGACGCGGACCAAGCCCGAGAGCTGTCGATCCGCGCCGAGCGCCCGCTGCTCGCCCCGCAAGACCGCCTGCTCCATCTCGACGCCGGCGCTCCGCATCGCCTCGCCGGCGGCCGTGAGCGCGAGGCCGTCGGGCGTGCGCGTGAACAGCTTGGCGCCCAGCTCGCGCTCGAGGGCGGAGAGACGCCTGCCGACGGTGCTGCTGTCCACTCCCAGCTTGCGGGCGCCCGCGGCGAGCGTGCCGTTGCGCGCCACCTCCAGGAAGAACCGCAGGTCGCTCCAGTCCGGCATCGCGCTGCATTCTTGCATGGATGGAGAGCGAAATTGCAGGGCATCCCTGCGAGGGAGCCGTGCATCCATGCAGGGTCCCGGGAGGACCCCGATGCTTTCCGAACGATCCTCGGCGCGATGGACCCTGGTCGCCAGCAGCTTCGGCCTTTCCATGGCGTTGCTCGACGTCACGGTGGTGAACGTGGCGGTGTCCGCGATCCAGACCGGCCTGGGAACCGGTGTGCGCGGGCTCTCGTGGGTGATCGACGGGTACACGCTGGCGTTCGCGAGCCTGCTCCTGCTCGCGGGCGGCCTGGGCGACCGGCTGGGCGCGAAGCGCATGTTCGTCGCCGGCCTCGCCATCTTCACCGTCGCGTCCGCGCTCTGCGGCCTGGCGCCCGGCCTCGGCACGCTGGTGCTCGCGCGCATCCTGCAAGGGCTCGGCG
>DASREU010000158.1:0-3524 GCA_035651935.1 Myxococcales bacterium | reverse complement strand
ACCGCCTGGGGCGGCGCCGCCGCTCCGGCCAGCCACTCCAGGCCGGCCTTGCCGTCCGCCGCGGCGAACGCGTGAAATCCGATCCGCCCCAACAGCTCGACGAGGATCTCGCGCGCCGCCTCGTCATCGTCGATCACCAGGACCTGATTCGGTTGCTCCAGCATTGCTCTCCCTCACCCGAAATCGACCGTGTGTTTGTGAACGGCACGCAGTCGTTTTTTCCGATTGCGCCGTTCGCGGGCGGTTTCCCGGGCAAACGAGCAAGCGATGTGCCAGAGGTGTGGACCGCGGTGGAGCGTTACGGCACGCGCTTCCACAGGGCGCGCAGCGCAGCGTTCACGGGGCGTTGCCCTTCGAGATTCACCGCGTGCCCGACCTCGGGAAGGACGAGCAACTCCGCACCCGCGATCAGCCGCGCCAACTCCTCGCCGTTCTCCTTCGGCGAGAGCTGGTCGAGGGCGCCGTGGATCACGAGCGTGGGAACGTCCAGCGCCGGAAGCCGGTCGCGCGAGTCGTGCGACAGCGCCGCGTCGACCTGGCCGACGAAACCCTGCGCGGGCTGCAGGGGCTGGGTCGAGGCGAAGCGCAGCGCGGCGCGCACGTTGGCTGGACTCCGCCAGAAGCGATCGGTGAAGAGCCAGGAATACGCCTGCAGTTCCCAAGCCTTGCGCAATCTTTCATCGGCAGCGGCGACGGGGTACAGCGTGCGCCAGGCTTCGAGGAGCGCGCGCGATCTCGGAGACTGCGCGGCAAACGTGGAGAGCAGCGCGAGCGAGCGGACTCGCTCCGGAGCGGCCAGCGCCAGCTCTTGCGCGACCGCCCCGCCCAGGGACAGCCCGACGACGTGCGCCCGTTCGACTCCGGTCGCGTCGAGCACCGCCAGCGCGTCCGCGGCGAGCTGCCGGGTGGTGTACGGGCCGGGCGGGGCATCGCTCTGCCCGACCCCGCGCGCGTCCGGCGCGATGCTGCGGTGCGTCTGTGAGAAATGCGCCAGCTGCACCGCCCAGGCCGCCGCCGGCGCGTTCAGCCCCTGCAGCCAGAGGACGGGATCGCCCTTGCCTTGATCGACGGCGTGCAGGCGCGCGCCGCCGGGTGCGTTGATCCACACGGTCAGCGGACCTCGAGGCCCAGGAGCCGCGTCAGCACCGCGATCACCGACTGATCCATCGCCTGCGCGACGGAGCGCCCGAGACGCTCGCGCAGCGACCGCGGTCTCTCGAAGCACACGCGGTAGAGGTTGGCCTCGGCCGCGCGGCCCAGCAGATATTCGTCGCTCGTGCCGAGCTGATCGACCAGGCCGAGGTCGGCGGCGCGTCGAGCCATCCAATGCTCTCCGGTGGCCACCTTCTCCACGTCGAGCTGCGGCCGCTGCGCCTTGACGAACTCCTTGAAGAGAAGGTGCGTGTCCTCCAGCTCCTCCTGGAACTTCTGCCGGCCCCGTTCCGTGATCTCGCCGAAGACGCTGACCGTCCGCTTGAACTCTCCGGCGGTCATCTCCTGGAAATCGACGTCGTGCTTCTTCAGGAGCCGGTGCAGGTTCGGCACCTGCGCCACCACCCCGATCGAGCCGATGATCGCGAACGGCGCGGCGACCACGCGGTCCGCCACGCAGGCCATCATGTAGCCACCGCTCGCGGCGATGCGGTCGATGCAGACCGTGACCCGGATCGACTTGTCGCGGAGCCGGAGCAGCTGCGCCGCGGCCAGGCCATAGTGTGGGACCGCGCCGCCCGCGCTCTCGAGCCGGACGACCACCTCGTCTTCCTTGCCGGCCACCGCGGCGACCGCGCTCACCTCCTCGCGGAGGCTCCTGACCGCGGTGGCGAACAGATCGCCCTTGAAGTCGAGGACGAAGACGTTCGGCCTCCCGCGGGCCTTTTCCACCGCCAGCTTCTTGCGAGCCTTGAGGAGCTTTCGCACCTCCTTCTTTCCGGACATCGCGGCGCGCAAGGCGTCGCCCATCGCCTCGATCCTCTTGTTCAACGGCGTGACCCGGAGCCCCGGGCCGCCCGGCCGGAACCGCCTGGCGAGGGCGGCGAGAAAGAGGAAGGTGACGGCGATCGTGGCGAAGACGATGAAACCCTTGGCGGCGAAGCCGAGCGCGTCGTGGAGGATGTCCATGGCGCCCCCTCGTAACCCGGCAGCGCGATCCTGGCCAGAGGCGCCTGAATGAGGGCCGTTCTGCAACCCGTGCAAGGATGCGGGCGTGGCGTCGGATCATCGGGAGAACACCAGCGAGGAGCGGGCGCGCCGAAACTTCCATCTCGCGGTGCCGTTCGGCGTCATCCCGTTGCTCGGCGCCGTGGTTTCGATCCTCCGCGGGCGACCCGTGGGCGACGGTGACCGGCCTGCCGCAGTCGGGAATGTTGATGTTCGCCGCCGACGCCGTGGTGCTCGCGCCCCTGGGCGAGGAGCTTCTCTTCCGCGGCGTCCTGCTCTCCTGGCTCGAGCGGCTGTTCTCGTCCCCGACCGCGCTGTGGATCAGCGCGATCCTCTTCGCGGTGCAACACCTCGCGTACGGACCGGGCATCGCGTCGGTCGTCGTCACTGGACTGGCGCTCGGATGGACGCGGCAGCGGAGCGGCGGCCTCGCGGCGCCGTTGTTCATCCATACCGCCTTCAATGGCGCCTCCCTGCTGCTCCGCACTTTCCTCGCTTGGCGACCGCACCCGCACCGTATGCCATGCATTTGACACTCCGGCGCCGCAGTCCGGTGTCCGGGCGTGCCTCCCGACGCAGCTTCCCCCGATGCCCAATCCGCCTGTGCGCAGACGGAAGCTGTTCCCGCGACCGCTGCTGATCGCCGGCGCCGGTCTGGCCGCTGCGATCTGCGGCGCATGCGGAGGAGAGACGCCGTCGCCGATCGTGGGAAATCTCAAGCCCGTGCCGGCCTGCGACGCCGGAGTGTGCTTGCCCGATGGAGGGTTGCCGGACGATGCCGGGTTCTGCGCCTGTCCTCCCGTCGCCGGCTGAGCCGCTGGAGCCGTTCGAGCTTTGCCTGCTCGGAGGCTCCATCGAGCGGCGGTACCGGCGGATGCGGCCGGAGGTGGACGGCCTGCCCTGGGGGACGCTCGATCCGACGGCGTATTCGAGAGAGCTGGTGCTGCTCGCGCGCCGTTCCTGGACGGAAGCGGCCTTCCAGGAGCACCGCACCGGCGCCGCCTGCGCTGCTGCGCTCCAGGCGTTGATCGCCGCACGCGCTCCGCTCGACCTGATCGCGGTCGGTTCCCGCTTTCCCCTCGACGAGCTGGTGCACGTCGAGCTCTGCGCGCGCCTGGCGACCGAGCTCGGGGGCGGCGCGCCGCTGCTCCACGATCCTCGATCGCTGATTCCGCCGCCTCGTCCCGGCCAAGGTGCACTGATGACGGCGGCGGAGCTGATGGTCCGCTTCTTCTGCGTCGGCGAGGCCGTTTCGGTCCCGCTGCTGCGCGGCACCTGGCGCGCCGCCACGCACCCGCTGGTCAGGGCGGTGCTCGGCCGCATCGTCAAGGACGAGGCCGCTCACGGCGAGCTGGGATTCTGGT
>DASREU010000157.1:0-2354 GCA_035651935.1 Myxococcales bacterium | reverse complement strand
ACGGCAACAAGCGCCAGGCGGTGGATATCATTGCCGATTCTGTCCAGTTCCTGGGCTCTAGGGACGGCGCCGAGAACGGCGGTCGTTTCACGCCTCAGAGCGACGTTCCGGCGGATACCGCCGACTTCCAGACGGCGCCGGCGGGTGGTGGAGCCGGGGACGACGACATCCCGTTCTAGAGGCTTCAAAGGAGTTCGTTTCAGGTGGCAAAGCAGCGTGGTGGCCGGCAGCAGACGCGGCGGCGCGACGGCAAGAAGGGCCCCGGGTCCGGCGGACGCCGCAAGCCGTGCGCCTTCTGTCGCGACAAGGTCGATGTCGTGGACTACAAGGACTTCGGCACCCTGCGTCGCGCCATGAGCGAGAAGGGCAAGATCCGCTCCGCCCGCATCACCGGGGCATGCCGGCGCCATCAGCGCCAGCTCGCCCGCGCGGTGAAGCGCGCGAGGGAGCTCGGTCTCCTTCCCTACGTCGCCGAGCGCTGATGGCTGCGAACCATCGCTCTGCGGCGTCCTCGGGTTTCGGCGGATTGGCATACGCCTTCAACCCTGCGTCCTCGCACAGCTCGGTTCTCGCAATCAGCGGAGGCCGTTGATGGCTCAGGCGATCCTGCTCCAGCCGGTCGAGACGCTCGGCGATCGCGGCGACGTGGTCGACGTCTCGCCCGGCTACCTGCGGAACTACCTGGTTCCGCGGAAGCTCGCCCAGCCGGCCACGCCGGGCGCGATCGCCGAGGCGCAGCGGCGCATGGAGGCGGCCGAGCGCGCGGCCCGCGAGGCGGCCGAGCGCGCCGAGGAGAACGCCGCGCTGCTCACGAAGACCGTGCTCACGATCCCGCAGCAGGCGGGCGACGACGGCCGCCTCTTCGGCTCAGTCACCGCCCAGGACATCGTGGACGCGATCCGCCAGGCGCGCGGCATCCGGCTCGACCGCCGCAAGGTCCACCTGGAGCACCCCATCAAGACCACCGGCACGCACATGGTCACCGTGGAGGTGTCCGAGGGTGTCACCGCCGATATCAAGACCATCGTGACCGCGGAGTAGCGGTGGTCCACCTGGTTGCCGCCACCAGGTTCGTTTCTGTCCCCGACCGCGTGCAGTCTTGAGCGGTCGTGGCAATTTCCGTTCCAGCGCCTGAAGCCGCGGCGGGCAAGCTGCCGCCGCAGAACCTCGAGGCTGAGACCTCGGTTCTGGGCGCCATCCTGCTCGCCGAGCAGGCGCTCGACAGCGTCCTGATCGACACCCGGCTGCGGCCCGAGGACTTCTACCGGCCGCGCCACCAGAAGATCTTCAGCGCCATGCGCCGGCTGAAGGAGAAGCCGGACCCGGAGGCGGTGGATGCGGTCACGGTGTGCGACGAGCTGGCGCGGCTCGGCGAGCTCGAGGAGGCGGGCGGCCCCGCCTACGTGCGCTCGCTGCCGGACATGGTGCCGGCGGCCGGCAACGTCCGGCACTACGCGCGCATCGTCAAGCAGCACGCGCTGCTGCGGAAGCTGCTCGACGCCGCGCGCACCACCGAGGAGGACGTCTACGCGCACGCGGGCGACGTCCAGGAGCTGATCGACCGCGTTGAAGGGCGCTTCTACAACGTCGCCCACGAGGAGCGCACCGGCGAGCTCCGCTCGATCGAGGACGTACTGCACGATGAGCTGGACAAGCTCGAGCTGGTGTCGCGGAAGGGGATTGCGCTCACCGGCACCCCGTCCGGCTTCAAGGATCTCGACGAGCTCACCGGCGGCTTCCAGCCCGGAAACCTGATCGTGCTCGCCGCCCGGCCCTCGATGGGCAAGTCGGCGCTCGTCACGAACATCGCCGAGAACGCGGCCATCGACCACGACCGGCCGGTCGCGCTGTTCTCGCTCGAGATGTCGGAGACCGAGCTCGCGCAGCGCTTCATCGCGTCGCAGGCGAAGCTCAACGGCGACGATCTGCGCAAGGGCCGCGTGCGCCCGGACCGCTGGCCGAAGGTCGTGAAGGCCACCGAGAAGCTCGCCGCATCGCCGCTCTACGTTGACGATTCGAGCGACATCGGCATCCTCGAGGTGCGCGCCAAGGCGCGCCGCCTGCACTCGCGCCGCGAGCTGGGCCTCCTGATCGTCGACTACCTCCAGCTCATGCGGCCGGAGGACAGCTCGCAGAGCCGTGTCGAGCAGATCGGCCAGATCAGCCGCGGGCTGAAGATCCTCGCGCGCGAGCTGAACATCCCGGTGGTGGCGGTGTCGCAGCTCTCGCGCGCGGTGGAATCGAGGCCGGACAAGCGGCCGCTCCTGTCCGACCTGCGCGAGTCCGGCCAGATCGAGCAGGACGCGGACCTCGTGATGTTCATCTACCGCGACGAGTACTACAACAAGGACTCC
>DASREU010000156.1:0-7469 GCA_035651935.1 Myxococcales bacterium | reverse complement strand
GGTGTAGATGATCAGCGCGGGCTCCTCGGCATCGGTGTCGACCGCCGCGAACCGGTCGGAGGCTTGCGCGAGAAGCGCGTGCAGATCGAGGGCGCCTTCTCCCTCGCCATCGACGCAGAGGATGGTCTTCAGCTCGGGGAGCCGGTCGCGCAGCTTCGCCAGCTTGGGAAGTTGCTCGCGGTCGGTGATCAGCGCGGCCGCGCCGCTGTTCTGCAAGCGGAACTCCAGCGCCTCCTCGCCAAAGAGGGTGAACAGCGGCACCGAGATCATCCCGGCCTTCCAGGCCGCCACGTGCGCCATCGCAGTCTCGTGGCGCTGGGGCAGGAGGATGGCGACGCGATCTCCGCGCCGGACGCCGCGCGCGACGAGCACGTTGGCCAGCCGGTTCGACAGCCCCGAGATCTCGTCGAACCTGAACTCGCGCGTCTGCCCCGAGGCCGCGATCTCGATCAGCGCGAGCGCCGCGCCGTGCCGGTCGGCCACGTCGCGCCCCATGTTGAACCGCGCCGGAATCTCCCAGCGGAACGCCGCCATCTCAGAACACCTGCGGCTTCGCGTCCGCCGCGAGCGGGCTGACGTACGGCTTTCCCTGCGTGGACTTCGCGAACTCCTCCTTCGCCTGCGCCACCGCCTTCGGGTCGGCCAACAGATCGGTAATGGAGGCCCCGAGCACCTTCGCAGCCACCTCCATCCCCTTGAGCCCCAGCGGGTGCGCGGCGCAGGAGGTCTGGGACCAATGGTGCGAAGCGGTGCCGAGCGGTCGCGCCGCAACGGTCAGCTCGGCGAGCGGCACCGCCGCGCTCACTTCGCCGATGTCCGAAGAAGCCGTGCTCCCGTGCCCCGGCCCGAACGGGACCACGTCGGTCGCGAGCCCCGCCTGCGGCACGCCGACCTCCTTCTGCAGCGCTTTCGCGAACGCCTGATCCTTGTCGTCGAACTGCGGAGCGCCGACGCGCTCCAGCTCGCGCTGCAGGAGCTTTCCCAGGACCGTGTTCGTGATCGGGTCCCGCACCGAGGCGAGCACGGTGACCTTCGCGCGCGTCTCCGTCCCCAGGGCCGCCCCCTCCGCCGCCTTGCGCATCCTGCCGAGGATCTCCTCCACGCTCTCGATGTTCCTGTCGCGCAGCCAGACCTGCACCTTCGAGTAGTCGGGGATGATGTTCGCCACCTTCCCGCCGTCCTTGATCACGCGGTGGATGCGCGCGGTGGGATGGACGTGCTCGCGCATCAGCGACATCGCGTGCTCGAACAGCTCGAGCGCGTCGAGCGCGCTCCGGCCGAGCCAGGGCGAGGCGGCTGCGTGCGCCGTCTTGCCGAAGAACTCCACCTCGGTGGCGGTGAGCGCCAGCCGCGTCCCGAAGGAGATCTCGTTCTTGTCGCTCGGGTGCCAGGCGAGGACCACGTCGGTGTCCTTGAAGGCGCCGGCCATGATCATGAACGTCTTCCCGATCAGGATCTCCTCCGCCGGGGTGCCGAAGATCCTGATCGTCCCGGGCAGCTTCTGCGCAGTCCGGACATGGTTCGCGGCGACGCCGGCGGCGACCGCTGACGTCCCCAGCAGATTGTGGCCGCATCCGTGCCCCGGAGCGTCCGCGACGCGCGGATCCTTCTTCGCCTCGCCAGCCTGCTGCGAGAGGCCGGGCAGCGCATCGTACTCGGCGAGGATCCCGACGACGGGCGAGCCGGATCCGGCGGTGGCGACGAAGGCGGTCGGCATCCCTCCGATGTTGCGCGTCACCTTGAACCCCTCCTTCTCCAGGAGGTCGGCCATCAGCGCCGCGGACTTCGTCTCCTGCAGCGAGGGTTCGGAGAGCTCCCAGATCTGCCGCGACACGCCTTCCCAGCGGGCGCGCGTCTGATCGAGGTAGGCATCGGTCGCCGGCGCACCGGCGGCCAGGAGGAGGGCGGCGATCGCAGCGGTCATGCGCAGTTCACTACAGAATTCACGTCGCGCAGGGAAGGCCGCGGGACTAGATCGCCGCAATGCAAACGCGTGCGCTGGGAGGAACGGACCGCTCGTCTCCGCCATTGGTCTGGGCTGCATGGGGATGTCGGGCATGTACGGGCCGGCGGACGAGAGCGAGAGCATCGCTACCATCGATGCCGCGCTCGATGCCGGGATCACGCTCTTCGACACGGGCGATTTCTACGGGATGGGCCACAACGAGCTGCTGCTCGGGCGGGCGCTCGCCGGAAAGCGGGAGCGCGCCTTCATCCAGGTGAAGTTCGGCGCCCAGCGCGGGCCCGACGGCTCCTGGCTCGGCTTCGACGCGCGGCCCGCGGCGGTGAAGACGTCGCTCGCGTACACGTTGCGGCGGCTGCGGACGGACTCCGTCGATCTCTACCAGCCCGCGCGGCTCGATCCGGCGGTGCCCATCGAGGAGACCGTGGGCGCGATCGCCGACCTGGTTCGCGCCGGGTACGTGCGCCACATCGGTTTGT
Source organism: Myxococcales bacterium (assembly GCA_035651935.1). Classification (GTDB taxonomy): domain Bacteria; phylum Myxococcota; class Myxococcia; order Myxococcales; family 40CM-4-68-19; genus 40CM-4-68-19. The sequence continues at coordinate 5,027 of DASREU010000156.1, read as the reverse complement.
CGGAGATGGGCGCCGCGACCATCCGGCGCGCCGCGAAGGTGCACCCGATCGCGCAGCTCCAGATCGAGTACTCGCTGGTGAGCCGGAGCGTCGAGCGGGACATCCTGCCCGCGATCCGGGAGCTGGGCATCTCGATCACCGCTTATGGCGTGCTCTCGCGCGGGCTGCTCACCGGGAGCACGCCGAAGGGCCAGTCGGATTTCCGGGCGCACGCGCCGCGCTTCCTGGGCGAGAACGCGAAGCGCAACGCCGCCCTTGCCGAGGCGCTCGCGCGCATCGCCCGCGAGAAAGGCGCGACGCCGGTGCAGCTCGCGATCGCCTGGGTCCTCTCGCGCGGGGAAGACGTCGTCCCGTTGATCGGAGCGAGGACCCGCGCGCAGCTCGCGGACGCGCTCGGCGCGCTGCGCGTCTCGCTCTCGCGGGAGGACCTCTCGCAGCTCGAGCGCGCGGTCTCCGCCGGCGCCGTCGCCGGCGATCGGTACCCCTCGGCGCAGATGGTTGTCCTCGACAGCGAGCGTTCGGCGGCGCCCTGACGGCCAGCGGGCGGGCAAGCGCCGCGCATTGCAGGTCGCCCCGCAGATGAGCACGGTTGGAGGGAGCAACCGGAGGTTTCCCCATGGCTCGTTCCAGGAAGATTTCATCCGCCCTTCTCGCCGCCGTGTTCCTCGCCACGACCGTGGGCGGAGCGGCGCTGGCGGACGACACCTCGTCCTCGCAGACGCAGGCCCAGCCGGCGCCGAAGAAGCACAGCAAGCTCAAGGGCGCCGCAGTCGGCGGCGCGGGCGGCGCGGTGGTCGGCGGCAAGAAGGGCGCGGCGGTCGGTGCGGCGGGCGGCGCGCTGGTCCAGCACCACAAGAACAAGAAGGAAGCGAAGCAGCAGGAGAAGCAGCAGAAGTAAAGGAAGAGCGCCGGCCCCGTGGCGCCGGCGCTCTCGATCACTTCGGCGGACAGCGCCGCCGCAGCATCAGAGCGCGGTGTTGCCGCGCTCCCCGGTGCGCACGCGCACCGCCTCGACGACCTCGAAGACGAAGATCTTCCCGTCGCCGAGACTGCCGGTCCGCGCAGCCGCCTCGATCGCGCCGAGGGCCTGGCCGACGAAGTCGTCCTGCACCACCGCCTCGATCTTGATCTTGGGCACGAAGTCCACGATGTACTCCGCCCCGCGGTAGAGCTCCTTGTGTCCCTTCTGCCGCCCGAATCCCTTCACCTCGCTGACGGTCATCCCGTTCACGCCCACGGCGTTGAGCGCGTCCTTGACCTCCTCCAGTCGCGAGGGACGGATGATGGCTTCGATCTTCTTCATCTCAGCCCTTTCCCAGCGCGCCGACCAGCGCGCTCCCGCCCGCGCGCGCGCGCTCGTCGTGCGAGGAGGCGACGTGCTCGCCGATGCTCGGGCCGCCCAGCACGTACGCGTTCTCGGAATGCTGCGAGAGATCGAGGCCGGTCATCTCGTCGTCCGCGCCGACGCGCACGCCCACCAGGGCATCCACCACCTTGAGGATCACCCAGGTCATCGGCGCCGCCAGCGCCACGGTGGCGACGATGGCGATCAGCTGCGTTCCCAGCTGGGCCGCGTTGCCGTGAAAGAGGCCGTCGCCTCCGGCGCCGTTCACGGCTTTCCAGGCGAACAGGCCGGTGGCGATGGCGCCCCAGGTCCCGCCGACGCCGTGCACGCCGACCACGTCGAGCGCGTCGTCGTATCCGAGCCGGGCCTTGAGATGGCAACCGCCGAAACAGAGAGCGCCGGCGATGCCGCCGATGGCGATCGCCGCGAGCGGACCGACGAAGCCGCACGCCGGTGTGATCGCCACCAGGCCCGCGACCGCTCCGGACGCCGTGCCCAGCGCGGTGGGCTTTCCCCGGAGCTTCCACTCGCACACCATCCAGCCCATCGCCGCCGCCGCCGCGCCCGTGTTGGTGGTGAGGAAGGCGTTGGCCGCGACCCCGCTCGCCTCGAACGCGCTGCCGGCATTGAACCCGAACCAGCCGAACCAGAGCAGCCCGGCGCCGAGCATCGTCAGAGGAAGGTTGTGGGGCGGCATCGGCGTGTGCGGATAGCCCCGGCGCTTTCCGATCACGAGCGCGCAGACCAGCGCGGAGACGCCGGAAGAGAGATGCACCACGGTGCCGCCGGCGAAGTCGAGCGCGCCGAGCTTGCGGAGGAAGCCGCCCTCCGCCCAGACCCAGTGCGCCAGCGGGTCGTAGACCAGCGTGGTCCAGAGAAGGACGAAGAGGAGATACGCCGCGAAACGCTTGCGCTCCGCGAAGGCGCCGGTGATGAGCGCGGGGGTGATCACCGCGAACATCATCTGGAAGAGCATGAATGCCTGGTGCGGGATGGTCGGAGCGTAGGAGGACGGTCCGGGGCCGACGCCGCTCAGGCCGAGCCACTCCAGGCCGCCGATCAGCCCGCCTTTGTCAGGACCGAAGGCGAGTGAGTACCCGAACAGGACCCACTGCAGCGAGACGACGCACAGGGCCGCAAGCGATTGCAGGAGGGTGGAGAGCACGTTCCGCTGGCGCACCATCCCGCCGTAGAAGAAGGCGAGGCCGGGCAAGGTCATGAGCAGGACGAAAGCGGAGCAGATGAGGACCCAGGCTGTGTCGCCCTTGTCCAGGGCAGCGGTCGGCATTCTTCCTCCTAGCGGCAGGCGGAGATCGCCTCCGCGGCGCCGCGCAGGTGCAAGCGCGGGACCACCTTTACAGAGGCCGGCCGCTGCTCTGAAGCGAATTCGGGCACAATCCTGTCGGCGCTACGGTTTCGTTGGAAGGGCGTGAATTCCAGACAAAACTGTAGGCTCCTCCTCGGACAGCGCTGCTGTACGAAATCGCCTCGCCCGTTCCGCGAGCCTCAGGCGTAAGTCCGAGTGAAACCGGGCCTGCAGACTTGTCGCCACGAAAGCGTAGGATTTGGCCATTGGTCCGACATTTTCGTAGGCATGCTTGCCAGCCCTTGCAGGCGCTGCTAAGTCACCGTTCGTGGCCGTCGCAGCGAACGAAGCCCGAACGGATCTCCGCTCCCTCTCAGCGCTGTCGGACGTCGGCCGCGTGCTCGCGGGAGGGCTCGAGTTGCGCGCCTCCCTCGAGCGCGCGCTGGAGAAGATCGAGCAGCACCGGGGAACGGTGCGCGGCGCCGTCTTCCTGCTCGACGACTCCACCGGCGACATCGGCGTCGAGGCCGCGGTCGGCATCCCCAGCGAGGGCTTGCGGGCGCGGTACAAGGTCGGCGAAGGCGTGGTGGGCCGGGTGGTGCAGAGCGGACGTCCGGTGGTGATCCCGGCCACCGCGCGCGAGCCGCTGGTGCTGAACCGCGCCTTCCAGCGCCGGCGCAGCGGGAACGCGGAGTGGAGCCTGGTCTGCGTCCCCATCGTGCTCGAGCGCAAGCCCGCCGGCGCGCTGGCGGTCGATTTCCCCTTCAACGCCAACCGCGACTACCAGACCGACACCCAGTTCCTCAGCGTGGCCGCCTCGATGATGGCCCAGGCGCTGCGCGCGCAGCGCACCGTGGAGACGGAGCGCAACCGGCTGCTCGCCGAGAACGTGCACCTCCGGCAGGAGCTGGAGGAGCGCTACGACCTCTCCAACATCGTCGGCACCAGCGGGCCGATGCGGCAGGTGTACGAGCAGATCGCCCAGGTGGCGAAGACGAACACCACCGTCCTGGTGCGCGGCGAGTCCGGCACCGGCAAGGAGCTGATCGCCCACGCCATCCACTACAACTCCGAGCGGGCGGCGAAGCCGTTCGTCAAGGTGAGCTGTGCGGCGCTGCCCGAGACCCTGCTCGAGGCCGAGCTTTTCGGGTACGAGCGCGGCGCGTTCACCGGCGCGCAGCAGCGGAAGCAGGGCCGGTTCGAGCTGGCCGAGGGCGGGACGCTCTTCCTCGACGAGATCGGCGAGCTCAACCCGGGCAGCCAGGTGAAGTTGCTCCGCGTCCTGCAGGAGCGCGAGTTCGAGCGCGTGGGCGGCACCGAGACGGTGCGCGTCGACGTGCGCCTGGTGGTCGCCACCAACCGCGACCTCGAGGCGAGCATCACCGAGAAGCAGTTCCGCGAGGACCTCTACTACCGCCTGAACGTGTTCTCGATCTTCGTCCCGCCGCTCCGCGACCGCAAGCCCGACATCATGCTCCTCGCGGACCACTTCCTCGCCAAGTACGCGCGCCAGCACAAGCGGCAGATCCGCCGGATCTCCACGCCCGCCATCGACATGCTGGTCAGCTACCACTGGCCGGGGAACGTGCGCGAGCTGGAGAACACGCTGGAGCGCGCGGTGGTCACCTGCGACGGGCAGGTGATCCACGGCCATCATCTGCCGCCCACGCTGCAGACCGCCGAAGCCTCGGGCACCATGGTGCAGACCTCGCTGTCGGACGCCGTGGAGCAGTACGAGAAGGACATGATCGTCGACGCGCTGAAGAGCGCGCGCGGCAACTGCGCCAAGGCGGCCCGCCTGCTCGGGACCACCGAACGGATCGTCGGGTACAAGGTGCGCAAGTACGGCATCGACCCGGGACGGTTCCGCGCCGGCCAGACTTCGGCGCCCGTCACGCGCTGGCGTTCCGTCGGGCGGTAGGCGGCGAAGGCGGCGCTGCGCCCGGGCGCTTGCGATCACGATCTCTTTTCCACTCCGAGAGGAGTTCGCCTATCCTGCCCGGGTGCTCCTCCTCGATCACCTCCGCACAGAGCACGAGCTGATCGAGCGCGCGGTGGGCTCGCTCCAGGCGTTCGCGGCATCGCCCGCGCAAACGCCGGCGGATCGCGAGGCCTACCTCCGCTTCTTCCGCCTGTACGCCGGCCGCTTTCACCACGCCCGCGAGGAGGACTCGCTCTTCCCGGCGCTCGTGCGCGAGACCGCCGCGCCTGCCGATCGCGGTCCGTTGAAGATGTTGCTCGAGGCCCATCACGCGATGGCGCACCTCCTCGACCGCATGGCGGCGGCGCAAGGCCCCGATCTCCCCGCTCTCGCCGGCCGGTATGGAACCGCGCTGCTCCACCACATCGACGCGGAGAACTCGGTGCTCTTTCCGG
>DASREU010000155.1:0-2296 GCA_035651935.1 Myxococcales bacterium | reverse complement strand
GGCAGCGGCCCACCGATTCGAGACGGTCCGCAAGGTGCGCCGCTACGAACAGGTGGCGGACCAGATCCGCAAGCTGGTCTCCGACGGGACGCTCAAGCCGGGCGACCTCCTCCCGCCGGAGCGCGAGCTGGCCGCGAAGCTCGGCGTGGGCCGCAGCTCCATCCGCGACGCCGTGCGGACGCTCGAGGTGATGGGGATCCTCGAGCCGCGCCAGGGCCACGGCACGGTGGTGCGCGATCTCTCCACCGACGCGCTGGTGGTCCCCCTCGCCAGCGTGCTCACCCGCAAGCGCGAGATGGTTCAGGAGCTTCTCGACGTCCGGCGGATGATCGAGCCGGGACTGGCGGCGCGGGCGGCGAAGAACGCCACCGCCGAAGAGATCGCGCACATGACCGCCATCCTCGCCCGGCACGAGGCGAAGCTCCGCCGCGGCGAGCAGGCGGTGGACGAGGACGACGAGTTCCACTACGCCATCGCGCTCGCGGCGCGGAACAGCGTGGTCCTCCAGGTGCTCGACGTCCTGATGGACCTGTTGCGCGAGAGCCGCTCCCGCAGCCTTCAAGTGTCAGGCCGCCCCAAGCGGTCGTTCGACGGGCATCGCCGCATCCTCCGCGCCATCCGGCGTCACGACGCCGAGGCGGCGGAGAGCGCCGTCCGGAAGCACCTCACGGAGATCGAGGAGATCGTCACGCGTCAGCTTTGATCCAACGGAGGAAGCATGAGCCGTCTCTTCGCAGTCGAGATCGTCTACCGCGGCATCTACCAGAAGAAGCTCGCCGCCAACATCAGCCGCGCCATCGTCCTCGCGGCGCACCGGGAAGGAAAGCCGGGGATCTCGTTCGGCCGGTACGGCGACAGCCCTGAGCGCAACGGGATCCCGGCGAAGTACTTCGCCATCGTCGCCACGGACGAGAACACGCTCGAAGAGGGAATGGCGAAGTACGAGCCCAAGGAAGTCGACGTCAGCATCTGCGTCGACGACACGCTGTTCAAGGGCGTCGAGTCCTGGGCCTGGTACGGGCTGCAGCCGATCAACAAGCTCCTCAAGCCCGGCGGGACGCTGATCGTCACCTCGCTGCAGGACGCGGAGGACCTGATCCCGCTCGCGCACCGCAAGGAAACGCCGTGGAAGCTGGCCGTCCTCAAGGGGACCCCGAGCTTCTCCGGCCTCTGGGTCTACAAGGACGATCACACCGACGTCCGCATCCTCGGCGCCATCGCCCGGGTCCTGCCCGACCTGTTCAGCCTCGGCTCCGTGCAGGAGACCATCCGGGAGGAGTGGCACAACGAGGTCAAGGCGACCTCCGCGCAGCGCGCGTTCGAGCGCATCACCTCCGTCACCGTTCCCGCCGGCGTCGGCAACCCCGAGCAGCCGTACAGCTTCGAGATGCCGAAGTGGACGGAGATGCGCGAAGGCATCGCCATCCCCGGCATCGCGGTGGGCGGCGCCATGAAGGATCCGGTGACGGGCGAGGAGGGCGGCTGGCGCCCGGGCCGCAACGCCGTGTTCAAGAAGTGGGCGACGCGGACCATGCGGCCGGTGGTCGACTTCGACAAGTGCATCAAGTGCACCCTCTGCTGGCTGCAGTGTCCGGACACCGTCTTCGACGTCACCCCGGAAGGTCTCTACGACGCGGACCTCGAGGCCTGCTGCGGCTGCGGCGTCTGCGAGGCGGTCTGCCCGGTGGCGGCCTGCGTGACGATGGTGAACGAATCGCAGTTCACCGACAACTCGAGCCAGTGGCAGGCGTGGCGGACGGACAAGCCCGCCTACGTGGCGCACCTCGCAGAGTGGATCAAGGATCGCCCGGAGCGGTCGCATGGCTTCCGCTTCCGCGGGCAGTACGAGCAGGAACTTCCCAACGAGTTCGCCCGCCAGGGCTGACGGAGGACTGTCATGGCCGAAGCGCTCGCGCATCCCCCGGTACAGAAGGCCGCAACCGGCGACAAGACGTCGCTGATCACCGGCAGCGAGGCCATCGCGGTGGCCTGCAAGCTGGCGGACGTGGACGTGATCACCGGATATCCCATCCGGCCCTACGACACGGTGATGCAGTACATCGCCAAGCTCGTCGCCAACGGCGAGATGGACTGCGAGTACATCATCGCCGAGGGTGAGCACTCCCAGTTCGAGATCGTCAAGCACGCCAGCGCCTGCGGCGCGCGCGTGTTCTGCGGCTCGTCGGGCGTGGGCTGGATGTACGCGATGGAGGCGCTCACCGTCACCCCGGCCCTGCGCATCCCGATGGTGGCGATGGTGGGCAACCGCGCCCTCGACGATCCCGGCGCCTTCGGC
>DASREU010000154.1:0-20808 GCA_035651935.1 Myxococcales bacterium | reverse complement strand
CGGCGCGTATCTCTACGGCGCCGACGCGGCGAGCCAGCCCGGCACCGAAGGGCTGCGCGCGTTCTTCCTTCTCTGCGACAAACCCGAGACCTACAACCTGCCGCCCGATCCGATCGTGCCGACCAAGAACCTCGCGGCGAGCTGGGGCTCCATGTTCATGGCCATCGCCGGGCTCGCGGCGCTCGCCGTCGGCTCCGTCCTCTCCGCCAGGAGCGCGTCATGAGCCGCGCCCGCGAGGACAGGCCCGCGCTCGACGGACGCGACATCGCCTCTCGCCTCCGCCCGGGAGAGGAAGTGCGCGAGACCGTCCCGCCGCACGACGGGCGCAACATCGATCCCGATGTCGGGACGCTCCTGGGCGAAGGGGCAGAGCAGCGCGTGCGAACCGTGGATGCGCCGCCGCACGGCAGCTATCCTGCCGCGGCCGACACCGAGGGCACCTACTACGGCGTTCCGACGCTCAAGGAGCCGGTGTGGAAGTGGTACGTCCCGGCGTACTTCTACGTCGGCGGCGTCGCCGGCGCGTCCGCCGCGGCCGGCGCTGCCGCGCAGCTCTTCGATCGCCGGGGAATGGAAGGGCTGTGGCGGCCCGCGCGCCTCGTCGCCGCCGGCGGAGCGGCGCTCAGCGCCGCGCTCCTGATCGCCGACCTGGGAAGGCCCGCGCGCTTCGTCAACATGCTCCGCGTGTTCCGGCCCAGCTCGCCGATGAACATGGGGACCTGGATCCTCACCGCGTTCGGCGCGTGCGCCACCGCGGCGGCAGCGCCGTTCCTCCCCCGTCGCGTGCGCGATGTCGCCGCCATCGGGGCGGGAGCGGTCGGGGTGCCCCTGACCAGCTACACCGGAGTCCTGCTGGTGGGGACGGCCGTGCCGCTCTGGCAGGGAGCGCGGCGTTCGCTGCCCATCCTCTTCTCCGCCTCTGGCTCGGCGGCAGCCGCATCGTTCTTCGCCCTGCTCCCGGGCCGCGATCGCGGCGCCACGGCGATGCACCGCGTGGGCACGGTCTCGAAGATCACCGAGCTCCTGATGACCGTGGCCCTGGAGATGGAGGTGGCCCGCTCTCCGCGCGTTCACATCCCGCTTCGCACCGGGCCGTCGGGCGCTCTGTGGCGCGCCGCGCAGGGGTTCACTGCGGCGAGCCTCGTGCTTTCCCTGTTCGGGCGGCGTCTGGTCTCGGGAGTGCTGGGGAATGCCGGGTCCCTCGCGCTCCGGTTCGCGCTCCTCGCGGCGGGACGACGCTCCGCGCGCGATCCCCGCGCCGCATTCGAGCAGCAGCGCTCCCCGGAGCTTCCGAAGCAGATCTCCGATCCGTGGTCCATCCATTCCGAGGCGCATTCCTGACGAGCAAGCCCTGCATCATCGCCATCGGCGGCACCGTCGCGATGGCGTGCATGGGAACCATCTACTCGTGACCACCGTGGGTACGTGAGGGTCGGCGCCGCGACCACCAGCGATCTTCGGTGCAGAAGTCGTGGGCTGCTCGAGCCGCTCGTACGATGGCTCGCATGCAGACGCGCGTGCCCGAGGTCAGGTCCGGATCGCAGTGGCTCCCTCGCGCTTGCGCGCTCGCCGCGCTGATCGTCGTAGTCGCCGTCGCCAGCAGCTCCGGTTGCGGAGGCGCGGCCGGCGGCAACAATGGAGGCACGGACGCCGGGACGGACGCGGGCACGGACGGCGGAGGCGACGCAGGCTCGACCTTCCACGTAGACATCAGCCTCACCACCGGCCTGATCACCTTCCCGAACAAGTACTCGGGCTGGAGCGTCGGCGGCGGCTCCGCGACGAACTTCGTCGCTTACCCGAGCGGCTGGAGCGTCGGCGGCGGCTCGGCCACGAACTTCATCGCGGTTCCGCCCGGCTGGACCGTCGGCGGTGGCTCCGCGACGAACTTCGTCGCCTATGCGGCTGGATGGAGCGTCGGCGGCGGTTCGGCGACGAACTTCGTGGCGGTGCCCTCGGGATGGACGGTCGGCGGCGGTTCCGCGACCAACTTCGTCGCGTATCCGGCGCTCGCAGGATGGAGCGCGGGCGGCGGCGCGGCGACGAACTACACCGCCCTCCCGCCCGGGTGGAGCGTCGGCGGCGGCTCGGCGACGAACTTCATCGCCGTGCCGCCCGGCTGGTCCGTCGGAGGCGGGTCGGCCACGAACTTCGTCGGATATCCCTCCGGCCAGGGCTGGACGGTCGGAGGCGGTTCGGCGACGAACTTCACCGCGCTTCCACCGGGGTGGAGCGCCGGCGGAGGCTCCGCGACCAACTTCGTCGCCGTCGCTCCCGGATGGGTGGTGGGAGGGGGCTCGGCGACGAATTTCGTCACCTATCCCGGACCGGCGGTGACGACGATCCAGATCAAGTTCGACGATCCGGGATGGCTCGGCTTGCTCAAGGCGGCGCAGGACAGCGGCAGTTACGCGGAGCAGGCGCTCGCGGACATGGCGATGTACGCGTTCCTCAACCTCAGGGCGGAAGGTTCTCAACCGATGGAGGCCTCGGCCGGAACCTGGTGAAGAGCGGCGCCCTTGCGCGCCACCAGCCGCGCCTCGTGTCTGCCGGACTCGACCCAGCCTTCTTCGGAGCGGATCACCGTCAGCCCACGGATGAGAGCCGGCAGCTCTCCATCGTCGAGCAGATACTCCGGGCCGGGGCGGTCGTGTCGCTGCAGATTCGAGCGGGTCGCATGCGTCACGACCAGCCATCCGCCGGGAGCGAGCGCCGCCGGGAATCCGGCGAAGAGCGGGCGATGGAGAAAGTACGTGCAGACGATCACGTCCCACGGCCCGGGTGGAAGCGGCGACGCCTGCAGATCGATCGCGAGGGTAGCGAGCGCCAGCCCTTCGCGGCGCGCACCGGCGGCCGCCTTCTCGAGCGCGACATCCGAGACGTCCGCGAGCGTCGTCTCCAGTCCTCGCCGCGCGAGCCACAACGCGTGCCGCCCGGTGCCGCCGGCGACGTCCAGCGCGCGGCCGCGCCGCGGCAGCAACGCGTCGAGGCTGGTCAGGAACGGCGAGGGAGGCGCGGGCGCCTCCTCGGCGCGGTACCTGGCGTTCCACTTCTCGCGATCGCCCACCGCGGTCACCACATCTGCCAGACGCCTTCGCGTTCCGCCACGTGAACGTCCACCCCGAACACCTCGCTGAGCGGCCCGCTCCGCAGCACCTCGCGCGTCGGCCCGTCGTGCAGGATACGCCCGTCGCGGAGCGTCACCACCCGATCGATCTCCGGGATGATGTCGTCGAGCGTGTGCGTCACCAGTACCAGGCTCCTGCCGTCGCGGACCAGCCCGCGCATGGCCGTGAGCAGCTCCCGGCGTCCCCGGATGTCGAGGCTCACCGTCGGCTCGTCGAGGACCAGCGCGCGCGGCTGGTGGACCAGCGCCCGCGCGATCACGGCGCGGCGGACCTCGCCGGAGGACATCCTGTCGACCCGCTCGTCCTCGAGGTGCGCGATGTCGAGGGAGCGAAGGGCGGCCCGCGCGCTCTCCCGCATCGCGGCGGTGACCTCGTGATGAGGCCAGATGCCGACGCTGCCGAAGAATCCCGAGAGCACCGTCTCGAGCGCGGTGTGCGGGCCGGTGCAGTCGCGCACCAGCGTGTGCGTGACGATGCCGAGCAGGCTGCGCAGCTCGAACACGTCCCACCGATCGCGGCCGTAGATCCGCAGCGCCGTCGGTCCGAGCCCGAGCGCCGGGTACACCGCGCGCGTGAGCGCATCCACCAGCGTGGACTTGCCGGCGCCGTTCGGCCCGAGGACCGCCACCCGCTCGCCGTCCTCGATGCGCAGGTCGAGCCTGTCCAGCGCAGGAAGGCCGTTGCGCAGCACCGTGACGCGGTCGAATTCGATCAAGGGGTCCGCCATCGTCGGCGGACCATAGCGCGCGGACCGGCGCGGTGCGGAGAGCTACCGCGCTCAGGCCGCTTCGGACTTGCGAGTCGCCGAGCGGAGCCGTTCGCCGCGCGCGAGCTTCTCGACCTTTTCCGTCAGCTCGTCGATCCTCGCCGCCAGCGCCTGCACTTCGCTGCGGGTGGCGAAGGTGACGGCGCCCTGCAACTGCTTTCCCAGGCCGGCGAACGCGCGCTGCACCTGTCCGGCGGCGCCCTCGAGCTGCGACTGGACCTGGACGATCGACTTCTGCGCCTTCTTCTCCAGCGTCTCTACGCGCTTCTCCAGGCCGGAGAGCTGGGTCCGGAGCGTCTCGAACGTGGTCTTCACGATCTCGCTGAGCTTCATGTGGCTCTCCTCGCGGCCGATGATGTAGGACATTAACGCACCGCGTTGATCAACGTTAACTCGACGCGTCAACCGCGTCAAGGCCATGAAGCCGCACCACATCAGCGCAGATCGCCGCTGAACGGTTTCTTGTCGGCGCGAGCCCGTCGCGTATCGTCATGCCGAGGGGTGCACCATGTCGATGCGGCTCTTCTTCGTCCTGCTGACGGTGGTCGGATCCGGCTACCTCCTGTTCACGGAGCGCGGCGAGCGGCGCTTGTCCATCGCCGCGCTGGCGGTTTCGTCCGTCGGACTCCTCCTGCAGCTGAACGTGATCACCCTGCACGTGCACTACGCGCGCACCGTGGTCTGGGCGGCGATCGCGATCTGCGCGGCGATCATCTGGATGCGGCAGAGCACGAAGAGCGCTTCCACCGTCGCCGCCGGGATGCTGTTCGTCTCCACGTTGACCGTCGCGCTCTCGCTCAGGCTGCTTCATTACTGAGCGGTCCCGGGGCCGGTAGAGACGTGATCGCGCGCGCGGTCGGGTGACCCGCGCTCCCTCTTCCAGATCGGCTGCAGCAGCCGACATGCGCAGGCATCTGGATACCCGGGCGCCGCAGCAACGATTGCCGCATTCGACCCGGTAAACGCATCGTCTTCAGCAGCCGTCTGCTTCCTCGTGCGCCGAACTGCGCATGCGCGCACCCGAAGAGAATTCGCGGCGTGCAGTCGGCGGTCGACATCGCGCTCCGCTTGCGCGCAAGGAACCCTTCTGTCGTCCGCGGCGCAGCAGTTTCCGAGGTTCTCGCCGCAACTTCTTCGGGTCGCTGCGCCGCTCCGGCGGATTCGTGCGGAGACGCATGCCTGCCGGCCGCGGCACGACTCTTGTACCGCCCTGTCTCAAAGGTCCCAGACCTGGAGGCAGGACATGCGTCAACATCGAATGCGCTTACTTTCCCTGACGTGCGCCGCTCTGTGTGTCGTCGGAGCGATCGCGTGCGCGAACGGCAAAGGCGACGCCGGCGCACCGGGAACTCCCGGCACCGGCGGCACCCCGGGCCAGCCCGGAGTCAGCAGCGGCAGCATCTCCGGCACGCTGAGCTACCAGCCGAACCCCGCGGCGAATCCGCTTCCACCCGCCCTCCCGGCGAGCAGCGTGGACGTCGCCACCATCCCCGACTCCGGCGTCACCGCGGTCACGGATGCGACGGGCGCGTTCGAGCTCGCCAACGTTCCGGCGGGCGTCTATTCGCTCCGGTTCTCCGGCAACGGCTTCGCCACGCTCCAGGTCGACGGCGTGTCGGTGATCGCCACCAGGAACATCGCCATCAACAAGGTCCTCACGGCGAACAACCCGATCATCGTCACCGCGGCGGTGGCCTCGGCGCCCGCCGGGTTCAATGCTCCCGCGACGCTCTCCGCCACGGTGTCCGGCGGAACCGCTCCGTACACGTACAAGTGGGTCCCGGCGGCCGCGAATCCGACGCCGGTCTCGCTCAGCAACGCCACCGCGCCTTCGCCCACGTTCGTCACCGGAACGCTGCAGGCCGTTCTCGACAGCGGCAAGGCCGTCGCATTCGGCAAGGTGATCGGGTTCGACAGCGCCGGCGTGCGCATCTTCGAGCCGGATAGCCAGATCGGCTTTCTCGGCGTCAGCGCAAAGCAGCTCGCGCAGATGACCTACAACTTCACCGTGACCGTCACGGACGCGGTCGGCTTCGTGAAGTCGGCCACCGTCGCCGTTCCGCCGGCGACGCTCGCGCAGGGCAACGGCATCGTTCCCATCGGGCAGATCGTCATCGCGAACATCCCGGGGAATGCCAGCAGCGCGACCCTCCAGATTCCGCCGGGCTCGAGCGTGACGCTGAAGGACGCGGCCACCGCGAATCCGTGGTTCGTCCCCGACGTCCGGGGCAACTACATCATCACCGCGGGCTCCAACACCTTGTCGGTCCAGGCCAGCGCCTTCCAGAGCACGAACCCGAACTGCGGCGGCTGCCACACCGTCGCGCAGGTCCCTGCGGACGTCCGCGTCAACGTCGCCGCCAAGTTCAAGGACTGGGCGAACTCGGCGCACGGCAACCACTACTTCAAGTACATGCACTACGACGCGACCGGCGCGCTGGTGTGGAACAAGGACGCGAACGGCAATCCGATCCCGGCTCCGACCGCGAATCCTACGGTCTTCTGGAACCAGCCCGGCGCGATGACCACGTTCGAGTTCGGGATGATCGGCGCCGAGGGCACGCACTACAGCGGCTCCTGCGTCTCCTGCCACACCACCGGATACAACGCGCTCGCCCGGAACGCCGGAGTCGACGACACGATGAGCGCCGCTCTCTACGCGGTCCCGAACCTGTCGAACTACTTCGCCAGCCTCACCGGCGCGACCTCGCAGCAGGTGATCACGAACGGCGTGCTGACGACCGTGTCGTATGACCAGGTCACCGCCGCTCCGAACTTCGCCGCCTGGGATGCGGTGCCCGCGAGCGTGAAGGCCTTCGCCGGAATGCAGTGCGAGAGCTGCCACGGCCCGATGAACACGCATGCGACCGCGCAGCAGCTCCCCGACGGCAGCATGGTGAAGCCGGTGCAGGAGTTCTCCGTCGCCGCCTGCGCGGTCTGCCACGACAATCCCAACAACCACGACCGCGTCTCGCTCTGGCGGCAGTCGAAGCACGCGAACCTCGAAACCGCGGTCAGCGAGGGCGCCGGCGGCACGGTGCTTTCCACCGCCAGCCCGTCGGCGAGCTGCAACCGCTGCCACTCGGCGCAGGGATTCGTCCAGTACGTCAAGCAGCTCAACGGCCAGCTCAAGGACTCCGCCGGGAATCCGATCCCGGCGTACTGGGGTCCGCTCGGCGACCCGGGGCAGGCCACCTTCGCGCAGGCCACCAAGGCCTACCTGCAGGGCACCCTGGGCATCACTCCCGACAAGGTGCAGCCCGTGACCTGCGGCGCCTGCCATGACCCGCACACCACCGGCATCCGCGTCGAAGGCAACACCCCGATGCTGCCGGCGGGATTCAAGGTGACCGGCGCCGGGACGGGCGCGGTGTGCTTCGTCTGCCACAACTCGCGCAACGGCGCCCACGGCGACCTGCAGAACGGCGTCTATTTCACCAGCGACCTGCCGGGTGCCACCGCCTCGACGTCCATCGGCGCGCCGCACGAGGCGAGCCAGGGCGACGTGGTCGCGGGCAAGAACGCGTTCTTCGTCGGCAGCTACAGCCCGTCCGCGCACCTGGCGGTCAAGGACAGCTGCGTCGGCTGCCACATGAAGACGTTCCCGGCCGGCCTCACCGGCACGAACACGAACCACACCTGGCGCATCGACTCGAACTCCTGCGCGAAGTGCCATGGCTCCGCCACGGCTCCCGTCGACGGAGAGGCGCTGCAGACGCAGTTCGACGACGCCGTTGCCGAGTTGGTCGGGGCGCTGAACACGTCGGCGACCGCCACCGTCCGCGGACTCTTCTACAAGGGGTCCGGGCAGACGGTGCAGATCCCGTCCGACGCCGTGGCGACCTTCGTCTTCGGGCGCTCGGTGGGCTTCAACCTCACCACCGCGGGCGGAATGAATGACCCGAGCAAGACGACGGGAACCATCAACACGCTGAGCGCGGCTGCGCTGGGGAGCTTCTACACGGACGCGGGCGCCACCACGAAGGCCTTCGACGTGCTGAAGGGGGTCTATGCCAAGGCGAACTGGAACTACTCGCTGGTGACGCAGGACGGCTCGCGCGCCATCCACAACCCGAGCTTCGTCTTCGAGGTGCTCTCGTCGACGCAGGCTGCGGTCCGGAGCAGCGCGGCGAAGTAGACACCGGTCCCTGCCCCCAGACGGCAGGTACGACCGCGGGCCGGCCGGCCTCCTTCGATGGAGCCGGCCGGTTCCGTTTCCGGCGCGCTCAGCGGACCTCGTTGCTGCGCACGATCTGCACCGAGGCGTCGCGCATCTCCGCCACGGCGCGCGCGACGTCTCCGGGCTGGAGCTCGACTCCGCGGCTGCCGTCCTCGACCAGGCGGGTGCGGAATCCGAGCTGCCGCGCGTCGAGAGCGGTGAACTTCACGCAGTAGTCCGTCGCCAGCCCGAGCACGAAGATCTCGTCGGCGCCGCGTCCCTTCAGGTAATCGCCGAGCCCGGTCGACTTCCGATGGCCGTTGTCGAAGAAGGCGCTGTAGCTGTCGATGGCGGGATCGGTCCCTTTGCGGAAAATGGTCTCGACGCGGTTCATCTCGAGCGCCGGCGCGAAGGCCGCCCCGGACGATCCCTGGACGCAGTGGTCCGGCCAGAGGACCTGGGGCAATCCGCCGAGCTCGGCGAGGTCGCCTGGCTTTCTCCCAGGGTGGCGCGAGGCGAAGCTTCCGTGGCGCGCCGGATGCCAGTCCTGGGTGGCGACGACCAGGTCGAAGCGGCTCTGCAGCCGGTTCGCGACGGGGATGACCTCGTCGCCGCGCGGAACCGCCAGCGCGCCGCCCGGCAGGAAGTCGTTCTGGATGTCGACGAGGATCAGCGCTCTCATGCGGATCGGGATGGTAGCAGGGGACCGGCTCAGAACACGCGCGACCACTCGTCGGGCCAGCGCTCCACGATCACCTTCTTGTCCGTGTAGAAATCGACCGCGTCGCGGCCCTGTCCGTGAAGATCGCCGAAGAAGCTGTCCTTCCACCCGCTGAACGGGAAGAAGGCGATGGGCGCGGCGACGCCGACGTTGATCCCCACGTTGCCGGCTTGCACCTCGTAGCGGAACTTGCGTGCCGCCGTTCCGCTGCGCGTGAACAGGCAGGCCTGGTTCCCGAACTTCGACCGGTTGATCAGCTCGATCGCCTGGTCGACGTCCTCGACGTGCATCAGGCTGAGGACCGGCCCGAAGATCTCCGTCTTCGCCAGCTCGCCCCGGGGATCGACGTCGGCCAGGATCGTCGGCTTGATGAAGTTGCCTTTCTCGTAGCGGGCGACGCGTGCGCCGCGGCCGTCGACCGCGATCCGGGCGCCCTGCTTGACGCCGGCGTCGATCAGGCCCTCGATCCGCGTGCGCGATTCCGCGCTGATCACCGGCCCCATCTGCACGCCGGGGTCGAATCCGTAACCGACGGTGCGCGCCCGGGCGGCCTCCGCGATCGACTGGCCGAACGTGCGCCCCGCCTCGCCCACCGTCAGCGCGATCGACGATGCGAGGCACCGCTGTCCCGCGCATCCGAAGGCCGAATCGGCGATGATCTTCGTCGCTGCCTGCATGTCCGCGTCCGGCAGCACGATCACCGGGTTCTTCGCGCCGCCCTGGCATTGCGCGCGCTTTCCGCTGGCGGTGGCGCGCGAGTACACGTGCCGGGCGACGCGCGTCGACCCGACGAAGCTGACGGCGCGGATCCCCGGGTGATCGAGCAGGGCGTCCACGGTCTCCCGCGCTCCGTTGATCAGGGTTGCCACGCCTTTGGGGAGCCCGGTCTTTTCCAGCAGCGCGAAGATCCGCTGCATGGTGAGCGGCACCTTTTCCGAAGGCTTGATCACGAAGGCGTTGCCGCAGGCGATGGCGTACGGAAGGAACCAGAGCGGGATCATGCCGGGGAAGTTGAACGGCGTGATCGCGGCCACCACCCCGAGCGGCTGGCGGATCATCGTCTCGTCGATGCCGCGGGCGATGTCCTCGCTGTTGTAGCCCTGGAGGAGGAGCGGGATCCCGCAGGCGACCTCGACGTTCTCGATGCCCCGGCGCAACTCGCCGATGGCTTCGTCGCGGGTCTTGCCGCATTCGTTGGTGACGGTGCGCGCCAGCTCCTCCAGGTTCTCCTCGAGGAGCTGCTTGAGCCGGAAGAGGTACTGGATGCGGTCGCCCGGAGGGGTGCGCCGCCATTGCGGCCATGCCTCGTTCGCCGCGGCCACCGCGCGGTCGACCTCGTCCGCAGAGGAGACCGGCACGCGCGCGATCACTTCGCCGCTCGCTGGATTGACGACAGGGAGCTGATCCCGCGCGCTGGGCTTCATCCAGGCGCCGGCGACGTAGTTGCGGATCTCCATCCGCCCTCAATAGATCCCCCGCCCCGACTCGGCAACGGGGGGGCCGGCCTCAAATGCCGATTTCGATCCCGACGGTCAGCGCGGTGTCGGTCGGCACCTTGCCCTGCGGGGGGACGGTGTCGTCGCTGACCATGAAGGCCACGGCGAACGAGATCCTCTCGGCGAGGCGGGTGCTGAGCTTGGAGGTGCTGACGAGGAGCAGGCGCGCCTCGCCGGCGACGTTCGCCAGCGCGCTCGCATCCTCGGTGAAGATCACGTCCTTGTTGAACGCGTACCGGAACACGGCGCCGACCCTGGGCGCGACGATCTCGACGGTGGCGAACGCGGGATCGCTCGGGCCGATGTGCACCGGGTAGTACTGGAAGCGGTACTCGCGCCCGTACCGGAAGCCCAGGTCGGTGCGGAACATGCTCTTCTGCAGATCTCCGACCTTCTCGTCCCACCAGATCATGCCGACGCCGACCTCGCCGAACGGGCGCCACTCGATCGACTTGAGGTGGTCGGTGTCGACGCCGAGAAGCAGGTACGTGGAGATCATCTGGGAGAGTCGCCGGTCCCCTCGCGCTTCGACTCCGGCGTTGAGCGCCGTGACCTCCGTTGGCCCTTCGCCGCCGGGCGCAGTCCGGCCGTAGGCCCCGAAGGCCTTGATGCCCCAGATCCAGCTCGGCGACTTGCGCTCGAAAGCGCCGTTGGTGCTGAAGGTGAGGGTGCGGGAATTGCCGGTCAGGGCGATCAGGCTCAATGCCACCGTCCCCGACCAGATCGTGGGCTGGGCTGCGGGCGGCGGAACCAGGGGCGTTGCGGGCGCAGGTTGCGCGAGCAGAGCCGCCAGCAAAGCGGGAACGAAGGTCATCGCGAAATCCTTTCGTCGATCAGGGCAGGAGCGTCTGCATGCACGGGCCACGCCGGCATATACTTCCATGCCACGATGGACGCGGAGAACTCCAGCCGGAGGGCGCGGCGCATCCTCCGCGCCGATCTCTGGGGGACGCTGGCGCCCGCCCTGGCGCTCATCGCCCTGGCGTTCGCGGTCACGCTGCTGTTCGTCAAGCCGGCTCCGCCCACCCGACTCACCATCGCGGTCGCGCCGGAAGAAGGCGGATCGCGCTACTACGCGCGTCGCTACCAGGAGATCCTCAAGCGGCAGCGGATCACTCTGGACATCCGGGAGACGGGCGGATCGCTCGCCAACTTCAACCTGCTTTCGGCCCCGGACAGCGGGGTGGATGTCTCGCTCGTCCAGGGGGGCGCCGACGGCACCGGGAGCTCGACGGGCATCGTCTCGCTCGGGAGCGTGAACTACGTCCCGCTCTGGGTGTTCTATCGAGGCGACCCGATCGACGACGTCCGCGACCTGCGCGGGCGCCGGATCGCGGTCGGCGGGACGGAGAGCGGCACGCGCGGGCTCGCGCTGAAGCTGCTCGCGGCGACCGGCGCCGACAAGCCGCCGACGGAGCTCGTCCCGGCGGAGCGCGAGGCTGCCCTCGAGCAGCTCGAGGCCGGCGGCGTGGACGCCGTCTTTCTCGTCTCGCCCGCCGAGGCCCCGCTGATCAAGAAGCTCACGGCGACGCCCGGCATCCGGCTGATCAGCTTCGCCCGCGCGGACGCCTACGTGCGGCGGTTCCCCTGGCTCTCCCGGCTGGTGCTTCCGCGGGGGGTCTTCGACCTCGCCGCCGACGTTCCCGAGCACGACGTCATCCTGCTCGCGCCGACCCTGAATCTCCTCGCCCGCGACTCTCTCCACCCGGCGCTCGCGTATCTCTTGTTGCGCGCCGCCACCGAGGTGCACGGCGGGTCGGGCATGCTCGTCCGCGCGGGCGAGTTTCCCGCGCCACGCGAGTCGGGATTTCCCATCAGCGCCGAAGCGCGCCGCTACTACCAGGCCGGCGTTCCCTTCCTCCAGCGCTACCTGCCCTTCTGGGCGGCGAACCTCGTCGACCGGCTCTGGGTGATCCTGGTTCCGATCATCGCCGTGATGGTGCCCCTCGGCCGCGCCGTGCCCGCGCTGTACCGGTGGCGGGTGCGCTCGCGGGTGTTCCGCTGGTACGCGCGGCTGAAGGAGATCGAGCTGCAGCTCGAGGAGAACACCGATCGCGAGGCGCTCGACGACATGCTCCGGCGGCTGGACGATACCGAGCGCGCGGTGAAGCAGATCCCCATCCCTCTCGCCTACACGGACAACCTCTATTTCTTCCGCGAGCACGTGGAAGTCGTCCGGCGCCGGATCCTGCGCCGGCTCGCGGCGGAGTCGGACGGCGAAGTGCGGGCCCCGGCGTAGGAGGGCGAGGCGTGGCGGCAAACGACGGCACCAGGCGAAGGACGGACGCTGCCCTCTCGTTCGAGACGGTCCACCGGGGCCGCGTCTACGAGCAGGTGCTCCGGCAGATCCAGGAGCAGATCGCCACGGGCCGCCTCAAGCCCGGAGACAAGCTCCCGCCGGAGCGCGACCTGGCGGAGCGGTTCCAGGTGAGCCGCAGCTCCGTGCGCGACGCCATCCAGGCGCTTCAGGTGATGCGGCTGGTCCGTTCGCGGCAGGGAGGCGGCACCCAGGTGTGCGAGATCTCCGCGGAGTCCCTGGTCTCGCCCCTCTCGCAGGCGCTGGCTGGGCGCGAGGGGCTGGTGGCGGAGCTGATCGAGGCGCGCAAGATGATCGAGCCGCCGCTCGCGGCGCGCGCGGCGGAGAAGGCGACGGAGGAGGAGATCGTCCGCCTCGAGGACCTGGTTCGCCGGCAGGCGGAGAAGACGCGCCGGGGCGAGTCGGTGATCGAGGAGGACTCGGAGCTGCACTACACCATCGCCCTGGCCGCGCGGAACAGCGTGGTCCGGCGGATGGTCGATATGCTGATGGATCTGCTCCGCGAGAGCCGCTCGCGCGGGATGCAGTTGCCGGGAAGGACGGCGCGCTCCCTCGCGGGCCACAACCGGGTGGTCGCTGCCATCCGGCGGCGGGATCCGCGCGCCGCTCACGCCGCGATGCTCCGCCACATCCGCGAGATCGAGGAGATCCTGATGCCGCTCACCCGGCGGCCCTGAGGATCGCGGCGGCGCGAGCTTCCGCCCGCGCCGCCGTGAATCGTCAGACCGCGGGGGCGATGCCGGCCGCCGGCTCCGGAACCGCGTGCTCCGCCGAGAGCCGCCGCATCCGCGCAGCCACCAGCGGCTTGAGCGCGAAGAAGGCGAGCGTGGCGGCCGTCAGGTCGCAGACCACCGCGCACCAGAGCACAGGGATCCAGGAGCCGTACGACTGCATCAGCACGGCGGCACCCCAGCCCGCGAAGATGGAGGCGAGCCCCTTCGAGGTGTACTGGATGCCGTAGTTCGTCGTCGCAAACTTCGGCCCGAAGATGTCGCCGATCGCCGCCGGGAAGAGGGAGAAGATCTCGCCCCAGGCGAAGAAGGTGAACCCGGTGAAGAGGACGAACCAGAGCGGCTTGTGCACCAGCTGGGTGAGGGCGATGATCGCCATTCCCTCCAGCGCGAACGCCATCGCCATGGTGTTGTAGCGGCCGATGTGATCGGAGATCCATCCCCAGAACGGCCGGGTGAGGCCGTTGAGGATGCGATCGAGCATCAGGGCCATCGAGAGCGCCGACAACCCGAGCATGAAGACGCCCTTGTCGAATCCGAAGCTGGCGGCGATCGGCTTCAGTTGCGCCGTCACCATCAGTCCGCCGAACGCGACCAGCGCCATCATGAAGTACATCAGGTAGAAGACGCCCGACTTCACCATCTCCGACGGGCGGTAGCTGATCGCGGACTGGCTCTTCTTCAGCTCCGGCGGCGGAGTCCAGTGCAGCGGCTTCCAGCCTTCGTCCGGCGGCTTGACCAGCTGCACGATCAGAAGGACCACGAGGCCCTGCACGATGCCCCAGAAGATGAAGGCGCTCTGGTACCCGCCGCCCTCGATCATCTTCTGGATGGGGATGACGGTGAGCGCGGTGCCGAATCCGTAGGCGCCCGCCGTCATGCCGGCGGCGAGGCCCCGGTGATCCGGGAACCACTTCAGGGCAAGGCCCATGCACGCGCCGTACACCGCGCCGGCCCCGACGCCGCCCAGCGCGTACCAGAAGTAGAGGCCGGTCAGGCTGTGGACGCTGCCCGCGCCCACCCAGGCGAGCCCGACGAGGACGGCGCCGACCGACACCACCTTGCGCACGCCGAGCTTGTCGATCAGATACCCCTCGAACGGGACCAGCCAGGTTTCGAAGAGGATGAAGAGGGTGAAGGCGAGCTGCACGGCCGAGAGCTTCACGCCCAGGGCCTTGGTGAGAGGGATGGTGAACAGCGTCCACGCGTATTGCAGGTTTGCGATGGCCATCATCATCGCCACACAGCCGATGAGCTGCCACCAACGATGAACCTTCTTCGCTGCCGTCAGTTCGGTCATAACGAAAAGACCCCCGATCCTTTTCAAGGCACTGAGAATTCCTCCTCGAGCTTTGGAAACGCGTGTCGCCGCCCGGCGGCGGCGACACGCGGGCATCTGCAGCCGCTCTCCTGCGCGCCTACACCTCTGCGCGCGGGAGCGGCGCCGGCACCTTGCCCGGCGCCCCGGGCGCCTTCTGCTTCGCGTCGACGAACGCCTGCATCTTCGCGATGTGCGCTTCGGTCAGGTGCGCGAACCGCTTCTGGTGCTTCAGGTACTCCCCGACGGGCTTGAGCTCCTTCGGCCGGTACTGGTAGCGGTACTCGCCATCCACCCATTCGAAGAGGTTCCACATCCCGGTCTCGATCGCGAGACGCGCCATCTCCACCGTCTTCGCCTCGTCGAACTTCCAGCCCTTCGGGCAAGGCGCATGGATGTGGAGGAAGGTCGGCCCCCGCACGTTCAGCGCCTTGCGCACCTTGTTCATCAGGTCGATCGGATAGGCGATCGACGCCGTCGCCACGTACTTCACCGCCGGGTGCCCGCCGATCACCAGCTGCGGGGGATCCTTGGGGAAGAGCGTCTTCCCCTCGGGGATCTTCTTGCCCGGCGGCGTGAAGGTGGTGTTCCCGCCGTACGGCGTGGTGGGCGAGGTCTGGATGCCCGTGTTGGCGTACGACTCGTTGTCGTAGCAGATGAAGAGCACGTCGTGGCCGCGGTACATCATCGCGGACATCGCCTGCAGCCCGATGTCCGTGGCGCCGCCGTCGCCCGCCATCACGATCACGTTGGGCAGCTCGCCTTCCCACTTGCCCTTGCGGATCCGCGCCTGGTACGCGGCTTCGATCCCCGAGGCGACCGCGCCGCCGTTGGTGATCTGCGAGTGGATCCAGGGCACCTGGTACGGCGTGCACAGGTAGCTCGCATTGGCCACGTACATGCAGCCGGTGGGGCCGATGAAAATGGTGTTCGGCCCCGCGGCCTTCGCCACCAGCTTGTACTGGAGGGCAGGGCCGCAGCCCGCGCAGGTGCGGTGGCCGGGGACGTACTGCTCCTTCTCCTTGGCCACCTGGCGGAGCTTCTTCAGCATCGGGAGGTTCTGGGTCTTCACTGGGACGGACATGTGTCTGCTCTCCTTCCTAGGCGGTGGCTTCTTCCAGCCCGGCCCAGTAAACGGTCTTCGCCACCCGGCCCGCCTTCACCGCGCGAGTCAGGACTTCCGCGATCCAGTAGAAATCCTTCAGGGACACCACGTCGCCGCCGAGCCCCGCCATGAACGAGGTGGTGAGCGGGCGGCTCTGGACGTCGTAGAGCGCGGCCCGGACCTCGGGAAGCAGGTTGCCACCGCGCATCGAGCCACCGTACGAAGTGCTGGTCTCGATCACGCCGACCGCCTTGAACTTCGAGAGCGCCTGCGCCACCTGGACGCTGGGGAAGGGGCGGACGAACCGCAGCTTCACCAGGCCCGCCTTCACCCCGCGTTCGCGCAGGTGCCGGACCGCGTGCCGCGCCGTCGCGGCGTGTCCGCCCTGGATGAAGAAGACGATCTCCGCTCCGTCCGTCATGAACTCCTCGACGAAGGGCGAGTAGTTCCGGCCGAAGATGCGGTTGTAGTCGGACACCGCCTCCTCGATGACCTGGGGGAGATCGAGGAACGCCTCCGCGCGCTGCAGGTCCATGATCGTGCCCTGGTCCGGGCGGATCTGCGGGCCGTGCGAGACGGGCAGCTTGGGATCGAGGATGTGCTTGCCGGGGTTGAAGGGCGGCAGGAACTCGTCGACCTGCGCCTGGTCCGGCACGATCACCTTGCCCGGGATGTGGGAGACGAAGTACCCGTCCTGGCAGACGAACTGCGGCAACATCACCCGCGGGTCCTCGCCGATCCGGTAGTTGATCAGGTGGTTGTCGAACGCCTCCTGCGGCGTCTCGGCCCAACCCATCATCCATCCCTGGTCGCGGCAGGACATCGCGTCGGTGTGCTCCGACCCGAAGTCGCCCGGGGGATCCAGCGCGCGGTCCGCGATCATCATCTGCACGGGGAGGCGGGCGCCGGAGATCGGCGAGTACACCTCCATCGCGTAGGTCACGCCCACGCCGGAGCTTCCGGTGAAGGTGCGCGCCCCGGCAGCGGAGGCGCCGTACACCACGGAGAGCTGCGCGTGCTCTCCTTCGCCGTGGATGAACTCCGCGTCGATCTCGCCGTCCGCCACCATCTTCGCCAGCTCCATCATCGCGGCGGTGTACGGACGGATCGGGTACGAGCAGATCACGTCCACCTTGGCGAGCTTCACCGCCTGGGCCGACGCGGCGCAGCCGCTCAACGTCATCTCTTTCGCCATTGTCGTCCCTCCTAGAAAGGCTTCTCGAGGCGGACCACGCCGTCGTCGAAGTCGAGCTCGTATGCCTTCGTCAGCGCCTCGGTGGAGCACTCGGTGATGCAGACGCGGCAGCCCTTGCAGTACTTCGCGTTCCACACCACCTCGTCCTCCTCGGCGTTCAGCTGCCAGCAGGCGTCGGGGCAGAAGACCACGCAGTTCATGCAGAGGTTGCAGATCTCGTGATCGATCACCGGCCGCCACTCCCGCCAGTTGCCCGTGATCATCATCGGCTGCTCGCCGACGGGCGCCGGCGTCACGCAGCCAAACGGCACTGCTCGTTCCCTGGGTACGTTGAACATGGTCGGAATCTCCTGTGCGTTTCGCCGCACCATCTAGTGGAGCGTCTTGATCACGGTCGTCTCGTGACCCTTGAAGAGCGCGTTCTTGTTCTGCACCACGCCCGCGAGGCTCTCGAGCTTCACCAGGCCGGTCGCCCGGGCCACCGCCCCGAGCAGCGGCGCGGAGATGCCGGCGCCGAGCCCGACGGTGTCCACGCCGCCCTCGGTTCCGGAGAAGTCCACCGTCGAGGTGCCGCTGATCCCGTCCGCATCGACGCAGGCGATGGCCTTCAGCTGGCTCTTCTCGGGGATGAACTTGAGGATCTCGTCCGGGGACCGCTTGGTGTTGACGACGAGGATCCCGTCGCCCTCGACACCGCGGAGGACGTTGATGCCCTTGACGATGGTCGCGTCGACCACCACCACCACCTCGGGCTTCTCGTTCTCGTAGTCGTACTTCATCTCGATGTCCTGGTCGCTGATCCGCGCGTACTTGCGCAGCGGGACGTTCACCCGGTCGGGAAGGTCGACGTAGTTGTCGAAGGCCTGCGTGAACTTCCCTTCCTTGTCGGCCGCCTTGGCGATGCCGTTGGCGACGTCGCGGCCTTCCTTGTCCTTCACCACCCCGCGCGTCCAGATCGTGATCTCGTGTACGTGCGCCATGCTGACCTCCGTGGGGAACCGGTTTCCTGCCGCACGCGCGCCGCACTGGTTGCGAGGCGCCGTGGATTCGGCGCGCAACCTAGTGGGACGCGCCGCAGGTTGCGTTGATCGCGATCAAGTGGTCTGATAACCGCTCAGGTGCGGCTTCCCGAATCGGCGCGCCGGCGAGGTTCAAGTGGCGGAAAAGGCGAAGGTGCTCTCCCCCGATTCGCCGTTCGTGGAGTGGCTGACGGCGAGCATTCTTCTCGCCTCCTGCGTCGCGCTTGCGCTGACGCAGCTGCTCGCGAAGTAGTCCCACGGCAGCGCGCGGACTACCGCGGCGCTGCGGGACAGCCGGCGCGACCCCGCGCCTAGCTGGTACCCACGGCAGCGCGCGGACTACCGCGGCGCTGCGGGACAGCCGGCGCGACCCCGCGCCTAGCTGGTACCCACGGCAGCGCGCGGACTACCGCGGCGCCTGCGGGACAGCCGGCGCGACCCCGCGCCTAGCTGGTACCCACGGCGCCGCGCGGCTCCGGCGTCGTGGCGGGGACGCCGGAACGGAGATAGCCTTCCGCTCCGATGGGCTGCGACGCGATCGTCATCGGCGCGGGCGTGCAGGGGTGCGGCGTCGCGCTGCGCCTCGCGCAGGCAGGCGCGAGCGTGGTGGTGCTCGAGCGCTCCGTTCCCGGGGCCGAAGCGTCGAGCGCCGCGGCGGGAATCCTCTCGCCGGGCGTCGAGGCCGAGGAGCCCGGTCCGTTCTACCAGCTCTGTGCCGCCTCGCTCGCGCGCTACCGGGCCTTCGCCGCCGAGCTGGAGCGGCTCACCGGCATCTCCGTGGGATATCGGGCCGGCGGGACGCTGCAGGTTGCTTTCGACGATCTCACCGCCCGCGCTCTCGCCGGCCGCGCCGCGCAACTGCAGAAGCACGACATTCCGGCCGAGGTGATCGACGGCGACGAGGTGCGGCGCCTGGAGCCGGCCGTCGGTGCGAAGGTGCGCGGGGCGCTCTGGTTCCGCGAGGAAGCTTCGATCGATCCCCGCCTTCTCTCCCGCGCGCTGTACGTCGCCGCGGAAAAGGCCGGCGCGCGCTTCCTCACCGGGCAGGTCCACCGCATCGTCCACCGCGATCAGCGCGTCGCCGGCGTCGACCACGACCGCGGGCACATCGAGGCGACGTCGGTCGTCCTGGCCGCGGGATCGTGGAGCGCCTTGGTCGAGGGGAGCGGGCTCCCCGCCGGCGCGGTGAGGCCCGTGCGCGGCCAGATCGCGCTGCTCGACACGCGTCCGCCGCTGCTCGGGCGCGTGGTGTTCTCCGACAAGGGCTATGTGGTGCCGCGCCCGGACGGCCGCGTGCTCTGCGGCTCCACGATGGAGGAAGTGGGATACGAGCGGGCGGTGACCGCCGGCGGCATCCGCGGCGTGCTCGATCTGGCGATCGAGATCGCCCCGGCGCTCGCGGGCGCGCCGCTGATCGACACCTGGTGCAACTTCCGTCCTGCCTCCCCGGACGGCTGGCCGGTGCTCGGCGCCTCCGCCATCTCCGGTCTTCATTACGCGACCGGACACACCCGGAACGGCATCCTGCTCTGCCCGATCACCGCCGACGCGGTCTCGGCGGCGATCCTCGGACGCCCCGCGCCGGTGGATCTGGCGCCGTTCTCCGTCGGAAGGCTGCAGCCGGCGCGTCCAGGCAGCTCGACTCGGACGCCGTCCCGGTAAGCCGCCAGGAGCGCTGCGACGGGTCTCACTTTCTTGTGGAGGCGCGCCGCGCTCCACAGGGGATGTCGGAGGGGGCTGGTACGATCGCGGAATGGCTTGTTACGATCTCGCCACTGGCGAACGCTGCAAGGGACTCGACCGGTTCCCCCGGAGCCCGGCGCGCGACAAGGTCGAACTGGCGGCGGTGTTGGTCGGCGCGGTGGCAGGCGTGCGCGCCGGTGGCCTGGAGTTTCCCGATCGCAGCAGCGAAGCTTGGCAGCAGCTGGAGAAGCGGCTGGAGTTGCTGACGACCGCCGCAGCGACTCTCGGCGCGCGCATTCCGCGGATCCGCGACCTCGAGCTGGCGGCGCCCATCGCCCGGGGGTTGGATACCCTCCTGTGCAACATCGCCGTCGGCTACAACGTGCTGGAGCTGGCCATCGGAGATGGCCTCGCTGCCCTGGAGACGGGGCGCCGCGCGATGCACCTGAAATACTCGAACGTCGGCGACTACGCCCGCGAAGAGCTGGGGATGAACGCCAGCACGGCGGTGAAGAAGGCGCGGCTCTCGCGCAGGCTGCGCGACCGCCCGCTCCTGCGCGAGGCATTCCGGCTGGGAGAGATCATCCCGCGCAAGGCGGAAGTGATCGCGCCGGTCGCGGTCGGCGACCAGCAGGCGCACTGGCTCTTGCGGGCAAAAGTGGAGTCTGTCCGGGCGCTCCAGAAGGCGGTGAATGCACCGCCCGATCCCGAGGACGACGTCCTCCTGTCCGCGTCTGCAGCGGTCCCGGACGGCAAACTGCCTGTGCTCCAGGAAGGTCTGCGGTGGGGCGGCATCGTGGTCGGACAGCTCTCGACGCGGGCGCGCCGGGTGGAAGCCTGGGCGCAGGAATATTACGGCGCCCATCCCGCTCCGCCGGAAGACGCCACCCACGCCGCCCCTCCCGAAGACGCGGCCCACGGCGATCCTCCAGAAGACGCCGCCCACGCCGCCCCTCCAGAAGACGACGCGATGGACGACGCGACGTGGCGCCAGAAGTGCGCGGCTGAGATGGACTCGCTGAAGGAGCGTCTCGAGCAGGAGACGCGGCTTTGGGCAGATCTGGTCGCCGTCGATCCGCTGCGGGGCATCGAGTTCAGCGGAGAGATCGATCCCTGGCGCATCGACGCCGAGCTGAAGCGGCTGATGGAGATGTGCAAGCGCTGGGACGA
>DASREU010000153.1:0-3249 GCA_035651935.1 Myxococcales bacterium | reverse complement strand
ATCAGCACCTCGGAGATCAAGATCTCCTGCCTGATCGACGAGAAGTACGCGGAGCTGGCCGTCCGCGCGCTGCACACCGCTTTCGGCCTGGACAAGACGGATACGGCCAAGAGCTGACGTGCTGATCGAGTGCAACAACTGCCGCGCCGTCTTCTCGCTCCAGGACGGGGTGGCGCCCGCCGGCTCGCGATTCAAGGTCCAGTGCGGGCGGTGCGAGAGCGTCTTCGAGGCGGTCGTCGCTTCGGCGCCCGCGGCGGCGCCGGCCGCTCCGCCGGAGCCGCCGCCCCCGGACGAGAAGAAGGAGTGGTCGCCCGAGCCGGCCGAAGCCGTCGTGGAGCCGGAAGGTGCGCTGGAGCCCGGAATCGCGCAGCCCGCTCCCGAGACGCCTCCCGCGGACGACGCGCCGGCGGCGCAGGGCTCGACTGCCTCACGCCGCCGCCGGGTCGCGGGAGCGTTCGCGTTTGCCGTGGCGGTCGTCGCGGCGGTGGTGCTGTACCAGCGCGGCCGCGGGTCCACCGTCGAGGACAAGATGCGCCGCGGCCACGAGATCCTCCTCCGCGACGATACGCGCAGCCTCCAGGAGGCCGCGAAGCTCTTCACCGACGCGGCGCGCGCCTCCGCGGGACAGGCGGTCCCCGAAGCGGAGCGCGCGTTCGCGCTGCTTCTCCAGGCGAAGGCGCACAAGGATCTCGCCGCGCGGCTCGCCGCCGCGGAGCGCGAAGAGCAGGAGAAGGCGGCAGCGAAGCTCCTCCAGCAGGGCGCCGCCGCGGCGCGCCAGGCGATCGGAGAGGATCAGGAAGCGCCGGCGGCGTTGCGGGCGACCGCGCTGGCAGAGGCGATCACCGGCAAGGCCGACGAAGCGCAGACGCACGCCGACCAGGCGGATCGCGCCGCGCCAGGCGATCCCTGGACCCTGTACGTGAAGGGCGCTTCCGCGGCGGCCGGCCACAAGCAGGACCGCGCCGTACAGGCGCTCGCGGCGGCGCGGCAGATCGAACCGAGGCTGATCCGGGTCGACGTCGATCTCGCCGGCATGTCGCTCGACTCCGGCGACACCGCGGGGGCACGGGTGTTGCTGGAAAGGGTGCTCAAGGAGAACCCGCGCCACGAGCGGGCGCAGCGCATGTTGGCCGCGATCACGCCCTGACGCGTGGGCATCCGGTTCGCCAGCCTGGGAAGTCCGTTTCCCAACCGTCAGTGAAGGTACCCAGCTTCCGGAGGCTGCAGCCCGGAAGTTGGAGGCACGGCGCTTGCTCCGTTCGCGGCGCATGCTCGCCATCGTGTTCTGGGTCGCAGTCGGCTGCGTCCTGCACACCTACGTGATCTACCCGCTCCTCCTGGTGGCGCTGGACGCGATCGGGCAGGCGCGGGGGGCATGGGCTTACCTCGGCGGCAACGAGCGCCGGCGCCCTGCCGCCCAGCTCGGCCTGCCCGCCGTCTCCGTCCTGGTGGCCGCGTACAACGAGCAGGACTGCATCGAGCAGCGGATCGAAAACCTGCTCGCGCAGGACTACCCCGCCGACAAGCTGGAGATCCTGGTCGGCTCCGACGCGTCCACGGACGGCACCGACGCCATCGTCCAGCGCTTCGCCGCGCGCGGCGTGAAGCTCTCCCGCGCCGAGCGGAGCGGGAAGGCGGGCGTGCTCAGCCGGCTGGTCGAGATCGCCCGCGGCGAGGTGCTGGTGATGACCGACGCCAACACCCACTTCGAGCGCGACGCGATCCGCCGCCTGGTGCAGCCGCTGCGGGACGAGCAGGTGGGACTGGTCTGCGGACGCCTCCGCTTGCACTCGCCGGCCGGCGCCCCGGTCGCGGAAGGCGCCTACTGGAAGCTGGAGAGCCTGCTCAAGCTGTACGAGTCGCGGCGCGGCTGCGTGATGGGCGCGAACGGCGGCATCTACGCCGTCCGCAGGCACCTGTTTCCGCCGCTGCCGGCGGGCACGGTGGTGGACGACTTCGTCGCTGCCCTGCGTGTGCTCGCGGCGGGATCGAAGGTCTCGTACGAGCCCGAGGCGGTGGGACACGAGGAAGCCGCTCCGGATCACGCCGGCGAATACCGGCGCCGCGTGCGCATCGCCGCGGGCTGCTTCCGCGCGCTCTCGCAGCATCGCGATCTGCTCTCCCCGCGGCACGGCTTCACCGCCTTCGCGCTCTGGTCGCACAAGGTGCTGCGCTGGTTCGTCCCGCACGCGCTGGTGGTGGCCCTGGTGGTGAACTTCTTCCTCGCCCGCGCCGGGACGTTCTACGCCGTGACCCTGCTCGCGCAGTGCACGGCGTATGCGCTGGCCGCATTGAGCCTGCTCGGGACCACTCCACGCCACGTGCGCGCGGTGGCCGACGCGGCCGCGCACTTCGTGGAGATGAACGCGGCGCTGCTGGTGGGGTTCTTCAAGTACAGCCGCGGCGCGCAGGGCCAGACCTGGGCCCGGACGCACCGCCCGGCGCGGGCTGCCTAGCGGCCGTCCGGCTGAAACCTGTCGCCAAGGCAGAAAAATGGCCCGCCAGTCTCACTTCTGGCGGGCCGAGTGGTGACCCCAACGGGATTCGAACCCATGTTTGAGGCGTGAGAGGCCTCCGTCCTAGGCCACTAGACGATGGGGCCGCCTTTCCTTCGCCGCTCCCCGCAGCTCTGACCCACAGGGTACACCAACCTGCCATGGTTGGGGGACCAGGATTCGAACCTGGATAGCAGGAGTCAGAGTCCTGCGTCCTGCCGTTAGACGATCCCCCAGCGAAAAGGGAGCGGCTTACTACAAAAGCGAGCCGCGGGTGTCAAGGCTACTTGCCCTTCGCGGGAGGCGGCTCCTTGCCCGGCAGGATGAACACCCGCACCTCGCCGTGCCCCGCCTCGTACAGGTTCACGCCTTCCCATTCGAGCCCCGGCGGGTTCTCGATGTGCATGGCGCGCACCGCGGTCTGGCTGTGCAGCGTGCGTCGCGGGAACTTCGCCGGCGGGTACGCGCGCCGGTAGAACTTCACCGCCTCGTCCCACGGCTGCGGCAGCCGGTAGCGGTCGTCGTCGATCTTCACCGCCCCGTCCGGGAGGATGAAGCCGCGGGCCTTGAATCCCTCGGCGGCGGAGACTCCCGTGGCGGCGAGCAGGACGGCGATTGCCAGCGCTCTCATCGGATCCTCTCCAGCGCCGCGTCGATGCGGCGCAGCGCGCGCTCCTTGCCGAGCAGGGCGATGGTCTCGAAGAGCGGCGGGCTCACCGTGGTCCCGGTGGCCGCGACGCGGACGGGCTGCGCC
>DASREU010000152.1:0-31988 GCA_035651935.1 Myxococcales bacterium | reverse complement strand
AGCTCGCTCCCGAGATCTCCCAGCTCCTCGGGCATGAAGGGGCCGAAGATGATCCGGCCGAGCAGGTCCCCTTCGTAGAGGATGGGCATCATCAGATACCGGAGCCCGCTGAAGCAGTTCCGCGCGGCGATGGCGTTCTGCGCGTTCTGCGTCTCCAGCGGGCGCACCTTGATGTGCGTCACCGTGTCCGTGCAGAGGCGGCGGCCGTTCGGGCCGGTGAACATGTACGCGCAGAAGTCGCCGGAGGCGACCTTCATGTCCACGAGCTTGGTGCCGTCCGCGTCGAAGACCTTGAGCCCGACCTTGTAGAGGTCGACGAACGTCTTGCAGACGTTCGTGAAGCTCTGCAGATCGAGGAGCTCGCCGAGCACGAGTTGCTTGTGAAGGATGCTCTCCGCCACGATCTCAGGCCGCCTTGCCGTCGGGCCCTGGAACGGGAGGATCCACCAGGCACCGCCTGACCTCTTCGACGAACGCGCGGCGGTCGAGGCCGATCTTCTGCGAGAGCAGGTACGTCTTGTCGATCTGGGTGAAGGTGAGATCGACCAGACCGAGGAAGGTCTCGACCACCCCTTCGCCCCGGACGGCGACGGCCTCGTAAACGGGCTGGCGGTTTTCCTTGCGCATCTTCTCGATCGCCTCTTGCGTAGAAGCGTCGCCGAGGTCCTTTTTGTTCCACTGGACCACGTTCGGCATCGAATCCACGTCGAGGCCGTTGGCCTTGAGGTTCTCCACCATGTTCAGCCAGTACTTGTAGTTCTCCTGCCGCTTGGAAGGCTGGCTGTCCGCGATGAAGGCGATGGCGTCAGCGCCCTGGAGCACGATCCGCCGGGTGGCGTTGTGCATCACCTGGCCGGGCACGGTGTACAGCTTCAGCTTCACCTTCAGCGTCCCCGCCGTGAACACCAGCGGCAGCGTGTCGAAGAAGAGAGTGCGATCGTCGGCGGTGTCCAGCGTCATCAGATGCCCGCGCAACTGCGGCAGGATCCGCTGGTAGAGCGCGCGCAGGTTCGTCGTCTTCCCGGAAAGCCCGGGGCCGTAGTAGACGATCTTGAGCGTCAGCTCGCGTTGCGCGGTGTTGAACTGCACGCTGCGGTCACCCGCCCGGCCCGCCGGCCGCGTGGGCCCTCGCGCCGTCCCCTGGTCAATCCAGCGTAGCATCGCCCGAAACCGGCCGCCGCGCCAAGCGGAATGACCCCTTTCCGAGCGGGTGCGCGGACCTAGGCGCCAGTCGCACCCTTCGGAGCGACGCCTCCCGACCAGAACCCCGCGGCCTCGCCGGGGGTGCGCAAGACCCGGCAGCGCGGCAGCGACTCGACGAACAGCCGGCCGTAATTCTTGCGCGTCATGCGCGCGTCGAGGACGGCGACGATGCCTCGGTCCGTCGCGGTGCGGATGAGGCGGCCGAAGCCTTGTTTCAGCGCCAGCGCCGCCTGCGGCACCTGGTACCCGTAGAAGGCATCCTGCCCGCCGGCGCGGAGCCGCTCGATGCGCGCCGCGACGATCGGCTCGGACGGCGAGGCGAACGGGAGCTTGTCGATCACCACCAGGCTGAGCGCCTCCCCCGGCACATCGACGCCTTCCCAGAAGCTCTGGGAGGCGAAGAGCACGCTCGGCCTCTCCCGGAACTTCTTCAGGAGTTGCGCCTTCGGAGCCTCTCCTTGCAGCAGCACTTGCCAGGGGAGCTCGCCGGCGAGCAGCGCATGGACCGCGCGCATGTTGCGCAGCGAGGTGAAGAGCACGAACGCGCGCCCTTCGGTGATGGGCAAGAGCGCCCGCAGTTCCTCCGCCACCGCCTCGGCGAACGAGGGGTCCTGGGGATCGGGCATCTGCCGGGGGAGGTACAGCGCCGCATTGGACTGGTAGTCGAAGGGCGAGGCGAGCACCTTCGCCTCGAGCGGAAAGAGAGCGCCGGAATCGTCGGCGAGGCCGAGGCGGCGCGCGAAGTAGTCGAGCTGTCCGGCGACCGCGAGCGTGGCGCTGGTGAAGACCACCGGTCCGATCCGGTCGTACAGCTTCTCCTGCAACAGGCCGGCGACGTCGATCGGCGAGGCGTGCAGGAAGAGGTGGCCGGCGCGCGACTCGCCCCAGTGGATCAGGTCCGCGCTGAGCGCGGGCTCGGCGAACAAGGCGAGGTCCGCGCCCAGCGAAAGACAGCGCCGCTCGAGGAGGAGCAGCTCCTCGTCCGCGGAGGCCGAGAGCGCGGCTCCGAGCGCGCGGGTCAGCTCCACGAGCTTGCCCCGCTCGGCTTCCGCCGGCGCCAGCGCGCCCGGAAGCAGCGGCCACCGCGAGCTGTCCCCCGATGCGGCGCCGCTGCCCTTCCGCGCGGTGGCGGCCGCCGGCGCCGTCTCCAGGGCGACGTCGAAGAAGTCCCGCCCCTCCCGCGCGAGCCGCGAGGCGAGGCCCGCCGCTTCCAGCATCTGCGGCCGGGTCTGCAGCGCCTTCAAGGCGTCCCGCGCCAGCTCCGCGACGCGGAAGCTCGAGAGCTGCGCTCCGAAGTGCTCGGTGGCCACCTCCTCGACCGCGTGCGCCTCGTCGAACACCACCGCGTCGTACTTCGGGAGCACGGCGGCGCCGGAATCCCCGGCCGACGAGCTGCGCAGCGCGAGGTCGGCGAAGAAGAGATGATGGTTCACCACCACCACGTCCGCATCCGCAGCCTCGCGGCGCATGCGGAAGACGAAGCAGCGATCGTAGTGCGCGCACTTCGCTCCCAGGCACTGGTCGGCGCTCGCCGAAAGGTCGCGCCAGGAAGCGAGGTTGTCCGGGATCTCCGTCAGCTCCGCGCGATCGCCGGTCCGGGTGGTCTCCGCCCACTGCGTGATCGCCTCGAAGATCGAGGCCTCCTCGCGGACCGCGAAGGTGGGATTGCGCGTGAACTGGTCGAAGCGCAGCAGGCAGAGATAGTTCTGTCGCCCCTTGAGGAACGCGACCTTCGCGTCCACCCCCAGCGCCTGCAGCAGGGGGACGTCCTTCTCCGCGAGTTGCTCTTGCAGCGTCTTGGTCGCGGTGGAGACCACCACCTTGAGTCCGCTGCGCGCCGCGGGCAGCAGGTACGCCAGCGTCTTGCCCGTCCCGGTGCCCGCCTCGACGATCAGCGCTCGCCCGTGGGAGAGCGCGTCCTCGACCCGCGCCGCCATCGCCAGCTGCGCCGCGCGCGGTTCGTACGCCGGCAGCACGCGGGAGAGCGCGCCGCCCGGACCGAGGACGTCGCGCAGCGGATCGGGCACGGGATCGTTCTACCGCGCGAGCAGGGCGAGGGGCACGGGCGAAAATGAGAGGACGAGCAGCACTGCGCTGGCCACGATGAGGAGGCGCCGTCGCCAGTCGATCCGCTCCTCGGCCTCGCTCAGCGGCGGGTGCGAGCCGAGGCCGAGCCCCATCAGGAGGCCCCAGAGGATCCAGCCCGGGAAGGCGCCGAACACGCCGAGCGCGAGCAGCGCGGCGGAGATCGGCGGCCCGACGAGCCGGTGCAGCCGCGGCGAGGCGCCGAAGAGGACATGTCCGCCGTCGAGCTGTCCGAGGGGCAGGAGGTTGAGCGCGGTGAGGAGGAGCCCGAACCATCCCGCGACCGCCACCGGGTGAAGAGCGAGGGTGTGGCCTTCCGGCAGCGGGCCCACGACGATCCGCTCCAGCGCCGCCATTCCGAGGGGATATCCGAGGTCGAACGCGTCGCGCAGGGGCGGCCAGGTGCCGCTGTGGAACCATTGCAGCAGCGCTTCGAACAGCGTCCAGTGCGGCGACTCGGGCTCGATCGGAACCACCGTCGACCAGCGGAGCCCGAGCACCAGGACGGGGATGGTGGCGATGAACCCGGCGATCGGACCCGCCGCCCCGATGTCGAGCAGCGCCCGCCGGGTCCTGGGCAACGAGCGGAGCCGGATCACCGCTCCGAGCGTGCCGATCAAGGAGAGCAGGGGCGCGGGGATGAAGAAGGGCCAGGTCGCGTCCACGCCGTGCCGGCGCGCGAGGAAGAAGTGGCCCATCTCGTGCGTGAGCATGATCAGCACGAGCGCGAGGGAAAATCCGAGCCCGTTCCACAGCGCCTCCGCGGTGGTGGGCTCCGGCAGCTGCGTGTCCTTCAGCACCGTCCCGGCGAGGAATGCGGAGGCGAAGGTGAGCAGGAAGAGGAGGACGTTCAACAGCGGCGGCCGCAGGGCCCCGAGCGTGCCCGGGCCGGGCGGGGGCGGCGGCAACAGCGTCTGTTCAGCTTGCTCGACCGGTTCCACGGGTGAGCCATTCCCATGCTTCGCGCAGCAGATCCAGCCCGAACCGCGACTTGCCCTGCAGGCGGCGGGAAAGTGCACGATGCCGGCGCGCCTCCTGCCTCGACCCGAGCAGTGCGAGCGCCCGGGCAAGGCGGTCGTGAAGGTCCGCCGTCTCGGCGCCGCGTTCGAGGGCGAGCCGGAGCGTTTCGACGGCCCTCGCGGTCTGCCCGCACTCGAGCAGCGCCGCGCCGAGGCCCTGGAGCGCGTCGAGGTCGTCCGGGCTCCCGGCGAGCGCCTTCTCGAACCAGGGCACCGCCTCGGCGTAGCGCTCCTGCCGCGACAGCGCCGTCCCCATCCGCTCGCACGCGGCAGGGAACTCCGGCTGCACCAGCAACGCCCGGGCGATGCGGCGCTCCGCCGACCGGGCGTCGCCCTGCACGAGGTCCATGTCCGCGAGCGCGAGGTGGGCCTTGAACGCGGAGGCGTCGATGGCGATGAGGTTCTCGCAGGCTTCACGCGCCGCCGCCATCGGCCCCTTGCCGCCGAGGGCGAAGTCGAGTGCCAGG
Organism: Myxococcales bacterium; assembly: GCA_035651935.1. Lineage (GTDB taxonomy): Bacteria > Myxococcota > Myxococcia > Myxococcales > 40CM-4-68-19 > 40CM-4-68-19. The sequence continues at coordinate 27,214 of DASREU010000152.1, read as the reverse complement.
GCGAGCAGCCGATCCTGCGCGTCGCCGAAGCGGGGGTCGCGTCGCATCGCCTCCAGATACGGATCGAAGCTGCGGCGCGGGTCGGGCACCCGGACGCCCATCTCGTGGGCCGCGCTCATGTCGCGGCCCCGCAGGTACGCGACGTACGCCTCGACGTCCCGCGTGGGCCAGTGGAATTCGGGCGGGTCCTCGCCGAGCGCGCGCGCGATCTCCCGGGCGGCCTCGTCGAGCGCCGGGAACAGCTCTTCGCGCGGACGCAGCACGACGTGATCGAGCGCGAGGTGCCTCTGCGGCGAATCGACGAGGAGGATGCGGAGGCGGACGCGATCGGTCAGCTCCGCCGATCCGTGCAGGACGTATTCGGTCCCTTCCGGCAGGCCGATGTGGCAGGCCTCCTCGAGCGTCCAGGGCGCCGACGCGACCACCCATCCGTGGCCGCGGACGCCGTTCTCGCCGTCGAGCGGTCCGTCGGCCGTGAGCTGCGCCAGATTCGCGTTCAGGCGCGGCGGCTCGGTCAGGCGCTCCGCCAGCGTCCGCGCCAGCGACCGCGCGTAGACACCCTGCGCGGCGTCCAGCATCCGCCCGCTGCTGTCGAGCGGCACCGTGAACGGAAAGACCATCATCTGCTTGGCCACGCATGCACAGTAGTCCCCCGGCAGCGCGCGGACTACCGCGGCGCTGCGGGACAGCGCGATCCCGCGCCGAGCTGGTACCGCCGCGGGCAGGCCGCTCGTGCGCTACCGCACACTCGGGCGAACTACCGGGTCTTCGGCGCCTTTGCCGGATCCGCAGGAGGAGCGGTGGGGGGAACCGGCGGCGGCCCTTCGGGATCGAACTCGAGGATGTTCCCGCGGCTGATCCAGAGCCAGAACAGGGGCTTCTGCGCCTCGCGGTCCCGGCCGAACACGGTGTCCCCGGCCGCGCCCTCGAACGGCTTGCCCAGATTCGCCAGCGCGGTCCGCATCTCCTCGCGGGTTTGCGGGCGGCGCTGCTCGATCACCCGCTTGAGGATGCCCGCGGCATCGAACGCGTGCGCCTCGAGAAACCCCGGCGGCCGGTGGTAGGCGCTGCTGAAGTCGTCGACGAACTTCTTCGTCGCCGGGCGCTCCGAGTTGGCGAAGAACACGTCGACGAAGATGCTGCACTGCATGTACCGGGCGACGCCGGAGCGCTCGTCGACCAGGTCGGGCGAATCCCAGAGGCTGGTGCCGAGCAGCTGCACGGTGCGGAGCTGCTCGTTCTTCGTGGTCCGCTTCACCACCTCCAGCTCCTTGGTGTCGCAGCCCGCGGTGATCACGTCCTCCGCCGCGATGGCGGGAGCGATCAGGCGCACCGTGCGCGCCGAGTCGGGGATGAAGAGGGCGTCGAAGTCGACGATCGGCGCCTGCTGGTTGCGCAGCTGGCTGAGCGCCTTCCGCTGGCGGTAGGGATCGGTGATCGCCTTGCGGATCTTGTCCGCCTCGTCCGAGAACTCCTGCCGCTCCGAAAGGTCGGACGCCGTGCGCCCGACCATGTGCTGGACGAACGGCTTGAAGGTGGTGGTGCGCAGCGGGTAGTGCTCGAACGCGCGCACCTCGCCGCCGCCGCCGTCGACCGCGTCCCAGAAGTAGCGCGCCATCTCGTCGCCGTACGCGGAGTCGGGCTGGAGGATGCCGAAGGTCTTCGCGTTCAGCTTCCGCTGCGCGTAGTCCGCGACCGCCTTCGCCTGCGCGCTGGAGGTGGGCATGTCGCGAAAGACGTACTCGCCGAGCGCCGTCAAACCTTCGGCGCGCGAGAGCGAGAGCAGGGGGACGTTGAGCTGCTGCGCGCGGGTCGCCGCGGCGAGCCCTTCGGAGATCCCCAGCGGCCCGAGGATCGCGATCGCGCCTTTCTGCGCCAGCTGCTCGACGGCGTCCGCCGCGGCGTCGGGCTCGCCCTTGGAGTCGACCACCTCCACCTGGAAGTTGCCGCGGCCCTGCAGGTCCAGCGTGAGCGCGATGCCGTTGAGCGCCTGATCGGCGAAGCCCTTCAGGTCGCCGGTGAGCGGCAGGACGATGCCGATCAGGTTCGGCTTCACCACCGTGCCGCCCTGGGCCATCTGCTGCACCGCGCGGGCGCCGGGTGCGTACGGCCCCTGCGGATCGACGGAGAGGAGATCGCGCGCGAGGTCCTCGGCATGGGCCCGGTCCCCGACGTGGAGCTGGATGCGCGCGAGCTTGAGCGCCGCGGCCGGCCAGGCCGGCGACTTGCGATCGAGATCGGAGACCAGCTTCGCGATGTCGGGCGCCGGGGCCGCCTCCAGCGCCGCCTCGTACAGCTTGAGGCGCGCGTCGCGCTCCGCCGCCGGCGCGGTCTCCAGCGCGCGCGCCGCCCAGCGCATCGCCTCGCCCGGCTGTCCGCTGCGCGCGTACGATTCGGCCAGCGCGGCAGCCGCCTGGTTCTTGTCGCCCTCGCTCATCTGCGAGGTGTCGACCGGCGGGAGCGGCGCCGTGGCGCCGAGCTTGTTCTGCACCGCCGCGAGCTCGACGGCGGCGATGTTCCGGAACGGCGAGTCCGGGCGCTTCTCGAGAAAATCCTGCAGCGCCCGCTGCGCCTCCGGCAGCTTGCCCGCCTTCGAGAGCGCCTGCCCGCGCCGGACCAGCGCCTCGTCGAGCAGCTGGCTCTGCGGGAAGCGCTGCGCGAACGAGCCGAACTGCTGCGCGGCGAGATCGTACTTGCCCTGATCGAGCGAGGACATCGCGGTGCGGAACTCCGCCGATGCGGCCTCCTCGTACGGCACCTCGCGGCCATTGATCGTCACGGTCCGCGCCGGGGCGCAGGCGAGCAGCGACGAGAGAAGCAGAGCTTTGATCCTCTTCATGGTCGATGAGCCTTGTACCGCGTTCCGGCCCCAGGCGGTCCTAGAACTCCTGCACATACGCGCCCTGCGGCGGAGCGAACTGGAAGAGCGAATCGGGGAGGCCCTGGTCGATCTTCGCCTCGCTGAAGACGATCTGGTTCACGTCGGACTGCGAGTTGGTCACCACGCTCGCCAGCACCTGGCCGTCCTTGCCGACGACGAAGAGCAGCTTCTGCACGCCCGGGGTCGGCTTGAGCGGAGTCAACTCGAGCCCGTCACCCTTGGGAAGGCCCGCGGGGACGGCGACGGCCCTGGGCGCGAACTCCTTGAGGAGATCTCCCTTGCCCCAGAGAAAGGTGAACGCGCTGCTCAGCTGGTCGCCGCCGAAGTTGCGCTTCACCTGCGCCTCCTGGTCGTCCGGGCGCCAGATCCAGAGCGTCCTTCCCTGCAGGTAGAGGGTGCGCTTCTCGGGGGTCGCATAGTCCCAGCGGACCAGCCCCGGCTTCTTCACCCGCACCACTCCTTCGGAATCCTCGGTGCGCCCGAGGGCGACGTAGGTGTAGTGCTGCCGGAAGCTGGCCGAGAAATCCTTCGTCTGCGCGTAGAACGCCTGCACGCGGCGGGCGATGGCCCGGCCCGGGTCCTTTGCCGGAGCGGCGATGAGCAGTGCGAGCAGCAGGGCCATGGCGGTTGGACTCCTCGTCAGGGCGAAGGCTTCAAACGGCGGGCGAGCTTTGCGGCAAGGAGCGTAAAGCGGTCCCGGAGCGCAACGCGCGCGGGCAGCGAAAGATCTCCGGCAGCCGCCAGGTGCGCGCGCCGCGCGGCGGCGAGATGGGCGAGGGCGATCGCCGCGGCCACCGAGACGTTGAAGCTCTGGGTGAAGCCGGCCATGGGAATGCGGAAGGCGCCGGTGCACGCGCGGAGCGTCGCCGGGGCGGGACCTTCGTGCTCGTTCCCGAACAGGAGCGCGACGGGACGATCCGCGCGCACCTCGGTGTAGAGGCGGGCAACGGGATCGAGGTGGCCCGCCCAGACCTCGTACCCTTCGCGGCGGAGTCCCTCGGCGGCCTCCGCGCCGGTCGCGTGCGCCTCGATGTCCAGCCACTTGTGAGCGTCCTGCGTCACGCGCCGGTGGGCGACGGCATCGCCTTCGCGGTGCGGGACGACCAGCGCGCGGCAGAGGCCAAGCCCTTCGGCGGTGCGGAGGATGGCCGCGGTGTTGTGCGGGTCGACGAGAGAGTCGAGCACCACCGTGACGCTGCGCAGGCGCGCGTCGACCACCGACTGGATCCGCGCCTGCCGCTCCGGCGTGAGCAGCGACCAGTAGAACGCGGCCGAGCCGTCCGGCAGCGCGGGCTCCGCCTCGTCCCCGGCCAGGACCTCGGGAGTGAGGCCGCGCGGCCCTGCGAGATCGTCCGCCTGGACCGGGTTCGCCGGACCCACCCACGGGCGTGGCGGCCGGCGCGGGCTCACGGGCGGCGCGCCCCCGGCTTCCTCGCCTGCGCGGCAAGCTTCGCCTTCGGCACGCCGTCCTTGCGCCGCCCGGTCGGCTTCGGCGCTCGCGCGGCGCGCGCGGTCGCGTCGATCGCGCGCTCGTCGACCACCCTGTGCGCGACGTCGTCCCCGGCAGGACCGAGCGGCGTCGCGTCACGCTCGAGGGGAGCGGGCATCGGAGCTGCGTCGAGCGCGCGAACCACGGCATCGAGCAGATCCGGCACCCCTTCGCCGGTGGCGCCGGAGATCAGGTGGACGGCGGTCTTGCGCGCCTTCAGCTTCTTCCGCAGCTCTTTGGCGCGGGCCTCTGCCTCGGGAATGTCGATCTTGTTCGCGGCGACGATCTGCGGCTTGCGTCCGAGCGCCGGATCGAAGAGCTCCAGCTCCCGGTTGATGGCGTCGAAGTCCGCCAGCAGATCGCGATCCTGCGACGCGTCGATCAGGTGGATGATCGTCCTGCACCGCGCCATGTGCTTGAGGAAGCGGTGGCCGAGCCCGGCGCCGCGGTGCGCCCCCTCGATCAGGCCGGGAAGATCGGAGAGCACGAAGCTGCGCCCGTCCTTGTACTGGACCACGCCGAGGTGCGGCTGCAGCGTGGTGAAGGGGTAGTCGGCGATCTTCGGCCGCGCGCGCGAGAGCCGCGACACGAGCGTGCTCTTGCCGGCGTTCGGAAACCCCACCACGCCCACGTCCGCGAGGAGCCGCAGCTCGAGGCGCACCCTCTTCTCCTCGCCCTCGGTCCCTGGCTGCGCGAAGCGCGGCGCCTGCAGGGTGGGGGTGGCGAAGTTCATGTTCCCGAGGCCGCCCTTGCCCCCTTTGGCGAGCACCCAGCGCCGGCCGTTCTCGCGCAGATCCGCCAGCACTTCGGAGCTGGCCAGGTCCCGGACCAGCGTTCCCGGCGGGACCTTCAGGATCAGCTCCGGCGCGGCGTGGCCGTTCTGGTCGCGCCCCCGGCCCGGCTCGCCGTTGCGGGCCCGGTACTCGCGCTTGAAGCGGAAGTCGAGCAGCGTGGTCAGCCGCTCGTCGGTCTCCAGGATGACGTCGCCGCCGTTCCCGCCGTCGCCGCCGGAGGGGCCGCCGCGCGGGACGAACTTCTCCCGGCGGAAGGCGACCGCGCCTGCGCCGCCGTCGCCCGCCTTCACCTGGATTTCGGCTTCGTCGATGAACTGCATGATCCCGGCGGCCCGATGACCTGCCGGATCACCGAAGCCGCGCTCCCCTAGGCCTGGGCCTGCGGCCTGGCCTCGACGTGCACGTACACGCGGTCGCCGCGGCCCTTCTGGTACTTCACCGTTCCTTCGACCACCGCATAGAGGGTGAAGTCGCGACCCATCTCCACGCCGCGGCCGGGGTGCACCCGGGTGCCCACCTGCCGGACGAGGATGTTCCCGGGGACGACGGCCTCGCCGCCGTAGATCTTGATCCCGCGATGCTGCCCCGGGGAATCGCGCCCGTTGCGGGAAGAGCCCTGCCCTTTTTTGTGCGCCATGGCTGGTTCGTCCTTTAGGCCGAGATGCCGGTGATGCGGAGCTCGGTGTACGGCTGCCGGTGTCCGCGGATCCGGTCCCAGCCCTCTTCTTGCGTCCGGAAGTGCCAGAGCTTGCGGTGCTTGCCGTGGGAGATCACCTCGGCCTGCACTTTCGCTGAGGCGATCACGGGAGCGCCCAGCTGGACCTCGGCTCCCTCTCCGACCAGCAGCACTTCCAGGTCGAGCTTCGCGCCCACGTCCTGCGCGAGCTTCTCCACCTTCAGGAGGTCGCCTTCCTTGACGCGGTACTGCTTGCCGCCCGTTCTGACCACTGCGTACATCGAAGGACTCCAACTTTTCCGGCTTGAGAAGCGGCCCGGCAGGCAGGGAAATCCCGCCGCAAGGCGCGGAAAGGAAGGGGCGATCTAGCCGGTCCGCGCCGGTGAGTCAAGGAATGCGTGTCCGCCGGCGGCTATCGCGGCCTGGGCACGTTTTCCCAGACGTCGATCAGCGTCGCCTCGGGCGTCTCCATCACGTACATGAACACGCCGGGGCTGGCCGGGTCCTTCGGGCTGGCGCTCCCGGCCATGCCGAACCCGCCGGTGTGCACGAGGTTGCCGTCGACGTAGCTGTCTCCGCTCCGCTGCGCTCCGCGCTTCTCCATCTCGGGAGCATAGAAGGCGAGCGCCTGGCCGCTGTGGCCGCTGTACCGATACACGGTGTGGAACATCACCGCCTGCTCGTTCTCGAAGGTGCCACCGCCGGGGGCGATGTTCGAATCGGGGATCCGGGGCAAGGTGGGCTGCGCGGACTTCTTGCATCCGGCGAGGGCGAGACAGACGGCGAGCAGCGGCAACAGGCGCATTCAGGCCTCCAGGAGCGGGGGAAGGGATCGCTGGTACGGCGCGCGAGCCACGCCACGCTCGGTGACGATGGCAGCGATGTAGTCGGCGGGCGTAACGTCGAAGGCCGGATTGAACACCTGCACCCCTTCGGCGGCGACGCGCGCCCCGCCGAGGTGCGTGACCTCTGCCGCTGCGCGCTCCTCGATGGGGATGTCGGCCCCGGAGGTGGCGGCGAGATCGATGGTGCTCGTCGGAGCGGCCACGAAGAACGGCACCGACGCGGCCCGGGCCGCGAGGGCCAGCGGGTAGGTGCCCACCTTGTTCGCGGTGTCGCCGTTCCGGGCGATCCGGTCGGCGCCGACCACCACGCAGCCGATCCGGCCGCTGCGCAGCAGCGAGGCGGCGGCCACGTCCGGCAGCAGGGTCACGGGGATGCCGTCCTGCAGCAGCTCCCAGGCCGTGAGCCGCGCGCCTTGCAGCCAGGGCCGGGTCTCGTCGGCGAACACGGCGCACTTCTTCCCCGCCTCCAGCGCGGCGCGGACGACGCCCAGCGCGGTTCCGTACCCCGCCGTCGCCAGCCCTCCGGCGTTGCAATGGGTGAGGATCCCTTTGCCGTCGGGCACGAGCTGCGCGCCGTGGCGGCCGATCGCCTTGCAGGAAGCGAGATCCTCCTCCAGCACGCGGTCCGCCTCCGCCCGCAACGCCTCGAACGTGCGGGGCTGCACGCGAGCGAGCCGCGCGACCGCCCAGCTCAGGTTGACGGCGGTCGGGCGCGACGCGAGCAGCAGCTTGCGCGCTTCTTCGAAGTCCTCGCCGGAGCGCATCGCCAGCGCCATTCCGTACGCGGCGGCGCAGCCGATGGCCGGCGCCCCGCGCACGACCATGTCGCGGATCGCCTGCGCCGTCTCGCGTGCGGAGCGGACGGTGACGATGCCGGCCTGCGCGGGAAGGCGTCGCTGATCGAGGAGGTTCAGGGCTCCGTCCTCGAACCAGAGGGTCCGGAAGCTCATTGCAGCGGCAGCTCCAGGCAGAGCGCGCCGGGGGTCGGCGCCGAGGCATACGGGAGCGCGTCGCGAAACCCCATCGACCGGTACAGCGCGATCGCCTCGTCCATGCGGCCGGGAATGGTATCGAGGACGAGGCGCGCGAATCCGCGCTCGCGGGCATGCGCGACGGCGGCCTCGGCGAGCGTCCGCCCCAGGCCGGTCCCGCGCGCTCCCGCCCGCACGTACAGGCGCTTCATCTCCGCGGTCCGGGCGTCGAGGGGGCGCACCGCTACGCAGCCCTTCGCGGGCGCGAGAAGGAGAGCACCGAGCGGCGGCGCATACGCCCCCGGCAGTCCGGCCAGCTCTTCGTCGAATCCCTGGAAGCAGGGCGTGAACCCGAACGAGGTCCAGTACTCGCCGAGCAGCGCGCGGACCTCGTCGAGGGGCGGCCCCGGCCGATCGACCTGGACGAGCTGCATGAGCCCATCCTATCCCTCCTTCGGGCGCGTCGCCCTCAGCGCCAGCCAGGCGAGCGCCGTGGCGAGGAGCGCGGGTCCGCCCATCGCGGCGAGAAGCGTGAGCCCTTCGTGCGCCGCCCGATCGATCAGCTGCGGCTGCCGCGCGCCGCCGGGGGTGGCCAGGGTGGTGGAGGTGCGGACCACGATGTCTCTCAGGGCGAACGCGAGCGCGATCCACGCGACCAGCAGCGAGACGAGGAGCAGCCACTTGAGGCGCCCGCGGCTCTTCGGCGGCGAGAACGCGGTCGCGCCCGCCAGCGCGAGCGAGAGAAGGAGGAAGGTGGCGAACAGCGCCGGCATGCTGCGAGCCTACTTCGACTTTTCCAGCGCGTCCGCTTCCGCGACCAGCCGCTGGGCCCGCGCCGCGGCAGCGGCGAAGTCCACCGTGCGGCCAAAGCCCAGCCGCTCGGCGACGTCCTCGGACGAGAGCGCCGTCCCCGGAGCGAAGAGCTGCTCCTTGAGGAACCGTCCCACCGCCGGATTCGCGGACCAGTCCGCGCCGAAGCGGCGGCGTACGCCCTCGTGCATCATGCCGGCGAGCACGAAGGCGCGGGCGTAGTCGGCCGCGTAGAAGGTCTCGTCCACGTCGGTGAGGAAGAGCCCCGCCTCGTCGGTGTTCAGCTCGAAGGTGTAGGCGACGGAAAAGAGCTGCCGGTACAGCTCGCGCAGATCGTCCTTCGCCTTCTCCGGCGACGGGATCATCGCCAGCGCCGGAGCGATCTCGCTGGCGGGACGTCCGTGCAACCGCAGCTCGTAGGCGATCTTCGCGAAGGCGTAGCGCCGCAGGTACATCATCTCCCGCAGCGCCAGGCCGCGCTGGATCGCCGCCAGCTCCGCGTCGAGAGGGGTGCGCCTGCCCTGCGACTGGAGGAAGGCGCGGTAGCGGACGAGGAAGCGCGGATCGGAAAAGGCGTGCCGGAAGAATTCCCCGAACGCCTCGGTCGGCGCTCCGTACCCTTCGGTGACGAGCTCGCGGGGCGTGACGGTGGCGTTCGCGAAATGCACGGCGTGCCCGGCTTCGTGGAAGAGGGTCTCGTAGTCGTCGAGCCCCCCGACGGGCTTTACCGAGAGGCGGACGTCGAGCGGCGCGTACACCGGATCGACGAACGCCCTCGGCACCTTCTTCGGGTGCAGCGCGTCGTCCACCCGGACGTCGCTGCCGGCGACCGTGCGCAGATCGAGCCCGAGCCCGGAGAGAAAGGCGAGCAAGGCGCGAAGCTCCAGCTCCTTGTCGAAGAAGCGGGAGAGCCGCGGCGCCTTCCACAGCCGGTTCAGATCCGCCACCCGCAGCTTCTCGCGCGGCACGTCCAGCTCGTCGCGCGCCACGCGATCGAGGGTGGAACGGAAGATCGCCTCGGTCGCCTTGACGTATGCCACGCCGGACAGGAGCAGCGGGTCGAGCTTCACGCTCCGCAGGTCCTCGGAGAGCGCCACGTAGTCCGCGAACCCGGTCTCACGCGCCGCCTTCTGCGCCGCCTCCTCCTTGCGGGTCAGGATCGGATTCAGCTTCTGCGTGCGCACGGCATTCATCGCCGCGAACACCTGCGCGCGGCGCGCGGGATCCTCCTCCTGGGCGAGCAGGTTCTGCAGGTCGCGGTAGGCGACCGGGCCGTCCTTCCAGGGGAGCTGCACGGTCGCGCCCGCCTCGGCATCGGCGTACTCGTCATTGAACGCAGCGGTCGCGAGGCTGACGATCTCGCGGGTCAGCGTCTGCCGGATGAAGCGCAGCGCCAGGGCATCGTTCGCCGCCAGGCCCGGCCGGCGCTCCTCCTCCGCCACCGCGTCCAGCGCCATCTTCTGGAACAGGCGGCCGTGGCCGATGTAGGTGAGCTTGCGCAGCGAGGTCTCGCCTTGCGTCGCCACGTACCACCCCAGCACCGCCTGGACGCGGCGCAGCGCCTCGAGCTCCTCGCGCAAGCTGGCGACGAAGCCCTGGCCTTCGTCGTACCTCGACCGGGGATGAAGCTTGATCTCGTTCTGCCCCCAGGACGGAGGGGGGGCGGACTTGCAGGCGGTGAGCAGAAGGGCCAGGGCGATCGCGGGGCGCATGCGCCCGCACGGTAGCAGGATTGCCTAGCTGCCGAGCTTCTTCTTGAACAGCGCGTTGAGCGCGCCGGGGTTGCCCTTGCCTTTCAGCTCCTTCATCGCCTGGCCGACGAAGAACCCGAGCAGGTTCGCCTTGCCGCCCTTGTACCTCTCCACCTCGGACGGGTTGCGGGCGAGGACGGCGTCCACCACCGACTCGAGCGCGGAGCTGTCCGAGACCTGCGCCAGGCCCTTGCGCTCGACGATCCTCGAAGGAGGCTCGCCGGTGCGGATCAGCTCGGCGAGGACGTCCTTCGCCGCGGTGGACGAGATGGCGCCCGAGTCCTGCAGGCTCCAGACCTCGCGCACCAGCGCCGGATCGAACTTCAGGGCGGCGAGATCGGCCTCCCGGTCGTTGACCGCGCGCGCCAGCTCGCCGACCACGAACAGCGCGGCGCGCCGGGGATCGCCGCCCACGCGACGGTGCACGTCGACGAGCAGGGGATCGTTCACGATCGTGCGCGCATCCGCCGGCGAAACACCCGCCGCGATCAGCGCGTCCATCACCTCCTGCGGCAGCGGAGGGACGGCGACGCTGCGCACCCACTCCTGCGAAACCAGCAGCGGCTGCAGGTCGGGCTCGGGGAAGTAGCGGTAGTCGTTCGCCTCCTCCTTGCTGCGCATCGCCCGGGTGACGCCCTTCTCGTTGTCGAACAGGCGCGTCTCCAGCACCACCTTGCCGCCCTTCTCGATCAGCTCCACCTGCCGCCCGATCTCGTGCTCGATCGCCTGGCGGACGAAGCGGAAGGAGTTGATGTTCTTCAGCTCGACGCGGGTGCCGAGCTTCGTCTCCCCCTTCCTTCGCACGCTGACGTTCGCGTCGCAGCGGAAGGACCCTTCCTCGAGATTGCCGTCGTTGACGCCCAGATAGATCAGCGAGAGGCGCAGGGCCTTGAGGTACTCGCTCGCCTCTTCCGCGGAGCGCAGATCGGGCTTGCCGACGATCTCGATCAGCGGCACTCCGGAGCGGTTCAGGTCCACCTCGCTCCCGCCCTCCGCGTGGATGTTCTTGCCGGCGTCTTCCTCGAGGTGGATGCGCTCCAGCGCGATGCTGCGGAGGCCGGGGACCGGGACCGCGCCGCCTTTGCAGACGGGCAGCTCGTACTGCGAGATCTGGTAGCCCTTCGGCAGGTCCGGATAGAAGTAGTTCTTCCGCGCCCAGATGCTCTTCTCCGCGATCGCGCAGCCGAACGCCTTGCCCGCCTTGATCGCCATCTCCACCGCCGCCCGGTTCAACGCGGGGAGAGCGCCGGGGAGGCCCAGGCACACCGGGCAGACGTGGGTGTTGGGCGCAGCGCCGAAGCGCGTGGAGCAGCCGCAGAAGATCTTCGAGCGCGTGAGCAGCTGCGCGTGAACCTCCAGCCCGATCACCGGCTCGAAGTCGGCGAGCGGCATCTCAGCGTCCCTCCACGAGCGGAGGCAGAGGGTGCCCGGCGGGCTCCACCGCATGGGCGACGCGCAGGAGCGTCTCTTCGTCGAACGGACGTCCGATCAGCTGCAGGCCGATGGGAAGCCGCCTGGAGTCGAACCCGCAGGGAACGGAGATCCCCGGCAAGCCGGCGAGGTTGGCCGGCACGGTGTAGACGTCGTTCAGGTACATGGCCAGCGGATCGTCCATCTTCTCGCCCAGGCGGAAGGCCGTGGTGGGGCTCGTCGGCGAGAGCACCGCGTCCACGCTCTCGAACGCGCGATCGAAGTCGCGCCGGATCAGCGTCCGCACCTTCTGCGCTTTCAGGTAGTACGCGTCGTAGTAGCCGGCGCTGAGCGCGTACGTCCCGAGCATGATCCGGCGCTTCACTTCCGCTCCGAACCCTTCCGCGCGGGTCCTCTCGTACATCTCCAGGAGCTGCGTCGCCTGGGCGCGGTGGCCATAACGGACGCCGTCGTAGCGGGCGAGGTTCGACGACGCCTCGGCGGTGGCGACCAGGTAATAGGTGGCGATCGCGTGCGGCGAGTTGGGCAGCGAGATCTCGCGGATCTCGCAACCGAGCCCGCGCAGCTTCTCGATGCCGCCGCGCACCGCCTTCTCCACCTCGGGTGCGAGGCCCTCGCCGAAGTACTCGCGGGGCACGCCGATGCGCAGGCCGCGCGTCCCGAGGTCGAGCGCCTTGGCGTAGTCGGGCACCGGCCGCGTGGACGAGGTCTGGTCGTTCTCGTCGAACCCGGCGACGGCGGCGAGGAGCAAGGCCACTCCGCGGACGTCCTGCGCGAACGGCCCCACCTGGTCGAGCGAGCTGGCGAAGGCGATCACCCCGTACCGGGAGACCCGGCCGTACGTCGGCTTCAGCCCCGCGCAGCCGACCAGCGCCGCAGGCTGCCGGATCGATCCGCCGGTGTCGGTCCCGAACGCGCCCGGAACCATCCGCGCCGCCACCGCCGCGGCGCTGCCTCCGGACGATCCTCCGGGGGTGCGCGCGAGATCCCACGGATTCATCGTCGGGCCGAAGGCGCTGTTCTCGGTCGACGAGCCCATCGCGAACTCGTCCATGTTCAGCTTGCCGACGATCACCGCGCCGGCCTGCTTCAGCTTGCGGACCACGGTCGCGTCGTACGGCGGGACGTAGCCGCGGAGGATCTTCGAGCCGCAGGTGGTCTCGACCCCCGACATGCAGAAGATGTCCTTGAGGGCGATCGGAATGCCGTCGAGCGGGCCGAGCGCCTTGCCCGCGGCCCGGCGCTGTCCGGATGCCTTCGCCGCCGCGCTGGCCTCGTCGGAAGTGAGGCGGAGAAACGCGTGCACCTTCCCGTCGAGCGATCGGATGCGTGAAAGCGACGCCTCGAGCAGCGCCTCGGGCGAGAGGGTTCGCGCGGCGAGCGCGTCGGAGACCTGCGAGAGCGGCAGGAGATCCGGAGTCACTCGATGATCCTCGGCACCACGAACGCCTCCCCGTTCTGCTGCGGCGCCTGCGCGAGCACCGTCTCCCGCGGCAGGCTGGGGCGGACCACGTCGTCGCGCAGCGGCGCGGCGGCGCTCGTGTCGCCGGCAAACCCGAGCGGCTCGACACCTTCCACGTCCACCGCCTGGAGGCGCTCGATGTACTCGAGGACGTGGCCGAGCTGGGCGGCGAAGCGCTCCTCTTCCTCGCTCGACAAGGCCAGCCGCGCGAGGCGCGCGACATGCCTCACCTGGGCGCGATCGATCGCCACTGCGGGCTCCCCTCTACGGCTTGTTGGCCGACTTGAACCAGTTGAGCACCGCCCCCATCACCGTGTGTGGTTCGGCGTGCGCGTGCATGTAGTTCCAGGCGTTCTTGTCGAGGAAGGCGCCGCCGCAGGCCGGGCAGTGCAGCACGCGCACGTCGCCCGCCTGCTCGGGGACCATCAGCGCGCCGCAGTTGGAGCAGCGGCCGCCGTGGAGCTTCCGCAGGTTGTCCTTGTCGCTCTGGCGGAGGCGTCGTTGTTCCTCGTAGTGCAGCTTGCGCAGGCGCTCCGCGTTCTCGCGGGCGAAATACTCGTCCTCAACAGTGCTCGGCTTGTCGGTGGTCGTCATTCGCATGTCCTTCCAGACTGATAACTACTTCTTCTCCGCCGCGCCGGGATTCAGGCGCTTCTGCAGCGCCTGCGCCCGCTCGTGCTGCGGCGAGAGCCGCAAGGTCTCCTCCACCTCGGCGCGCGCATTCGCCTCGTCCCTCGCCGCGACGTAGGCCTGCGCCAGCCGGAAGTGGATGCGCGCGCTGCGCGGGTCGGCGGCGAGCGCAGCTTTCAGGCTGGGGATCGCCTTCTCGGCTCCCTCGTCCGCGTCCAGCAGGGCCAGGCCCTGGACCAGGGCGGCGCGCGGATCGTCCTTCAGGGCCTTGAGGTACCGGTTCATGCTCGAAGGGGCGCGCTGGGCGCGATAGTAGTCCGCGAGCGCGAGTTGCAGGTCCTTCGACTCCTTGTTCGCTTTCACCGCGGGAGAGAGCAGGTCGAAGGCGGACTTCAGCTTTCCTCGCGCTTCCGCCTGGAGCTGGGCCACCCTCGGGTCGCCCGCGTTGCTCTCCGCGATCCGCGTCGCGTCGTCGTTGAGCGCGTCCGCCCACTCGATCTCGATGCGCGCGAGCGCCGCCGTCGCCTCGGGAAAGCGCGACCTCTCGCCCGCGGCGTCGAGCGCGTCGCGCGCCTTCGACTCGCCGCTGGCGAGCGAGGCGAGCGTGTCCTGGCTGGCGTCCGCCTGCGCGGAGGCGAGCATCTCCACGGCGGCGGGCGGTGGCGGATGCGGCGCGAGCCTGCGGTATGCGACGAGGGCAGCGCCGATCACCAGGAGGAGCGCGAGCCCCGCCGCGACCCCGATCAACAGGCCGCGCGGAGGCGCCTTGTCGAACGGACCCGGTTCGCGCTCCGCCTCGTCGGCGGAATCCGGCTCGCGAGCTTCGGCATCCGGAGGCTCCGCAGGCGGGGGCGTCGGCTCCGCGATTTCGGTACGCGTGGCTGGCGCCGCCACGGGCTCGGCCGGTTTCCGCGGCGCGGGCGCGCCGCCGAAGATCATCGTCGCCGGGAGCGCATCGCCGTCGGCCGGCCTCGCGGCAGCGGACTTCGTCGCGGGCGGCGCTTTTGCCGGCGAGGGCCGCGCCGCCGGCTGGCTGAAGACGATGGTGCTGTTCGCCGACGGGTCCGGCGCCTTCGCCGGTGGCGGCGCCTCCCGCACCGGCGCTTCACGCGCGGGCGCCGGAGCGCCGGGGAACATCACGGTGCGTCCTGCTCCCTCATCGGCGGGCGGCGGCGCAGCGGCGGCGCGCGGGGGCGGTTTCGCCGGCGCCGCCGGCGCGGCAAAGATCATCGTCGTCTGGGCCGCCGGCGCTTTCGGGGGCGCCGGAACGGGCCCGGTGTTCTCCGCCGCTGGCGGGGCGCGCGTCACCTTGAACGTGTTCTGGCACTTGCCGCAGCGCATGGTGAGGCCCTGGGGCCCGATCCGGTTGTCGTCGACGCGGTAGCGGGCCTGGCACTTGTCGCAGCGAACTTCCATTCGGTTGGATCCCCCGGCGGCGCGAGGCGCTGAGCTATAGGATCGGGGGGACTTTCCTGTAAAGCGCCGGAACCAGACGCCGCCGCGCGCGAAAAGTTGACGGAACAGGGGTCCCTCCTACAGTCCGCCGCAGCGCGTTCGCCAACAAGGGGCGGGTGCGCCCGGAGGTGGAGATGGGGCGCAAGGGGAAGAACGGATCGGCGGCGAAGGGCGCGGCGTGGAAGAAGCCCGTCGCCGGGATCCTGCTGGCGGGTTGCGCGCTGCTCTCACTGCTCGCGCTCGCCTCGTACCGGCCGCGCGCCGCCTACGAGAACTGGGCCGGTCCGGTCGGTCACGGGTTTGCGGGCGGGCTGCTGGAAGCCACCGGCGCCGGCGCTTACGCGGCGGCCATCTTCGTCCTCGCCGTGGGCTGCGCGCTGCTCGCCGGTCGACCGCGGCTCTCCTTCGCGCGGGCGGGGTCGTGGCTGCTGTTCTCGATCTGCGCGATGGGACTCGTCGGTCTCCTCGTGCACGCGCGTCTGCAGGGGCATCCTGCGGGAGGCGCCGCGGGCGCGATCCTCGCAGGCGCCGCCCGCGCGGCATTGTCGGTTCCCGGCGCCGCCGTGCTGCTCTTCGCCCTTGCCGGCGCGGCGCTGGTGGTGGCGACGGATGTCTGGGCGCTGCACGCGGCACGCGGGGCGGCGAAGCTCGGCGTCGCCGGCGGGGTTCTGGCCGTACGCGGCGCCGCGGCGGCGATCGCCAAGGCGCGCACGGTTTCTCTCAACGACGACGCGCTGGCCGCCGGCGAGGACGCGCGGATCGTCGAGCCGCGCCTGCGCGTCTCGAAGCAGGCCGCTCTCGCCCTCGCCGCCGCTGCGGCGCAGGAACCGCCGCAGGACCCGCGCGAGCCGGTGGTCAGCGACGAGGCGAGTCGAAAGAAGGAAGCCGTTGCGCCGCGTGCGGGGATGCCCGTCCGCTCGGAGCCGCCGCGCCCCGGGGATACCGCGGATGCGAAGCTCGCCAGCGCACCGCCGCCGCAGATCGTCGAGCCGAAAGCTCCGCCACCGCCGCGCGCACCGGCCCCGCCGGAAGCCCGGCCGGTCGAGGGCGGCGGCTTCACCATGGCTCCGGGACACACCGCGTTCGTGACGCCGCCGATCAGCATCCTCACCGGCGAGGCCTCCCAGGCCGTGCCGCTGGATCGCGACGGGCTGACGGCGACGGCCGAGAAGCTCCGGCAGAAGCTCGCCTCGTTCGGGATCCAGGGACAGGTCACGCAGATCCGGCCGGGGCCGGTGGTGACCATGTTCGAGTTCCTCCCCGCGGCCGGCATCAAGGTGAGCCGCATCGCCGGCCTCGCCGACGACCTGGCGATGGCGATGGAGGCGCTGCGGGTCCGCATCGTCGCCCCCATCCCCGGCAAAGGCGTGGTCGGCATCGAAGTGCCGAACAAGCAGCGCGAGACGGTGGTGCTGCGGGAGCTGGTGGAGCAGGACGCGTTCCAGAAATCGCACAGCAAGCTCGCCATGTGCCTCGGCAAGGACATCGAAGGCATGCCGTACGTCGCCGACCTGGCGCGGATGCCGCACCTCCTGATCGCGGGCACCACCGGCTCGGGGAAATCGGTCGCCGTCAACTCGATGATCGTCTCCATGCTCCTGCGGGCGACCCCGGAGGAAGTGCGCTTCCTGATGGTCGATCCGAAGATGCTGGAGCTGTCGGTGTACGAAGGGATTCCCCACCTGCTCCTCCCGGTGGTCACGGACGCGAAGAAGGCGGCGATGGCGCTGCGCTGGGGAGTGGAGGAGATGGAGCGCCGCTACCAGCTGCTCGCGGAATGCGGGGTGCGCAACATCGGCAGCTACAACAAGAAGGTGGAGAAGGAGGGCGACGCCGCCCGGCGGCCGCACAAGGCGCCGCGCGAGAAGCGGGTGATCGATCTCACCGCAGCGCCGGCGAACGAAGCGGAGGGACCGCCCGTCCCTGCGGCGTCCCCCGCCGAGAGCGCAGGAGAAAGACCCGAGCCGCTGAAGAAGCTGCCCTACCTGGTGATCATCATCGACGAGCTGGCGGATCTGATGATGGTCGCCTCGCGCGAGGTGGAGACGTACATCGCCCGCCTGGCGCAGATGGCCCGCGCCGCCGGCATCCACCTGATGGTCGCCACGCAGCGCCCCTCGACCGATGTGGTCACCGGAGTGATCAAGGCCAACTTCCCCTCGCGCATCTCGTTCCAGGTGGCCTCGCGCCACGACTCCGCGACCATCATCAACTCGCCCGGAGCCGAGTACCTCCTCGGAATGGGCGACATGCTGATCATGCCGCCCGGAACCTCCACGCTCACGCGCGTGCACGGCCCGTACGTGGACGAGAAGGAGATCCACGCGGTGGTCGAGCACTGGAAGGCGCAGGGCGCGCCGGTCTACGACCCGGGGATCCTCCGGCCCCGCCCGGAGGACGACGGGTTTGCCGTCGACGACGAGGGTCCCGACGAGTTGTACGATCAGGCGATCGCCGCGCTCGCGGACATGCGCTTCATCTCCATCTCCCTGCTCCAGCGCAAGCTGCGCGTCGGCTACAACCGGGCCGCGCGGATGATCGAGCGGATGGAGCGCGACGGCATCGTCGGACCCGCGGACGGCGCGAAGCCGCGCGAGGTCCTCATCCGCCCGCTGGGAGAGATGCCCGGCGCAGGGGCGTAGGCGCGCCGCCGGAAGTTGACAACGCGGCTAATCCTAAAATAGGAACGTCCCGCGCGGGGGCGGCAAGCTCAGGCGTCGGACTCGGCAATTTCAGCCGACCCGATTTACGAAGGAAGATGTCCCGAATGGCGACTGGAACCGTGAAGTGGTTCAACGATACGAAGGGCTTCGGCTTCATCACGCAAGACGGCGGTGGCGAGGACGTGTTCTGCCACCACACGGCGATCAAGGCCGACGGCTTCCGCACTCTCGCGGAGGGCCAGAAGGTCGAGTTCGAAGTGGTGAAGGGCCCGAAGGGGCTGCAGGCACAGAACGTCCGCAAGGTCGGATAAAGACGGTTCCAGAAGAGCCGTTTCGAGGCCCGGTTCCTCCCAGGGGACCGGGCCTTCTGCTTCCGGGCGCCTTCAGGCGAGCGCGTCGGACGCGCCGAGTCCGGTCTCGCGCTGCTCGATCCCGATCACTTCCAGGAGCGTCCGGGCATCGTCGACCACGAAGTGAAGGACGCAGCCGTCGACGCGCAGCTCGCCGGGTTCGCCGTCCCCGCGGGAGGTGACGCTCTCCGCCAGCTCCGCGAGCGCCTGTGCCAGACGGAGCACGACGTGCGGCCGCAGCGTCAGCAAGAGCGATCGCGCCTCCGGGCTGATCTGGATGCGGTAGCTCATGGGCAGAGAGGATCCACCTTCGCGCCCGGCGGGGAAGACGGCGCGTTGCCGCAGGCGGCGAAAGTGTCCGGCAGCTCGCGGAACCGCCGGGCGCCGACGTCAGCGGCCCGACAGTCGGTCAGCCGGATTTCCGCCGCGGCTCGGGGAGCGCAGCGCGCGGCGCGGGCGGGTCGACGAAGCTGCTGGGGAGCAGGTTGAACGGCAGAAGCTTGAAGAGGATCGGCAGGAGCAGCATCCCGCCGGGCGCGGCGAAGATGGCCAGCGCGGGGATGGTCTTGGCGAGGTCGATCAGCTGCTCGCGGACCTTGACCTTCTCCTCGCCGCTGAGCGATCCGCCCGCGGCGGCCTTGGCGAGGAGCTCGCCCAGCTCGCGGGTCTCCCGGATCTCCTGGAGCAGCCGATCGAGATTGTCGAGCACGGCCGCCTCGAGCCGGGTGGTGAGCGCGTGAGGCAGCCCTTCGGGCGCGTCGGCGAGGCGGAGCGCCGCCAGCGCGTCGCCGTGGTCGCGATAGAACCCGGCGACCTCCTTCTCGATCACCGCCACCGCGTCCCCATCGACGCCGATGGCCCTCGCCAGCCGTTCCACGAACGCCAGCTCGCCGGCCTCGAGCCGGCCGTCCACCAGCGCGGCCAGCAGCACGTGCGTGAGCAGGAACCGGCGCAGCGCCTCGCTGTGCAGGCCGGGCGCGATCAGCTCCACCTCGCGCGGATGTGAAAGCGCGCGCCGCAGGCTCCGCGCTTCGCGGACGGGCAGCCGCTGCGAGCGGATCACCTGCTCGATGCCGCGCTCCGACTCGACCCCGTTCTCCTGGGCGCGCGCGAGGCCGGCGAGCACCTCGACGAGCTGCGCCCGCCAGTTCACCGCGGCCTTGGCCGTGAGGAGCACCGCGCCGGGGCTGATCCGGCCGTGCTCGAAGGCGGAGAGCGCCACCGTCACGCACGCCCGGACCTCGATCGCGCAGAGCCCGTTGTGCAGGGGCAGCCCCGCGAAGGGACCCCGGACGGCGAGATACCTCCGCGAAAGCCGGGCGGCGGTCTTCGTCGCGAGCTTCTCCAGAGGCCCCGGGACCGCGGTCGGATCGGAGAAGAGTCGCGCGGCGGCCTCGGCTTCGCCCGAGACGGCAGCGAGGATGGCGACCAGCTGCGCCCGTCGGGCCCGGACTCCGTCGTTCGGATCGGCGCCCGGAACGAACCAGCGCGCGTGCGAGAGCGCGCCGGCCTCGGCACAGGTTCGGACGAGGCCGGCGACGAAGTGGGCAAAAGCGCGCAGCCCCGGGGATGCCTCGGGGTCCAGCGCGACGGCGGCGTCCTGCGAGCCGGTGCCGTAGGCCAGACCGCTCTCGCGTAGCCGCGCTTCGAGAGCGACGCGGCGGTCGCGCAGGGACAGCCGCTGTTGCGGCGCCGCTGGCGGCCGGGCCGCCAGGGCGCCGATCACCGCCAGGAGCCACTCGCCGCTTCCGGCGGAAAGCTCGGCCTGGCGACTCTGGTGCAAGAGGCGGGCGATGGCGGGCTCCTGGCCGTGATTCTAACAGAGAGGCGCCCGCCCGCCGGCCTACTTCGCAGCCTTCGCCCGGCGCTTCTCTTCGAGCGACGCCGGCTGCGCCATGTCGGTGGGGATCCCGGCCGGCTGGTTGGGCCGGGCGATGCCGAACTTCTCGTACAGCTTCCCCTCTACGTCGGCGAGGATCTCCGGGTGGAGCTTGAGGAAGTCGCGCGCGTTCTCCCGGCCCTGGCCGATGCGCTCGCCGCTGTAGCTGAACCAGGCGCCGCTCTTCTCGATCAGGTTGTTTTCCACCGCGAGATCGAGCAGGTCGCCTTCGCGCGAGATGCCATGGCCGTAGAGGATGTCGAACTCCACCTCCCGGAACGGCGGCGCCACCTTGTTCTTCACCACCTTCACCCGCGTCCGGTTGCCGATCACCGTCTCGCCGTCCTTGATGGCGCCGACCCGGCGGATGTCGAGCCGCTGGGAGGCGTAGAACTTGAGCGCGTTGCCGCCGGTGGTGGTCTCCGGGTTCCCGAACATCACCCCGATCTTCATCCGGATCTGGTTGATGAAGATCACCGAGCAGTTCGCCTTGCTGATGGTGGCGGTGAGCTTGCGCAATGCTTGCGACATCAGGCGCGCCTGCAGGCCCATCTGCGGCTCGCCCATCTCGCCTTCCAGCTCGGCGCGGGGCACCAGCGCGGCGACGGAGTCGATGACGATCACGTCCACCGCCCCGGAGCGCACCAGCATCTCGCAGATCTCCAGCGCCTGCTCGCCCGTGTCGGGCTGCGAGATCAGGAGCTCCTCGGTGCGCACCCCCAGCTTGCGCGCGTAGCCGACGTCGAGCGCGTGCTCCGCGTCGATGAACGCGGCCACGCCGCCGGTCTTCTGCGCCTCGGCGACGACGTGCAGGCTGAGGGTGGTCTTGCCGCTCGATTCCGGCCCGTAGATCTCGACGACGCGGCCGCGGGGAATGCCGCCGACCCCGAGCGCGATGTCCAGGGAGATGCTCCCCGAGGAGATGGCCGAGATGTCCTGCACCAGCGGCTCGTCGCTGCCGAGGCGCATGACGGCGCCCTTGCCGAACTGCTTCTCGATGGCGGAAACAGCCAGCTCGATCGCCTTCTCTTTTTCCGGGTTTGCCACTGATACCCTCCCTGGGGATGTACTGGACACTTGTACAGAAGCCTGCGAACGAGAGCAAGCTAGCAGAGGGGTCTGACATCGGGGGTTCCGGCACCGATCCCGGGGCACCGGAACCACCAGCTCAAGCGATGCGCTGCCGCAAGCTCTGACGGTTACTTCGGCGGCGCAGGCGTCGCCGCTGCGGCCGGCGGCGCGATGCTGAGCAGCTCGACGTCGAAGACCAGGGTGGCGCCGCCCGGAATGGTCGGCGGGTGCCCGTGATCGCCGTACGCGATGTCGGACGGGCAGACGAGCCGCGCCTTTTCGCCGACCTTCATCTTCTGCACCCCGTCGGTCCAGCACTTGATCACCTGGTTCAGGGGAAACTCCGCGGGCTGGCCCCGCTTGTACGAGGAGTCGAAGACGGTGCCGTTCGTGAGGCGCCCTTCGTAGTTCACCTTCACCTTGTCGGTGGCGCTGGGACTCGGCCCGTTCCCGGGCGTGATCGTCTTGTAGATCACGCCGCTCGGCAGCCTCGTCGCGCCCGGCTCCTTCGCCGCCTTGTCCGCGTACGACTTCCCCGCCTCCTTCTCCTTGTCGGCGCCTGCGGCGGACCGCTTCTGCGCCAGCGCGTTGATCTTCTCCATCTGCTGATCCGGCTCGACCACCGCCTTCTTCCCGGTGGTGCCGTCGGTGATCCCGCGCTTGACGATCTCCAGCTCGTGGGGCTTGAGCGAGAGCGGCGCGAGATTGCGGCTGCCCATCAGATACCCGATGGCGTAGAGCGACTTCTCGTCGTCGCTCTTGAGCGGCTGCGCGGAAGCGGAGAGCGAGAAGAGCAAAGCGAGAGCGAGAACAGGACGCATGAGGAGCCTTTCTCCAGAGAGGCGCGGACTCTACGCTACTTCTCCATCTCCTGGGTGACCGCGATCAGCAGCTTGCCCGCCTTCTCGTTCTGCGGATCGACGCGGATCCCTCCTACCAGGATGGTCCCGCCGCGCTGGATGGCGTAGTCGGTGTGCAGCTTGCGCGAGTGCGCCGGGTGCTCGCCGAGCAGCTCGAGGTGGACCTTGATCTTCCCGTCGGGGTCGAGCTGCCGGGGGGTGACCTGCAGGCTCCGGCTCCCGGGCAGCTCCATCTGCGCCGGGCTCTTCCAGTCGAGGTCGAAGGTCTGCTCGTCGATCAGCCGGTAGCTGCGGAAGCGGAACTGCTCGCCGAACGCGTCGATGTGCGGCGCGATCGGCTGCAGCTTCGGATCCATGCCGGCGGGCTCCGCCGGATCGTTCGAGGCGGCGATGGCGCGCACGGTGATCTTCACCCGCCGCTGCACCACCCCCGCGTCCGCCTGCGCGATCAGCAGCGCCGCCGAGAGGAGCAGAGCCGTCACCGCGGGATCCCGCGGTCGTCCGACATCCAGATCACCGTCGTCTGCTGCGGGAGCTGCAGGACGGCGCCGTCGCGGGTGCCGAACTCCACCTCCTCCACCTGCGGGGAATTGTCCGCCACCAGCGTCAGCTCGTCGTCCGACCGCGAGGGAGAGAGGAAGACCGCGAGCGCCATGCAGGCCGCGGCTGCCAGGCCGCCGGCGGAGATCAAGGCGCCCCGGTGGGCCCACCACATCTCGCGGCCCCAGACGGGCAGCCGCGAGGGAGCGGCGCGCTGCTGTCCGATGCGGGCGAGCACCCGATCGGGAAATCCGTCCAGCTCGAGCTTCCCGGCTCGCTCTGCAAGCGCCTCGCGCAGCGCACGGCCCTGCGCGCCGATCAGCGCCTCCCGGTCGCGGCAGGAGGGACACCCGCGCACGTGATCCTCCACCCAGGCGCGGTCGTCCGCGGAGAGGGCGTCGTCGGCGAGCGGTCCGAGCAAGGGCACCACCTCTTCGCAGCGCTTCATTCGCCCTCCTCTTCCTTCTTCGCCGCGGGCGCGTCTTCGCCGAGATACTCCCGCAGTTTCCCCTGCATCTTCAGCCGCGCGTGGAACAGCCGGCTCATCACCGTCCCCTTGCGGATGCCAAGGACCTTCGACAACTCTTCATAGCTCAGCCCTTCCACCTCGCGCAGCAGGAGGATGGCCCGGTGGTTCTCCGAGAGCCCGGAGAGGGCGTCCTCGATGCGGCCGCGCAGCTCCGAGTTGAGGGCTTGCCGCTGCGGGCCGGCGAGCGCGGCGGAGGGAGGGTCCATCGCCGCCTCGATCTCCGCCTCGTCGCCCTGGTCGAGATCGACCCGCTCGCCCCGGCCCCTGCGCCGCTGCGCGTCGAGGCACAGGTTCATGGCGATGCGGTAGGTCCAGGTAAAGAACGACGAGTCGCCCTTGAAGGAGGGCAGGTACCGGTGGACCCTGACGAATGTTTCCTGTGCGATGTCCATGGCTTCGTCCGGATCCTTCGTCATGCCGAGGGCGAGCTGGACCACGCGTCGCTGGTAGCGCTCTACCAGCTTGCGAAAAGCCTGCCCGTCACCCCGCTGCGCCGCCCGGACCAGCGCCCGATCGTCGCCCGCCTCCTTCGGACCCTCGTTCATTCGGACGCCTTGGAGTGGGGCAAATTCACGGCGGTTCCGGGGTGGTGCGGCACCCTACCAAAAACTGGCGGACAGGGGGCCGAGGCCTCGGCGGGAATCCTGGATACGGCAACCTTGTCTAGACTGTAATGATGCGGTCCTGACTTGCGCGGACTACAAGGGAATTCTCCGGATGCAGCTCCAGCAGAACATCCCCACGCTCGGCGGACTGGCCGAGCCCCCGCAGCGGTCACGGCGGGAGCAGCTCGCGGCGGACGGCGAGCGGGCGCGCCGGGAGATCCAGGGCGTCCTCCGGGGAGCGCGGCGCAGGGCGACGGCGCTCGCGCTCGCGCGTGGTTTCGCGCTGTTCCTCGCCGGAGCTTCCCTGGCGCTCCTCGCCGGGGCCCTGATCGCGAGCGTCGACGGCGCGCTGCTCGCGCGCCTCGTCGCCGGGACGCTCGGACTGCTGGCGGCGGCGGGCGTCGCCTGGTTCTCGCTGCGCTCGCCGCTCCAGCGCGCCGCGATGAAGGCGCGGGATCCGCGGCTGGTGGCCCGCCTGATCGGCGGACCCTCCGAGCTGCTCAGCAGTGTGGAGCTGTCGCGCGAGGACGCGGGCGGCGTCTCCACCGAGCTGCTCTCGCTCCTGCACGTGCGCGCCGCCTCCTCCGCGCGGAAGATCGACCTCTCGCGGGCGCTGCCGGGTTCCTCCCTGCGCTGGCCCTTCTGCGCTCTCGCCGGCACCGGCCTCGTCTGGCTCCTCGCCGCCTCCTTCGCTCCGCGCCATCTGTCCCACGGGATCGCGCGCCTGTGGCGCGGGGACAGCGGTGCGCCGCCCGTGGCGCTCAGCCCGATCGCGGGGGACCTCTCGATCACGTACCTGTATCCCGGCTACACCGGCCTGCCGCCGCGCACGGAGGAAGGCACCGCGGGCGATCTGCGCGCGCCCCGCGGCACCGAGGTGCGCCTCGCCGCACGGGCCGACCGCGACCTCTCCCAGGCGTTCGCGGTGGTCAACGGCTCGGCCGTGAAGCTCGACGCCAACGGCGCGGGCGGCCGCCAGCTCTCGGGAACGTTCCAGCTCACCCAGCCAGGGCAGTGGAGCTTGCGCTTCGCGGATGCGCGCGGACGGACCATCGCCGAGGGACCGCCGCGGCCGATCGAGATCGCCGCCGATCAGGCGCCGCAGGTCAGCATCGATGCGCCGAAGCAGGCGGTCCTGGAGGTGGATCCGCAGGGCAAGGTCCCCATCGCCTGGTCCGCCGTCGACGATTACGGGCTCACCCAGGTCACCTTGGTCTGGCAGCGCCCCGGAGCAAAGGAAGAGCGGGTGACGCTGCAGGCGCCGGCTGCGCCCGCCAAGCGGCTGCGCGGCGCGTACGCCTGGGAGCTCTCGCCGCTGCGGCTGCGGCCCGGCGATCGCGTCAGCTACCACCTGGAAGCGAAGGACAACGACGCGGTGGACGGCCCGCAGCGCGGCCTCTCCGCCAGCCAGGCGATCAAGGTCTTCTCCGCGGCCGAGCACAGCCGCGAGTCCCTGGTCCGGGCGCAGGCGCTCTGGGAGCGGCTGGTGGCGCTGCTCGGGGATCGACTGGAGGAGAAGCCCGCTCCCGCGGACGGCGAGGCGCTCGGGGCCTGGTACGCGCAGACGGCGCAGAAGGATCGCGACGCCCGCGTCCTCTCCCAGGAGCTGTACGCGGCCGGCAGCGAGCTGCTCAAGGACAAGCTCTCGCCGAGGGCGCTGGGCCGGGCGCTCCGGTACGTCTCCACCGGTCTGGGACCCGCCGTGCACCGCACGAGCCTCGCGCGCGCTCCGCTCTCGCGCGGCGTTTCGGGACGCGACGGCGCCGTGCGCGGATTCACCGCCGCGCTCCGCGGCGAGATCCGCGAGGAAGAGAAGGACGTGCTCTACCTCGAGGACCTGCTCGACCGGGCGCGCCTCGACGCGATGCAGGAGGTGGGAAAGGAGCTGGCGGCGTCGCGTCGCGAGCTCTCGCGGCTGGCGGAGAAGCTGCGCAAGGCGGAGGACGAGGACACCCGCAAGGAGCTGCTGGCCGAGGTCGATCGGCTGCGCGAGCGGATCCAGGATCTGATGTCGCGCATGGCTGAGCTGGCGAAGGGAATCCAGGACGAGCACCTGAACCGGGAAGCGGCCGAGTCGATGGAGAAGCAGCAGGACCTCCTCGGCCAGCTCTCCGACATCCAGAAGAAGCTGCAGAGCGGGAAGGTCGACGAGGCCCTCAAGCAGCTCGACCGGCTCTCGCAGCAGCTGGAGAAGCTGGAGAAGGACCTGCAGCAGAAGGCCGGCCAGCAGCAGTCCGGTCAATACGCGCAGGAGGCGAAGGCGCTGCGCGAGGCCGCCGACCAGCTCAAGGAACTGCAGGCGAAGGAGCAGGATCTGGAGAAGAGGACCACCCAGCTCCGGCGCGAGATGCGCTCCCAGGCGCAGAAGCGATTCGATCAGCGGGGCGGCAAGGAGCTGGCGAAGGAGCTTCGCGAAAAGGCTGAAGCGGCGCGCAAGGCGATCTCGCAGATCGACCCGCGGGTCGCCGAGCAGCTCGGCCTGGAGGACACGCTCGACATGGCGCAGGGCCGCGCCTCCGATCTGTCCCGCGCGCTGGAGAGCAACGACTTCGACGAGGCGCTCGATCTGGCGGAGCGCGCCGAGCGGGCGGTGGAGACGCTGCAGGGGCGCCTGGGGATGGAAGACCAGGTGGCGCAGCGCTATCCCGGGTTCTCGCGGGATCCGGCAGGGGTGCGCAAGAGCCTGCGCGGCGCCGGCGAGGCCCAGCAGCCGTTGCAGGAGATCGTCCAGCAGCTCCAGGGGGCGCTGCCGCGCGAGGGACAGGGGATGTCGCAGGAGCAGATGCAGAAGCTGCGGCAGCAGGCGCAGGACCAGGGCAAGCTGAGGGATCAGCTGGCGAAGGTGCGCGAGCAGCTGGGCGAAGTCGGCAAGAAGGTGCCGATCTTCGGGCCGCAGCACGAGCAGATGCTGCAGCAGGCGCAGGAGGGGATGAACGGCGCCGAGCAGCGGCTGAACCGCGGCGAGCCCCGGGGCGCGCAGGCGGGGGAGCAGCAGGCGATCGAGAAGCTGTCGCAGTTCCAGGACGCGATGGAGAAGATGGCGAAGCAATCCGGCAAGGGCGGAGGTCAAGGCGGGATGCCGATGCCCTGGGGCGAGCCTTCCTCCGAGAACGGGGAAGAGGAAGGGAACGAGTCCGAGGGCGTGCGGCACGACAAGGTCGAGATCCCGGACGCGGAGTCGTCGCGGGCGCCGGCCGAGTTCCGCAAGGAGCTGCTCGACGCGATGAAGCAGGCGCCCCCAGAGAAGTACAAGGAGCGGGTGAAGCAGTATTACGAGGAGCTGGTGAAGTGATCGCGCTCCTCCTCGCGGTCAGCCTCGCCGCGCCGGTGCGCGCGCTCGCCGAGAAGGTGGAGGCGGAGCTCGAGGCATGGGACCTGGCCGGCGCGACCAGGGCGCTCGACGAGCTCTCGCAGGAGCATCCCGACTCCGCCGAGACCTCCTACCTCCGCGGCCGGGTGCTCTTCGAGCAAGGCCGGTACGACGAGGCGACGAAGGCGTACGCCCTGGCCGAGGAGCGCGGG
>DASREU010000151.1:0-2040 GCA_035651935.1 Myxococcales bacterium | reverse complement strand
TAGGAGAGGATCGCCTCGTCACGGTTGCGCAGCGCCGGATCGCCGGCGAACGCCGCCTCCACGTCGGTTGCCGCCAGTTGCCGGACGAGAGGAAGCCGCGAGATGAACTGCTCCACCACCTTCGTGGCGTGCCCGGTCTCGTGCCCGCTGCCGCCCGCAAACGAAAGCGCGCGGCGCACCTCCTCGATGAGCGTGTCCCTCGCGAACTCAACCTTCTCCCGCACGAACGGCCGCGCCGAGGCAGGCACGCGCTCGAAGTACCCGGGAAAGAACGCGGAGCGGATCGCCTCGATCGCCGCGAGTACGTTGAGCCGCGACGGCAGCTCGCCCGCGGGCAGTGGCTCCGCCGCGCGCGCCAGCTCCTCGATCGCGTTCACGCCGTCTCCTCGAACAGCCAGGTGCTCAGGTACCGCTCGCCGGTATCCGGCAGCACCACCACGATGCGCTTGCGCGCGCTCTCCGGTCGCGCCGCGATCAGCAGCGCCGCGTGCAGCGCCGCGCCGCTGGAAATCCCCGCCAGGATCCCTTCCTCGCGCGCAAGCTGCCGCGCCACCCGCCCGGAATCCTCCGCGCGCACCTGCACCACTTCGTCCACGAGCTTGCGATCGAGCACGGCCGGAACGAAACCGGCGCCGATCCCCTGGATCTTGTGCGGCCCTGGCTTGCCCCCGGAAAGGACGGCCGACTCGACGGGCTCCACCGCCACCGCCCGCATCGAGGGCCTTCGCTGCTTCAGCACCTGCGCCACGCCCGTGATCGTCCCGCCGGTCCCGACGCCGGAGACGAAGACGTCGATCTCTCCGCCGGTGTCGCGCCAGATCTCCTCCGCGGTCGTCCGCCGGTGCACGTCCGGGTTCGCGGGGTTCTCGAACTGCTGCAGGATCAGGTACCGCTTGTCCGACGCCGCCATCTCCTGCGCGCGCCGGATCGCCCCGGGCATTCCCTCCGGCCCCGGCGTGAGCACGAGCTCCGCGCCGAACGCGGCCAGCAGCTTGCGACGCTCGATGCTCATCGTCTCCGGCATCGTCAGCACCAGCTTGTACCCGCGCGACGCCGCCACCATCGCCAGGCCGATGCCGGTATTCCCGCTGGTCGGCTCGAGCAGGATCGTGCCGCTCCGGATCGCGCCGCTGCGCTCCGCCGCCTCGATCATCGAGAGCCCGATGCGATCCTTGACGCTGGAGCAGGGATTGAAGCTTTCGAGCTTCGCCACCACGTCTGCCTGCAAGCCCGCGCAGAGCCGGGGCAAGCGAACGAGAGGAGTGTTCCCCACCAGCTTCGTCACGTCAGAGGCAATGCCCATCGGTTCCTCCAAAGCATCGAGAGTGCCAGCGCACTGAAGCACGCCGTCGCGCTCACAAGGCGAATGATTGCCTCCAGTCTCACGCTCTGCCACCGGAATTGCAAAGCGTGCGCGCTACACTGGTCGCCGTGGAGGGAATCGTGACCACCGCGCCCAGCGGCGATCCCGCCGAGGCGCAGGAGCTCGCGGCGAGATTCGGGCTCCGGGTCGAGCCTCGGGCGGGGAGGGCGCTCTCCGAAGTCCTCGCCGGCGCCGACGGCGCTCCGGTCCTGGTGCTCGCGCTCCGCCGCGCCGATCTGTACGAGCGCGGCCGCGTCTTTCGCGCCAGCGTCGGCATGGCATTCCTGCGTGTGCTCCGCGCCCGCAGGGGCGAGATCGATCCGCTCATCGTCCACGCCGGCCTCCGCCCCGGCGACGAAGTCGTCGACGCGACGCTGGGCCTGGGCGGCGACGCGCTGGTCGCCGCGAGCGCCACCGGCTCGACCGTCATCGGCCTCGAGCAGATCGGCGTGCTCGCCGCGTTCACCCAGGCCTCCTTGCGAAGGCTGCCCGGCCACGGCCGCGAACCGGGACGCCGCGTCCAGGTGATCCGCGCCGATTACCGCTCCTGGATCCGCGAACAGTCCGACCGCTCCTTCGACGTGGTGCTCTTCGACCCCATGTTCCGCCGCGCCGGCGATGCCGGGCCGCTCTTCGATCTCCTCCGCACGCACGGCGAGCACGCGCCGCTCGATGCG
>DASREU010000150.1:0-7706 GCA_035651935.1 Myxococcales bacterium | reverse complement strand
GCAGCAAGCTGCTCTACAACCTGCTCCTCTTCGCGGCCCTCTTCGTCGCCGGCTCGCTGCTGGTCGCGCAACTGACGATCGGCAACTGGGTCCGCATCATCCTCGACATGGGCCTCGGCGCCCTGGAGATCACCGGCGCCCTGATCGCCATCGTGATCGGCGTCGGAATCGTGGCGGGCGAGATCCAGCGGAAGACGATCCTTCCCACCCTGGCGAAGCCGGTCCCGCGCTGGGCCTTCTGCGTGGGCCGCTACGCGGGTCTGTTGCTGCTGCTGGTGGTGGACGCGGTGGTGGTGGTGGCGCTGCTCGCGGCGGTGCTGAGGCTCGCCGGCTACAGGATGGAGACGACCGTCCTGCAGGCCGTGGCGCTGCTCTGCGTCGAGTTCGCCGTCCTTTCGGCGGTGGCAGTGCTCTTCGCCAGCTTCTCCACCCCGATCCTCGCCGCCTCGTATGCCTTCGCCATCTTCTTCATCGGCCACCTCCTCCCGGACCTGCGCCTCTTCGCCGACAAGTCGCGGAGCGCGGCGGCGCGCTCGTTCGCCCGCGGGTTCTACGCGCTGTTGCCCGATCTCGAGCTGCTGAACCTCAAGTCGCAGGCGGCGAATCTGATGGCGGTCAGCCCCGCCTACGTCTGGCGCGCCGCCGGATATGGAGTGGCGTACGCCGCGGTGGTGCTGGCGCTGGCGGTGTTCATCTTCTCGCGCCGCGATCTGAACTAAGGCTCGGTGTCGTCGGCTTCGTCCTCGGGCTGCCCCGAGAGCTTCTTCACCCGATGGCGGAACTGGCGGAAGGTGAGCCCCAGGCGGGCGGCGGCGGCCTTCTTCACCCCGGCGGCCTCGGTGAGCGCGCGATCGATCAGCTCGCGCTCGATCTGCGCCAGGTAGTCCTCCAGGGAGAAGCCTTCCGGCAGCGGCCCTTCGGGCGAGAGCGCGTGCGCCCCCGTCCGGCGGAGCACGGCCGGCAGCGCGTCGACGGTGACCTCTTCGCCGTTCGACAGCGTCACCGCGCGCTCGATCAGGTTTTCCAGCTCGCGAACGTTGCCCGGGAACCAGTAGTCGGCGAGCCTCCGCTTCGCGTCCGCGGAGAGGACGGGCACCGGCCTCCGGTGCTCCGCCGCGAAGCCCCGGAGGAAGTGCTCGGCCAGGGGAAGCACGTCCTCGCGGCGCTCGCGGAGGGGCGGCACGCGGATCTGCACGACGTTCAGGCGGTAGTAGAGATCCTCGCGGAACCTGCCGGCGCGGACCTCGGCGGCGAGATCGCGGTTGGTCGCTGCCACCAGCCGCACGTCGACCGCGATGTCCTCGCTGTCGCCCACCGGACGGATGCAGCGCTCCTGGATCGCGCGCAGCAGCTTGACTTGAAGAGCGAGGGGAAGCTCGCCGATCTCGTCGAGGAAGAGGGTGCCGTCCTGCGCGGCCTGGAACAGCCCCTGCCTCGCGCCCTGGGCGCCGGTGAAGGCCCCTTTCGCGTGGCCGAACAGCTCCGACTCGATCAGCCCTTCCGGGATCGCGCCGCAGTTCACCGGCACGAACGGGGCCTCGGCGCGCGGGCTGCGCGCGTGCACCGCGCGCGCGACCAGCTCCTTGCCGACGCCGCTCTCTCCGGTGATCAGCACGGTGGTCCGTGCGGAGGCCACCTTCTGCACCACCTCGAACACCTGGTGCATGGCCGCGCTGCGGGCCACCATGGACTCGAACCGGCCGCGCGCCGAGAGCTGCTCGCGGAGCAGCTCGTTGTCCTGGGCGAGGATCCGCCCGCGGCGCGCCAGCTCGCGCTTGTGCACCGCGGCCTTCACCAGCGCGATCAGCTCGGAGGCGAGGGTGGGCGATTTTTCCACGTACCCGTACGCGCCCAGCTCCAGGGCCTGCCGGCGCACGTCGTCGCTGCCGAAGGCGGTCATGAGGATCACCTCCGCCTCGGCCTGCGCCGCCTTCACCTTGCGCACGACGCTCAGCCCGTCCTTGCCGGTGCGCATGCGCAGGTCGGTGATCACCACGTCGAACTCGCCTTCCGAGAGCGCGCGCTCCACCCCGGCGACGTCGGCGGCAACGCCCACCTCGTGCCCGGCCTTGCTCAGCCGCGCCTCGAGCATCACCCGCATCGACTGCTCGTCGTCGACGACCAGGAGCCGCGCCATCGCTCAACCCACCGCCGAGTGCGGCGGAACGGAGACCGCGGGCGCCAGCGGCAGCGCGACCCGGAAGGTGGTGCCGCGCCCGACCTGGCTGCGCACGGAGAGGTTGCCGCCGTGCGCCTCGACGATGCGGTGCACGATCGCGAGGCCGAGGCCGGTGCCCCGCTCCTTGGTGGTGAAGAACGGGTCGAAGATGCGGTCGACGTCCTCGTCCGCGATCCCGTGACCGGTGTCCTTCACTTCCAGCACCCCCTGCCCGCCCTGGGAAACGATCCGGACGTCCACCCGGCCGCCCGGCGGCGTCGCATCGGCCGCGTTCCCCAGCAGGTTCCACAGCACCTGCCGGAACTGGCCGGGGTCGGCGTGCACCCAGACCGGCGACTCGGCGCGCGCCTGGAGCTCGATGCCGCGCTCCGCGACTTCCGCCCGGAACAGCTCCACCGTGTCGGCCACCGCGCGGGCGCCGTCCAAGGCCTCGATGGCGGGCGAGAGCGGGCGGGCAAAGGAGAGGAACTCGCGGACCAGCGCCTCCAGCCGCTCGGCCTCGCTGCGCACCACCTGCATCAGGCGGCGCTCCTGCTCGTCCAGTCCGGGGGCGGCCCCGAGCACCTCGATCGAGCCGCACATCGAGGCGAGCGGATTGCGGATCTCGTGCGCCAGGCCCGCGGCCAGGCCGCCGACGACGGCGAGGCGATCGGCGCGCCGCACCGCCTCCTCCATCTGCCGCAGTCCGGTGAGATCCTGGAAGAGGATCACCTGCCCGCCCGGTCCGCCCGCGAGCGGCGCGGTGGCGTAACCGAGGATCCGCTCGCGCCCGTCGTGCGCCCGCAGGCGCACCTCCGGGCGGCCTCGCTCGCGAGGCGCCGCGATCGACGCGGCCAGCTCCGGCAGGAGCGCGGCCAGCGGCCGCCCGCGCGCGGCGGCGTCCGCGACGCCGGTGAGGTTCTCCGCGGCGGGGTTCAGGTAGGTGATCCGGCCGTCCTCTCCGACGGTCAGGATCCCGCTGGCGATGGATCGGACGACGGCGGAGTAGATGGCTTCCAGCGCCTCGAGGCGGGTCTCGCTGCGGAGCAGCTCGCTGCGCGCTCCTTGCAGCTGCTCGGCCAGGAACGAAGAGAGGGCCCCGACCAGGAGGAAGGCGGAGAGGTTCGCCGCCATCACCACGCCCAGCCGGCCCGCGGCGAGCGGGACGCGGTCCAGATCACCCGAGGTCGGGGCGATGATCCCGCTCTGCATGCCCCAGGCGAGCACGCACAGCGCCACGCAGGAGGCGGCCGCGCCCAGAGAAGCGCCCCGCCGCCCCAGGCCGATCGCACCGCTGACGATGGCGAGAGGGTAGAGCACCGTGAAGATGCTCTCCGCGCCCCCGGTGAGATAGACGAGACCGGTGGCGGCGATCACGTCGGCGGCGATCTGCCCGTACGCCACCCACGCGAGGTGACGGCGGGTGCGCAGGAGGAAGGTGCCGACCAGCGAGGCGAAGTAGATCAGCGCGATGATCGCGAAGAGCAGCACCTCGACCGGATGGGGAAACGGCTCGTGCCCCAGCGTGGACCAGGCGGTGGCCACGAGCAGCGCCGTCCCCACCAGCAGGCGGATGCCGGTGAGCAGCACCAGCTTGCGCCAAAGCATGCCTTCCGGGCGGTCGCCCAGCGGCGAATAGACGCCCGCTTCCGCCATCGCTCCCTACTTGACCGCGCCGGCGATCGAGAAGATCGGCAGGTACATGGCGACGAGGAAGCCGCCGACGATGCCGCCGAGGAACACCATCATCACCGGCTCGATCATGCTGGTGAGCGCGCCCACCGCCGCGTCCACCTCGTCGTCGTAGAAGTCGGCGATCTTGGTGAGCATCTGGTCCATGGCGCCGGTGGCCTCGCCCACGCCGATCATCTGCACCACCATCGGGGGGAAGACCTTGGTCTCCGCGAGCGGCTGCACGATGGTCTTGCCCTCGGCGATCTTCTCCTTGGTGTACCGGATCGCCTTCTCCACCACGGCGTTGCCGGCGGTCTTCGCCACCACCTCCAGCGCGTCGAGGATGGGGACGCCGGAGCTGATCATGGTGCCGAGCGTCCGGGTGAACCGCGCCACCGCCACCTTGCGGATCAGGGGTCCGAAGATCGGGGTGCGGATGGCGAACGAGTCCCACTGCACGCGCCCCCGCGGCCAGTTCACCCAGGCGCGGAAGGCGACCACAACGGCGACGATGGCGGCGGCCAGGTAGCCGATGTAGTGCTGCAGCCACTTGGAGATGTCGATGACGATCTGGGTCGGCGCCGGCATCGCGCCGCCGAAGTCCTTGAACATCTTCTCGAACGTCGGGGTGACGAAGAGGAGCAGCACCACCGTGACGCCGACGGCGACCACCAACACCACCGACGGATACACCATCGCGCCCTTCACCTTGCTCTTCAGCTTCTCGTTCTTCTCGATGTACTGCGCGAGCCGGTTGAGGATGGTGTCGAGGATACCGCCGATCTCGCCTGCGGCGACCAGCTGCACGTAGAGGGTGTCGAAGACCTTCGGGTGATCGCCCAGGGCGTCGGCCAGGGTGGAGCCCGACTCGACCTTCAGCTTCACCTTGGTGAGCACCTCGCGGAAGGCCATGTTGTCCAGCTGGCCGGAGAGGATGTCGAGGCACTGCACCAGCGGCAGGCCGGCGTCGATCATGGTCGCGAACTGCCGGGTGAAGATGACCAGGTCCTTCTGGCTGATCCCTCCCAGGCCGGGGAGCTTGAGGTTGATCTGGATCGGCTTCTTCTTGATCTTGACGTTCGAGAGCGCCATCGCCCGCAGGCGCTGCTGGACGGAGGCCTCGTCGGCCGCCTCGACCT
This sequence comes from Myxococcales bacterium, assembly GCA_035651935.1. Classification (GTDB taxonomy): domain Bacteria; phylum Myxococcota; class Myxococcia; order Myxococcales; family 40CM-4-68-19; genus 40CM-4-68-19. The sequence goes on along the minus strand of DASREU010000150.1, from coordinate 2,735 downwards.
CGCCCTTCTTCACCTCGCCGGACTTGGTCTTGCCTTCCCAGACCCAGACCGGCAGCTTGGCGGCGGCCGTGGCCTTGGGTGCGGATTTCGCTGCTGCGGCAGGTGCCGTGGCCATTTCCCTCTCCTCTTACCGGGCCTGGACCGGCCGGTTGACGCCCGGTTTCACTCCCGAGGCGAGCATGTTGCGCAGCTCCTCGGCATCCGAGCTGCGCCCGAGCCCTTCCTCGAGCGTGATCATCCCGCGCTGGATCAGCGACGCGAGCGACTGGTTGAAAGTCTGCATGCCGAACTTCTGCTGGCCGACCTGCATCTGCGAGTAGATCTGGTGGACCTTGTCCTCGCGGATCAGGTTCCGGATGGCGGCGTTGGGCACCATCACCTCGATCGCCAGGACGCGCCCCGGCCCGCTCGCCTTGGCGATCAGGTTCTGGGTGACCACGCCCTCGAGCACGAACGACAGCTGCGCGCGGATCTGCGGCTGCTGGTAGGGCGGGAAGACGTCGAGGATGCGGTTGATGGTCTGCACGCAGGAGTTGGTGTGCAGGGTGCCGAAGGCGAGGTGGCCGGTCTCGGAGATCACCAGCGCCGCCTCGATGGTCTCCAGGTCTCTCATCTCGCCGACGAGGACCACGTCGGGGTCCTGGCGGAGGATGTACTTGAGCGCCTTCTTGAAGCTGTGGGTATCCGCCCCGACCTCGCGCTGGTTCACCACGCAGTTCTTGTGCGGGTGCAGGTACTCGATCGGGTCCTCGATGGTGACGATGTGCTCGTGCCGCTCGGTGTTGATCTTGTCGATGATCGACGCCAGCGTGGTGCTCTTGCCCGACCCGGTGGGCCCGGTCACCAGCACCAGCCCGCGCGGCTTCTTCGAGAGCTCCCCGACGATCGGAGGCAGGCCGAGCTCGGCGAAGGTGAGGATCTTGAAGGGGATGGTGCGGAAGGCGGCCGCCACCGCGCCGCGCTGCATGAAGAGGTTGGCGCGGAACCGCGAGAGGCCCTTCACTCCGAAGGAAAGGTCGAGCTCGTTCTCTTCCTCGAACTTGTGCTTCTGGGCGTCGGCGAGGATCGAGTAGCAGAGCTGCTTCGTCTCCACCGGCGTGAGCGGCGGGGTCTTGAGCGGGACCAGGCTGCCGTCGATGCGCAGCTGGGGAGGCGAGCCGGTGGTGATGTGGAGGTCCGAAGACCCCTTTTCCACCATCGCCTTGAGCAGCTGATGAAGATTGGGCAAGTGTAGGTTCCCTCGTTACCGCATCGTATCCGGAGCCGTGTTCCCGACCACTTCTTCGATGCTGGTCATGCCCACCTTCAGCTTGGCGATGCCCGCCATCCGCAGCGTCTGCATCCCCAGGCGGATGGACTCCGCCTTCAGCTCCGCGGTGGAGGCGCCGTTGATCACCAGCTCCTTCAAGCTGTCCCACATCGGCATCACTTCGTACAACGCCACCCGGCCCTTGTACCCGCGGTCGTTGCAGGTCCGGCACCCGCCGGGCTCGAACACCTGGAAGGTGCCGGCTTCATCCGGCTGCACGCCGATGTCGAGGAGCGCCTGGGCCGGCACGTCCACCGGCTTCTTGCACTCCTGGCAGAGCTTGCGGGCGAGGCGCTGGGCGAGGATCAGGTTCACCGAGCTGGTGACGAGGAACGGCTCGATTCCCATGTTGAGGAGGCGGGACACCGTTCCCGGCGCGTCGTTGGTGTGCAGCGTCGAGAGCACCAGGTGGCCGGTGAGCGCGGCCTTGATGCCGATCTCGGCCGTCTCGAAGTCGCGGATCTCGCCGACCATGATGATGTCGGGGTCCTGGCGGAGGAAGCTGCGGAGGGCGGCCGCGAAGTTCAGGCCGATGTCCTCGTGCATCTGCACCTGGTTGATCCCGGAGAAGTTGAACTCGACGGGATCCTCGGCGGTGCTGATGTTGTCGGTGGTCTTGTTCAGCTCGGAGAGCGCCGAGTAGAGGGTGGTGGTCTTGCCCGAGCCGGTGGGGCCCGTCACCAGCACCATGCCGTACGGGCGGTCGATGGCGTCCTTGAAGGCCTTGAGCGGGTCCGGGTCGAACCCCAGCTTGGTCATGTCGAGCTGGAGATTCGACTTGTCGAGGAGGCGGAGCACCACCTTCTCGCCGAACAGGGTCGGGCAGACGGAGACGCGGAAGTCCATCTCGCGCCCCTTGCCCAGCTTGAGCTTGATGCGGCCGTCCTGCGGCAGGCGGCGCTCGGCGATGTCCAGCTCCGCCATGATCTTCAGGCGCGAGATGATCGCCATCTTCAACTTCATCGGCGGCTTCATCACCTCGTAGAGCACGCCGTCCACGCGGTAGCGGACGCGGAAGTCGCGCTCGTAGGGCTCGACGTGGATGTCGGAGGCGCCCTTCTTGATCGCGTCGAGGAGGATGAGGTTCACGAGCTTCACCACCGGCGCGTCGGCGGCGCTCTTCTCCAGGTCGTTGATGTCGGTGACCCCGCCCTCGTCGTGCTCGACGCCGATCTCGCTCTCGTCGAACCCCTCCATCACCTCGTCGTACGAGGGGCCCTTCTCGGCGTAGTACTTCTCCAGCGCCTCCTTGATGGCCTGCTCGCTGGCGACGACGACCTCGATGTTGTAGCCGGTGAGGAACTTGATGTCGTCGATGGCGTAGATGTTGGACGGGTCGCTCATCGCCAGGATCAGCGAGGCGCCGGCGCGGTTCACCGGGATGCACTGGTGCTTCTCCGCCACTTCCTTGGGGACGAGCTTCACC
>DASREU010000149.1:0-8185 GCA_035651935.1 Myxococcales bacterium | reverse complement strand
GATCGGCCCGGTGGGGCGAGTGCTCAGCGGCCATCTCGGTTTCCAGATCGAGCACCATCTCTTCCCCAACATCCCCGCCTGGCGTTATCCGGAAATGGCGCCCCGCGTGCGGGCGATCTGCGAACGCCACGGGCTTGCCTACAATACGGGCTCATTCGGGTCGCAGTTCGGCAGCGCCATGCGCCGGCTCGTCCGATTCGCGCTGCCGCATCGGTCCACACGTCGCGCCCGACTCCACGCCGGCGTGTCCGGTGCTCGCCCGCAGCGGGAAATGGCCGGCGCGCTCGACGCGTGATCGTGTCGCGCCGGCGAATACGGGAGGCGCGCATCGTCTTGCCCTCGCGATCCGCGCTCGCCGTCTTGACGCGACCCGGCTGGTGGTTACGTTGGTCGACGCTGGAGGTTGTGGCTCGCTCGATGACCTCCCCTGCGCCGATCGAGGCGCCCGTTCAGCGGGGAGAATCCTCATGTCCATCATCGTCCGGTCCGATCCGCTTCGTGAAGCGATGCAGCAGATGCGCCACCAGCTCTTCCACCAGCACCTCGACCAGCCGTACGAAGAGACCCAGGGCATGGGCTGGTCGCCGCTCGTCGACATCTTCGAGGACAGCGAGGGCATCACGCTGAAGGTGGAGTTGCCCGAAGTCGACGCCAACGACGTCGACATCCAGTTGGAAGGCAACGCCCTCACCCTGCGCGGCGAGCGCAAGCTCGAGAACGTCGACAAGCAGGAGGGGTATCACCGCGTGGAGCGGTCCTACGGCGCCTTCAGCCGCAGGTTCACGATGCCGACCACCGTCGAGACAGGGAACGTCACGGCACAGAGCCGCGACGGCGTGCTGCGCATCTTCCTGCCCAAGAAGGCGGAGACCAAGCCGCGCCAGATCAAGGTCCAGGCCGGCGGCCTCGGGCAGCAGCACAAGCAGTAGCGGCCGGTTCCGGGAAGAACGAAAGAGCCGGCGCCCCGCAGCGGCCACTCGCCTTTCGCGCTAGCGAAATCCGCGGCGTCCACTCTGCAAAGACAGACAGCGGGCGCCAGGGAGGACTGCCCCTGGCGCCCGCTGATCCTGTCCGCGATGATCAGTTCGGCCTGATCAGGGTATCGATGGCGTGGATCACGCCGTTCGACGCTTGCAGGTCCGTCTGGCTGACCACGGCGCCGTTCACCGTCACCACGTTGTCCTTGAGGCCCAGCGTGAACTCCTTGCCGGAGACGGTCTTCATCCTGTCGCCGTCGTGCATCTTGCCCACCGCGGCCGCGGAGAGTTTTCCCGGAAGCACGTGGAAGAGGAGGATGCCCTTCAGCTTCTCCTTGTCCTTCAGCAGGGAGTCGATCTCTGCCTTCGGCAGCTTCGCAAAGGCCGCGTCCGTAGGCGCGAACACGGTATACGGGCCTGCGCTCTTGAGCGTGTTCACGAGGTCAGCCTCGCGAAGCGCTGCGGCCAGCGTCCTGAACGTGCCGGCGGCCGCTGCGGTCTCGATGATGTCGTTGTTCATGGGTTCTCCTCGGGCTCTCCTCCAGGTGGAAGGAGCCGATTCAGAGGCGCGAAGCGAGTCAGCCCTCGCGGCGTGGAACTGGTTGGGACTCCGCACATTGCTCGCCGGAGGCGAAGGGTCAGTGGCGGATGGTTCGGTGAGTCTAGGCACGCCGCGGCGCCAGCGCTCTCCCTTCTCCCGGTTATCTTCGATCCTGCAGTGAAGAAAGAGTGCGCCGCGCCGCAAGCGGGGTGACAATGCACGCGAGGTTCCCGTGAACATCTCCGTCTGGTTGCCCGCGCTCGCCTGCGTGTCGCTCATCGTCTACCTGCTCCTGCAGCGCACCTCGGCATCGGAAGACGGGTCCGCCAAGCGGCTCGCCCTTCTCGTCGGCGCCCGGCGCGCGTGGGGCGAGTCCGACGAAAGCTTGCGCCGTCGCTCCATCGCGCTTTCCCGCTGGCCTTACAAGCAGCAGGCTCCCGTCCTTGCCTGGTGGGCGCGTCTGTGGGGAAGGATCTGGCGGCGCAATGGCCGGTGAAGGAGGAAGACCGATGCCGGCAGGATTCATCGAGACGGAGCTGCAAGGCGAGGTGGCGTCGCTGGCCGAGCTGCTCGGGGACACGCGCGTCCGCTTTCGCCACCGGGAGACGCCGTTCCTCTCCTGGCACAACCTCGTCGACGTCGATCTGCAGATCCGCATCGCGCTCACCCGTCCGCTCTCCGCCGAGCTGCAGCTCGAAGTCCGGCGCCTGACGGCGAGCCTGCGCGCGCTCGATCCCCACTGAAGGAGCCCGCTCGCATCGTGCGCAGATCCCTGAGCGGGGCCCCGGCGTCCGACGGCATCGCCATCGGCGAGGAGAGGTCGATCCCCACGGCATCACATCTCCAGTTCGGCCTCGCCGTTCCTGCCTCCGGCTTCCGCGATCAGCGCCTCGGTGGTGAGCATCAGCGACGCCACCGACGCCGCATTCTGCAACGCGTAGCGCGCCACCTTCGTCGGATCGATCACCCCGGCGTCGATCAGGTTTTCGTACCGGCAGGAAGCCGCATTGAAACCGAATGCCCCTTGCCCCTCGCGGACCTCGTTCGCCACGATGCTGGCTTCCCACCCGCTGTTCGCGGCGATCTGCCGGATGGGCTCCTCCAGCGCCCTGCGGACGATGTCGACGCCGCACTTCTCTGCGCCGTCCACCTCGATCTCTTCAAGGGCCGGAATGCAGCGCAGGTATGCGACGCCGCCGCCTGGCACGATTCCCTCTTCGACCGCGGCCCGGGTCGCGTGCAGAGCGTCGTCGACGCGGGCCTTCTTTTCCTTCATCTCCGTCTCGGTCGCCGCGCCGACGCTGAGGATCGCCACTCCTCCCGTCAACCTGGCGAGCCTCTCCTGCAGCTTCTCGCGATCGGAATCGGAGCCCTCGGTCACGTCCGCGAGCTGCGCGCGGAGCTGCTTCGCCCGCGCCTCGATGGCCGCTTTCCCCCCACCGCCGTCGATCAGCGTGGTGTTGTCCTTGTCGACGACGATGCGCCTGGCGCGGCCCAGGTCGGCGAGCTGCACGCCCTCCAGCCTGATCCCGAGGTCCTCGGCGATTAGCTTGCCGCCCGTGAGCGTCGCGATGTCCTCGAGAATGGCCTTGCGGTGGTCGCCGAAACCCGGCGCCCGCACCGCGCATGCGTTCAGCGAGCCGCGCAGCTTGTTGACCACGAGAGTGGCCAGCGCGTCCCCCTCCAGCTCTTCGGCGATGATCAGCAACGGCTTGCCTGCCTTTGCCACCAGCTCGAGCAGCGGGAGGAGATCCTTCATCCCGGAGATCTTCTTCTCGTGGACGAGGACGACCGCGTCCTCGAACACCACCTCCATGCGCTCCGGATCGGTGACGAAATAGGGTGAGAGGTAGCCGCGATCGAACTGCATCCCTTCGACGACCTTCAGCGTCGTTTCCAGGCCCTTTGCCTCCTCGACGGTGATCACTCCATCCTTGCCTACCCTGATCATCGCTTCCGCGATGATCTTGCCGATGGTCTCGTCGCCGTTTGCGGAGATGCTTGCGACCTGCGCGATGTCGGTCTCGCCCCGTGTCGGCTTGGAGAGCCTCTTCAATGCCTCGACCACCGCTGCGACGGCCCTGTCGATCCCGCGCTTGATCGCCATCGGGTCGTTCCCTGCCGCGACCAGCTTGCTGCCCTCGCGAAAGATGGCCTGGGCGAGCACGGTCGCGGTGGTGGTGCCATCGCCGGCGATGTCGGAAGTGCGCGAGGCGACCTCCTTCACCATCTGCGCACCCATGTTCTCGAATCGATCGGGCAGCACGACGGCCTTGGCCACCGTGACGCCGTCCTTGGTGATCAGCGGCGTGCCGAACGACTGCTCGAGCACGACGTTGCGGCCGCCGGGCCCGAGCGTGACCTTGACCGCATCGGCGAGCGTGTTGACGCCGGCCAGGATTGCCGCCCGCGCGCGAGCGTCGAAGAGAAGTTGCTTGACCATTGGATTGCGCTGCCTTTCCCGGACGGGATGTTCGGCCGCCGCCCGCTCCGGCGTGGGCGGGGCCGTCGATCGGAAAGTGAGCGCGGGGGGAATTGGCGGGGGACGCAGGGGTTCTGGCCACCGCAGCGGCTGGCGCTCGCGATTGCGGGCAAAACGTCGCCGCCGGACCTTCCTTTCCCTATGCCCGAATGTCGCGCAGGCGGTATTCGCCGCGCCCGGCGCTCTCCAGTGTCGTCACCAGCATTTCCATCGCGACGCCGGCCTCCATCCTCCTGGCCGCGTCGTCCTCCCGGGACTCGGCCTCGAGCTTGTCGATCCGCGCTTTGAAGAGCGCGAGCGCCTTGCCCCTCTGGACGCAGTGCTCATCGCTCCGGTCCACCACGAACATCGCGAGCCCCAGTTCGGCCATGCCAGCGGGCAGGTGCAGGATCTGGTCGACTGCCGCTTCGACGCGGCGCCTCGCCTCTGCGGCGTTCACGTCCGTTCCAGCAGGCCGCGGGACGCCCGGATGGATCGCGGAGAACGGCCGAAGCTCCGATCGACGGCCGTCCACGCGCGGTAAAGCACGTAGACCAGCAGGATTGCGACAGCCTTCGTCACTGGCGGCTCGCGTTACCGGGGCACCGAGGGACCCGTCGAGGGGGAGACGGCAGACGGGGACTGCTCCCGTGCCCGCACCCGTGCATCGAGCTCCTGCCACTTCTGATATTCGCTGGCCGCGGCCGTGCGCTCCTTCGAGGTGGCGCTCACGATCTCGGCTTCCCTCTGCATCGCCACCGCGGCGCGCTGATCGATGGCGCCCTGGTTCCCCGAGCTCGCCTGGGGCACGTTGCCCTCCTGCATCGCCTTCAGCTTCGTCTGCTCGCCGATCGCCGCCGTCGTCTCGACATGCGCTTCGGCCAGCCGCTGATCGCCATCGGAGACCGCGATCATCCGCGTCAGGTACGCGAGCCGCAGATCGCCAGCCTGCGCCCGCAACTGCGACGCCTCGATTTCGTTCTCTGCGCGCGCGATGCTGTCCTTGTCTGCGTATTGCTTCCGCAACAGGTCGCGTTCCGCCGTCGCGCGCTTGAGCTGTGCGTCCGCGACGGCACGATCGCCGCGCGCCACCTCCAGCTTCATCCGCGACTCCGCCGCCGTCGCCTTCGCCTTGGCCAGCGCGTCGCGCGCACGCCCTTGGTCGACGCGCGCATCGTCCACCGGCTGCATCTGGTTCGCGCTGAGCCGCGAGAGCCCGCTGTCGTCCAGCTTCGCGGCTGGGGTGGTGCTCGCGCAACCGTACAAAGCCGCCAGGCCGAAGCCCGCGGCTACCGCATTCATCCTGAACATGACCGGTTCTCCACGCCCCTCGGGGCATCGGGCCCGCACGCCGCCGGCGAAGTGCCGCACGTCCGACCCGTTGGGCGTGTTGTTCGAAATGCAATCTGTACACGATGGTACCCGGGCGCCACCTTGCACGCCGGTCGAGGCCGCCGGCGCTCTCAGGCCGTGGGGAGCGCGAAGTAGAACGTGCTGCCCGCGGACAGCGTGCTCTCCGCCCAGATCCGTCCGCCGTGCGCTTCCAGGATGCACCGGGAGATGTAGAGACCCAGACCCAGGCCGGTGCGATCGCGACGGCCGACCTGCCAGAACTTCCCGAAGATGGCCTCGAGGCTCGCTGTAGCGACCCCGGGCCCGGAGTCGGCGACGGCGACGCGGACCTCGCCATCCGTTCGCTCTGCCCGGATGGAGATGGATGCTCCTCGCGGTGAGAACTTGATCGCGTTGCTGAGCAGGTTGGCGACGACCTGGAGCAAGCGCTCGGAATCGAATCTGGCGAGCAGCGGCGACTCGCCGATCTCGAGCGCGAGCTCTATCCCGTGCGCATCGGCGGAGGGTTGGAAGATCTCGACGGATTCGCGGATCAGCGCTCGCAAGTCGCCTTCGGTGGGCACCACCAGGAGCTTCCCGGCCTCGATGCTGGCGACGTCGACCAGATCTCCGATCAGCCGGTTCATCCGCGCCGTCAGGCGCTGGATGGTCTCGGTGCGCGTGCGGACGGTCGCCGTGCTGTCACCGGCCACCATCACTTCCCGCGCCAGCAGCTCGGCGGTCATGGCGATTCCGCCCAGCATCGTTCGCAGGTCGTGGCTGACCATGGCAAGAAAGATGTCGCGCGTATTGAGGGCCTCATCCGAGAAGCCGCGCTCGGTGAGAAGGTGCTGGTCGGTCTCCTCCCTCTCCAGCCGGAGAAGGCTGGCGAGGGCGCGCCTGCGATCCGCGCGCTCGCGCCGGACGCTCTCGTCGGCGTCGCCACGCGCGTTCTCCACGACATCGTCCGCCAGCGCTCTCTCTTCGATCACCGCCGGAGTGCAGAGCTTCGCTCCCTTTCCATCGGCGGTGTCGCGCGCGGCCTGGAGGACTCCGTCGGCCGCGTCCCTCGCCCGCAGCATCACGGCATCCGCGGACCGCTCCGCCGCGTCGCGCCGTTTTTCCAGCTCGGTGTCCGTCTTGCCCCGTTCGGCCCGGAGACTCTCGTCCGTCTGAACTCGTCCGTGCTGATTCGGCTCAAGCATGCCATGCTCCTTCGGCTGGGTAGAACTCCACTCCCACCGCGCGTCGAAGCGCCGCGAGCAGCCCCTCGATTCCTTCGAGCTTGGGAACGACGGCGATCAGCCCGGCGAACCGTTCGACTGCGGGCGAGGGTGAGGACGAGAAGATCACCACGGGCACTTCGACATGGACGCCGCACGCTTTGTGCTCGAGGAAGGTGACCCCGTCCATCACCGGCATCATCAGATCCAGGATGATCACGTCGACAGTCGCGCCGGACTCGAGGACGTCGAGCGCGCGATGCCCGTCGACGGCCTGGACGACGTGGTAGCCCTCGGATTCGAGGAGCATTCCCAGCGCGTCGCGGAGGTCCGCGTTGTCGTCCACGATCAAGACGTGCGCCGGGCGGGCCATGCGTCAGTCTACGTAGGCACGGGTCCCTCTGCTCGCCTGCTTTGGGGGATTCGTGCGCTGCGGGCGACCTTGCGCTCCAAGCCGCGCGGCGTTGAGCGGTGCTCCACTGCGAAGCGCTACCGGACACTTCACGCCCGGTTCGACGAGCTATCCCCCAGTCGAATGGTTACCTTGCCTTCGAGCTAGGAGGCGGTCGTGGAGCAACTGGATGCGGTCCTGATCGTCGACGACAACCCGGACCTGCTCGAGGTGCACGCCGAAGTGCTCATGACGCTCGGGCACCTCTCCATCCACAGAGCCAGCAGCGCGCTCGAGGCGCTCCACATGTACGAGTCCGTCGACCCTGCGCTGCTGATCCTCGACGAGGGTCTGGCGGACATGCGCGGATCCGAGCTGCTGCGGAAGCTGCGTCAAGTCAATGCCCATGCGCGCAAGCCGGCCCTCTTCGTCACCGGTGCGCGCTCGTCGGTGGACTGTCTGCCCGGGGACGTCGTGCTCGAGAAGCCGGTCGACATGCAGCGCCTGCTCGCCGTGGTCGAGGCGCTGGTGGCGGAGCCGAAGCTTCACTGACCGGCCGCTCAGGCGCTGTGGCGCGAACGCGACAGCTCCACCAGGGCGCGCGCGAGGCGGCCGATGTCGACGGGCTTTTCCAGGTACTCCTGGAACCCCGCTTCGAGCGACCGCTTGCGGGCGTTGGCGCCTGCGGCCGCGGTCAGCGCGATCGCTGGAACGCTGGCCTGGTCCACCGCCGGCAGCGCACGGATGGACCGGATCAGGCTGTAGCCGTCCGTGCCGGGCATCGCGATGTCCGAGATGATCACTTCCAGCCCCGACTCCTGCGCCGCGCGCAACGCCTCCTCGGCGGATCTTGCCGCGATCACGTCTGCTCCGTTGAGCCGAAGCATTTCGCTGACCGCCTCCAGCGTCTCGACGTCGTCATCCACCACCAGGACCCGCAGCCCTCGCAGGCGCGATAGCTCCAGGGCGGCCGGCCTCGCCTCGGCGAGCGAGAGGACCTGCGCGCCGGTCGCGGCCTCGTGCGAATCGCGCAACAGGGGAAGCGTGACGGTGAAGGTCGCTCCCATGCCCTGCCCCGGACTCTCCGCGCGGACCTTCCCACCGTGCATCTCGACGATGTGGCGGACGATCGACAAACCGAGACCGAGCCCGCCGAAGCGCCGCACGCTGGAGTTCTCCTGCTGGGTGAACCGATCGAAGACGAAGGGAAGGAATTCGCGGTCGATCCCGCTGCCCGTATCGGAGACGCTGAGCACCGCG
>DASREU010000148.1:0-2833 GCA_035651935.1 Myxococcales bacterium | reverse complement strand
ACCCTTCGAATCTCGTCTCCATCTGCGCCGCGCACCACCTCCGCGGCATCCACGGCGGCCTCTTGCGCGTCACCGGGTCCGCGCCCGACGGCCTCGTCTGGGAGTTCGGGCTGAAGCGCAGTTACCTGCCCGCGGACTGTTGCCGCCGCCCCGAGCTCGCCACCGCGGCGGTCCTGCACTGATGCCCCACGTCCCCCGATCCGCCCACCACGCGACCGACGCCAGGCTAGACCGCGAGAAATCGCTCGAGCGCTGGATCCTTGCCAGCCAGGTCGGCGCGCGAAGCTGCATGCACCAGCCGGCCGCGCTCCATCACCAACGCCCGGTCCGCCACCGCGCGGGCGAACATGAGGTTCTGGTCCGCCAGCAGGACCGTCACGCCCTCCCCTCGGATCTGCGCGAGCGCGTCGGCGAGGATCTTCACGATCAAGGGGCTCAGACCCTCCGAAGGCTCGTCGAGCAGCAGCAGCGAAGGATCGGTGGTGAGCGCCCGCGCGATGGCGAGCATCTTCTGTTCCCCTCCCGAGAGGTGGCGGCCCTTTCGCTCCCAGAGCTTCGCCAGCGGGGGAAAGATCGCCTCGATGCGCTCGCGCGTCCACCGCGTCTTCTCCCGGCGCAGAGCCAGCACCGCGACCCGCAGGTTCTCGGCGGCGGTCAGATCGGCGAAGATCCGGCGGTCGTCCGGCACGTAGCTGACGCCGAGGGCGGCAATGCGCTCCGGGGCCTCGCCGGCGATGGAGTGCTCTCCGAGCCGGATGCTGCTTCCTCTCCACGGCGTGTTCAGGCCGGCGATGCTCCGCAGCGTGGTGGTCTTTCCCACTCCATTGCGTCCGAGCAACGCGACGATCTCCCCGCGCGCCACCATGAACCCGACCTCGTGCAGCACGTGCGCAAGTCCGTATCCGGCGTCCAGGCGCTCGACCTGGAGGAGCGGAGGCCCGCCCTGCACCGCGCTGCGCGCGACTTCAGGAGCCACGTTGGCATCGCCGAGATAGATCTCGCGCACCTTTGCGTCGTCGCGGATCTGCTGCGGCACGCCGTCCGCCACCACCCTGCCCTGGTGCAGCACCACGATCCGGCTGGCGAACCCGAACACCACCTCCATGTCGTGCTCGACGAGGAGAATCGTCAGCCCGCCGCGCGCGGCCAGGGCTCGCACCTGGTCGAGCACGCGCTCCCGCTCTCCCGCTCCCATCCCCGCGGTGGGCTCGTCGAGCAGGAGCATCCGCGGCTCGCTCGCGAGCGCCAGCGCGATCTCCAGCAGGCGCCGGTCACCGTGCGAGAGCACTGCCGCGTGCTCCATCGCGCGCCGCGCGAGGCCGACGGTGTCGAGCAGCTTGCGGACGCGCGGCCGGACGTCGTCCATCGCATCCAGCCTTCGCCAAGGCTGCAGCGCCTGGCCCGCATGCGCCAGCACCGGAACGGAGACGTTCTCTTCCACGGTGAGCCGGGGAAAGACGTTCGTCACCTGGAACGTGCGTGCCATCCCCGCCCGGACACGCGCGCTCGGGGGCAGCCGCGTCACGTCCTGCCCGGCGAAGACGATGCGCCCCTGATCCGGGCGCAGCTTGCCCGCCAGCAGGTTGATCAGCGTCGTCTTGCCCGCGCCGTTCGGCCCGATGACGGCGGTGATACCGCCCTCCTCCAGCGCCAGATCCACGCCGGCGATGGCAGTGAAATCGTCGAACGCCTTGGTCACGCCGCGCACTTCCAGGAGCGCCGTCATGCCCGCCGCCTTCGCGCGAGCGCCTCTTCGACCGCACCGACGATCCCGCTCCGGAAGGTGAGCACGCAGGCGAGCAGGACCAGGCCGAACACCAGCAGCCAGTACTCGGTGAACCGGACGATGATCTCCTTCAGGCCGAGATAGACCACCGCGCCGAGGATGGGGCCGAGAAAGGAGAACGGCCCGCCGATCAGCGTCGCCATCACCGGCTCCGCGGACTTGGTCCAGTGCGCGGTGGACGGCGAGACGGTCTGCTCCAGCGGCGCGAGCAGCGCGCCGGAGAGCCCGGCGAAGAGCCCTGCGGTGACGAAGGCGATGTAGATCGTCCGCCGCACCCGGATCCCGCTGAACTCCGCCCGCTCGGCGTTCTCCCGGATGGCCCGCAGGGCGAGCCCGAGCGGCGAGGCCGAAAGGCGGTGCAGGATCCCCATCGAGAGCAGCACGAGGATGGCGGTGAACAGGTAATAGCTCACCGGGGAGTCGAGGCTCACGTCGAGCGGGCCGGGGAGGCCGAGGCGTCCGCGAGGAATTCCGATCAGCCCGTCGTCGCCGCCGGTCACCGGGGTCCACTTCCAGACCACGGCGTACACCAGCATGCCGAAGGCGAGCGTGAGCATGGAGAAATAGATCCGCGTATGCCGGACGCAGAAGGCGCCGAGCACCGCCGCCAGCGCCGCCGCGGCAACGGCCCCGAGAAGGATCGACCAGAGCAGCGGGATCCCCGCGCGCAGGAGCAGCGCCGCGGAGTAGGCGCCGCCCGCGTAGAACGCCCCTTGCCCGAACGAGAGCAGCCCCGTCATCCCGAACAACAGATTGAAGGAGAGGGCCAGCAGCGCGAGCAACAGCATGTTCAGCACGAGGTAGCGGAGGAACGGCCCGGCCACGAGCGGCAGGAGGAGCACGACGGCGGCGATCGCCACTCCGGCGGCAGTGCGAAGACGCATCAGCCCTCGCGGACCCCGAACAGGCCCCAGGGCCGGACGATCAGCACCAGCGCCATCGCCATGTACCCGAGCGCCAGCTCGAAGACGGGCATGAACAGGAGCCCGTACGCGTGCAACAGGCCGATCAGCAGCGAGCCGAGAAAGGCGCCGCGGAGCGACCCGA
>DASREU010000147.1:0-8518 GCA_035651935.1 Myxococcales bacterium | reverse complement strand
CGGACAAGGACCTGATGCAGCTGGTGGTGAACGGCATCCGCTGCTACGATTCGATGTACGAGAAGTGGTACGGCCCCGCGGAAGTCGAGGAGAAGTGGGGCGTCCCCCCGGACAAGGTCGCGGACCTGCTCGCGCTCACGGGCGACAAGATCGACAACATCCCCGGCGTGCCCGGCGTCGGCGACAAGACGGCGGCGACGCTGCTCAAGGAATACGGGACCCTCGACAACGTCCTGGCGAACGCGGCAGCGGTGAAGAAGCCCAAGCTGCGCGAGAACCTGCTCGCGAATCTCGACAAGGTGCGCAGGGGCCGGCAGCTGATCGCGCTCTACGACAAGCTTCCCCTCCCGGTGCAGCTCGAGGACCTCGAGCGCAAGCCCATCGACGAGCCCCGCGCGCGCCAGCTCTTCACCGAGCTGGAATTCGTGCGGCTGGTGAACGACCTGCCGCGGCCTGCCCCGACGGCGCCGAGCGGCGCGCGCTCGACCGCCACCACGCTCGACCAGGTGCAGCGGCTCGTCGAGAAGGCGCGCGCGGCAGGGAGATTCGCGATCCTCACCCTCACCAGCGAGGACGAGCCGCTCCGCGACGAGCTGCTCGGGCTCGCCATCTCGCTGCCGGACGAGTCCGTCTACGTGCCGCTCGGCCATCGCGCCGGCAACGGCGGGTCGGGCGCGCTGTTCGCGCCGGCGGAGCTGAATGCAGGGAAGGCCGTCGCCCTGCTCAAGCCGCTGCTCGAGGATCCGAAGCTGATCAAGGACGGCCACGACCTCAAACGCGACGTCGACGCCTGGCGCCGCGCCGGCGTGCACCTGACGGGGCTCGGCATCGACTCGCGGCTCGTCTCGTACCTGATCGATCCCACCGGCCGCGATCACTCGCTGGTGCAGACGGCGCGCGAGCGCATCTCCTGCGAGCTGCCGCTGCTCAAGGACCTCTGCGAGCGCACCGGGAAGGGCAAGAAGGCGACGCCGCTGCCGGAGCTCCCGGTGGACGAGACCTCCGCCGCCGCCTGCGCGCTGGTGGAAGGCGCGCGCCGGCTCTGCGACGCCCTCGGCGAAGATCTGCGCGGCGACGCCGAGCTGCTCGGCCTGTATGCGGACATCGAGCGGCCGCTGATCGAGGTGCTCGCGGAGCTCGAGCTCACCGGCATCCGCATCGACGTTCCCCGCCTGCGGCAGCTCGCGGACGAGATCGGCAAGCAGATCGACGCGCTCCTCCAGGAGATCTTCCAGCTCGCAGGCGGCGAGTTCCTCCCCGCCTCGACCCAGCAGCTCGGCGACGTGCTCTACAGGAAGCTCAATCTCCCGGTGCTCCGGCGGGGGAAGACGGGGCCCTCCACGGACCAGGAGGTGCTGGAGGAGCTCGCGCAGCAGCATCCGCTGCCCGCCAAGGTGCTGGAGCACCGCCAACTGACGAAGCTGAAGAACACGTACCTCGACGCGCTCCCGGCCGTGCTGGGGAAAGACGGACGGCTGCACACCACCTTCGATCAGGCGGTGGCTGCGACGGGAAGGCTCTCGAGCGTCAACCCGAACCTCCAGAACATCCCCATCCGGACGCCGATCGGCGCGAAGATCCGCGAGGCCTTCATCCCCGAGCCGGGATGGCGGCTGCTCAGCGCCGACTATTCGCAGATCGAGCTGCGCGTCCTGGCGCACATCTCCGGCGATCCCGTGCTCCGGGCGAGCTTCCATTCGGGCGAGGATCTGCACGCGCGCACCGCCGGAGAGACGTTTGGCGTTCCCCCCGCGGAGGTGACGCGACAGCAGCGGGACATCGCCAAGATGATCAACTACGGCATCGCCTACGGCCTCTCCGCCTTCGGCCTCGGCCACCGCTTGGGCCTCCCCCAGAGCGAGGCCGCGGAGATCATCGGCCGCTACTTCGCCCGGTACGCGAAGGTGAAGCAGTGGCTGGACGACACCATCGCCTCCGCGCGCACCAGCGGGATGGTGAAGACGCTGTTCGGGCGCCGGCGCTATCTGCCGGACATCAACAGCAAAAACCCCAGCGCGCGAAGCGCCGCGGAGCGGACGGCGGTGAACACGCCCATCCAGGGCACGGCCGCCGACCTCGTCAAGCGCGCGATGCTCTCGGTCCACGGGGCGCTGCACGGCAAGTACCAGGCGCGGATGCTCCTCCAGGTGCATGACGAGCTGGTGCTCGAGGCGCCGCCGTCCGAGGTCGCGGCGGTGGGACCGATCGTCATGCAGAAGATGAGCGCGGCGGCCGAGCTGGCGGTGCCGCTGGTGGTCGAGCTCGGCGAGGGAGAAACCTGGGCCGACGCCCACTGAGCGTCACTGCACCGCGATCGAGGCCGTCCCCCGCCCGCTCCCGCCGATGTCCGCCCCGGAGAGAGCGCGCGCCACGCAGGCGGAGATCTTCTCGTCGCGCACCGAATCCATGATCACCTGCGGCTCCCGCACCCGCCCCCCCTGGAGCGAGAAGGTGATCAAGAGCTTTCCCGTGCGCTGCGCGCCTGCCGCGCACCGGTCCAGCGCCTGCTGCGACGAGGCCAGGCGATCGCGGCCCTCGTTCTCCTGCGGCGCCGCGTCGGAATCGAGCGACACCTTCTCGATGCGGGCCTGCCGCGGCCCGCCGCCCACCGGCTCACCCTCTTCGTTCGCGGCCGCCACCGGTCCCTGCGCGCCGATCAGCTCCCAGGAACGGGCGTGCCCGGCGATGCGCCACGCTTCCGCCGCCGCGCTGCCCGCGCAACGGCCGCCTTCCGGCTTCCACACCACCGCGAGGCGCAGCGTCTTGGCCTTCTTCTCCTGCGTCCAGGCCGCCACCTGCTCCGGGCGCGCGTTGAAGGCCACGTCGTCGGTGCCGTCGAGATCGAGGGAGAGCATGTCGTCGATGGCCAGGAGCGGCCGGTCGCCGTCGAGCTCCAGCTGCTGATCCTGCGCCCGGTACCGGCCGAAGGCGAAGCCCTTCGACGGCACTTCCACGCGGTACCAGCGCCCTGCGGCTTCCTCGCGGCGCGCTTCGGCGGCCTTGCGCGCCGCGGCCACCTGCGCGGGATCGAGGTCGCGCTCCGAGGGCTCGGCGCGGAGCGCCTCGCAGAGCTCCTTGAGCTGCGACTTCTGCGTGAGCTGGACGACTTCCGGATCGGGAGCGGCGGCGAGAAGGAGGAGCGCGATCAGCGGCGACATGTCCCAAGGATAGTGCCGGCCGCCTGCACCGCCAAACCATTACCGGACGAGCTGCAATGCGCCCGGCAGGAGCGTGAACGACGCGGGAAGCCGGCCCAGGCGCTCTCCGTCCACCTCGACCTCGGCCGTCTGCTGGTCGGCGGGGTCGAGGCGTACCGTCCGCGCGGTAAGCGTGCGGGTTCCCTTCAGCTTGACGTGTGAGCCGTCGTACATCGACCCACTCTTGAACACGAAATCGGACAGACCGTAGCCGCTCCAGATGGTGACGTGGAACTGCCCGTCGTCCAGCCGCGCCTCGGGCGCGACCATCATCCCTCCGCCGAAGAACTTGCCGTTCGCGATCGCCAGTGTGGTGACGGACAGATCCTCCGCCGGGGCGCCGTCGAAGGAAGCGCGGACGCGGAGGTCCCGCCAGCCGGCCAGCGCGCGGAGCGACGCGACCATGAACGTCGCCTTCCCTCCCATCCACTTGCTGGAGCGGTTGGCGATCGCCACCACCCGCGCGCCCACTCCCACCTCTCCGACGTTGATGAAGTACCGGCTCGCCTCGGTCCCGTCGTCAGCGGTGTAGTCGACGCGCCCGATGTCCACCGGCGCGGCAGCGCCCTTGAGCCGCCCCGCGCAGCGCAGGAGATCGCCGTCCAGCCCGATCGATCGGCGGAAATCGCCCCCGGTGCCGCGCGGTAGCAGCGCGAGCGCCGCCTGCGGCCGCACCGGACGCGCGGGTTCGCCGGGCCGCGCAGGCTCGAAGAACCCGTTCACCACTTCGTTGAGCGTGCCGTCGCCTCCGGCGGCGATGATCAGGTCGCATCCCTCGCGCAGCGCGGACCGGGTGAGCTCGGCCGCGTGCATCGCGCGGTCGGTGAACGCGTGGCGCACCTCGCCCACCGCGCCGCGCACCGCCTGGGCGATGCCGTCGAAGTGCCGCGCGGTGACTCCGTTCGCGGAGCGCGGGTTGACCACCAGGAAAGGCTTCAATTCGTCCCCTGCGCGAGCCGCCGCGCGGCCGGGGAGACTACCGCATCGGGCCTCGGGCGCGCTCATGGTTGCACGCCGAGCGCCTCCGCGAGGCGGGCCCAGGCGGGGCCCGCGCCCGCCGCCTCCCACCCGGGACCGTTATCGCGCAGCCGGCGGGGAGCGATCACGCGCGCCCCCGCCGCGCGGGCCAGGGCGGCGCACTCCTCGGCGCCGCGGGCTTCCGGGAGCGAGAGGACGCCGAAAGCGCCTCCGGCATGCAGCCCGATCAGGTGCAGATCGCCCTGCGGCGACCAGGCCCGCAGGGAAGCCCAGCGCGCGTCGACCTCCACCGGGTGCCCGTCGGGTCCTTCGCGCACCCACTTCGGCGGGACGTCCATCTCCCGCGGATGGCGCCCGGCGAGCGCGCGCTCGGCGCGATCGCGATCGATGGCCGCGCTTTCGATCCCCTCCCACGCGAGAGCGAGGCGCGTTCCCTCGGCGCCTCCCTGGATCCGCGCGCGCACCGGGGCCAGCCGCTGACGGCAGAGAAGCTCGACCGCGGAGAGCGCCGCGGCGACGTCCGGGCAGATCCAGACGCTGCAGAGCTGCGGGGTGGCGGGGAAGAGGCGGATCCAGGCAGCGGCGACGATCGACAGGCGGCCTCCGCCGCCGAGCGTGAGATGGTCGAGGGCGGGCCCCACCGCCTTGGCCGGCGCGGCGCGCCCCTCCGCGATCCGCCCGTCGGCGAGCACTGCGGCGACGGTCAGCGCCGCCGTCTCCCTCCGGGCGCCCGCCACTCCGCGCTCGCCGCGCGTCGGCCCCGCCAGCCACGCGCCGACCGAGCCGGCGCGGACGGAAGGAAGGAGCGGCCCCAGCGTGCACCCCGCGCGGCGCACCGCGGACTCGAGCGCGCCGACGCTGCACCCTGCCTCGACCCGCGCGATGCCTGTCGCGGCGTCCACAGAAGCGATCCGGTCGAGCGAGGCGAGGTCCAGCAACACGCCTCCGTCGGGCGCGTTCGCGGGCGCATCGCCGCTGCCGCGCACGCGCAGGGGCAGCGCGTGGGCGCGGACCACCGCCACGGCCCGGGCGAGCGAGGCGACGCTGGGCGGCGTGACGCGCATCCCGCCCTGCCCGTCCTCCACCAGGGCGGCGCCGCTCGCGGCCAGATCGTCGCGCGCGGTCAAAGGAGCACCTTTCCCGGATTGAGGATGCCGGCGGGGTCGAAGGCCTTCTTCAGCGCGCGGAGCTGGCGGATGCCGTCGCCGAGCTCGCGGCGGAGGAACACCTGCCGCGACGCTCCGATCCCGGAGTGGTGCGAGATGGTGGCGCCCTCGTCTGCGGCGGCGGCCAGCGCGGCCGCCCAGACGATCTCGCGCCGCTCTTCGGCCTCCTCGAGATCCGCCTCCGCTTCCTCGAACGAGGCGTGCGCGAGGGTGTCGGCGGAAGCCCCCGCGAGGCCGAGCAGCTTCACCTCCAGCGCGCATCCCTCCGCCGCCGCGTGCGCGAACTGGGCGCGGACGAAGGCGAGTCCCTCGACGGCGCGGCGGATCGCGCGGAGGAGCGGCTCGGCGCGTTCCCAGGTGGTCGCGACGTCCAGCGTCTCGACGAAGGCGCCGGCGGCGAGGAACGGCGCATGCGACCAGCGCGCGCGCTGGGCCGAATCGAGCCAGCGCTCCGCCTTCGCGGGCCCCAGGTCCTCGCCGCCGGACCGGGCGCAGATCGAAAGCGCCGCGCGCCCTTCGCGCGAAGCGTCGCCCTCCTCCGCTCCCTCGAAACCGAACAGCGCCAGCGACGCGCCGGGCAGCGCGTCGACCAGCCGGTTGAGCAGGAGCGGCGCGCGCAGCGTGAGCCGCAGCGCCTCCGTCTGCGCACCGTCGACCAGCCACTTCAGGGGTTGCGGGATCCGGAACGGCGCCGAGCCCGCGAGCAGGGTGTCGAGCGGATCGTGGGCGCGCACGATGCACGGCTGGAGTCCGGCGCGGAGGACGTCGCGCATCCCGCGCAACGCGTCCCGCAGCGAGGGAAAGCGGACCGCCCGTAGCCAGCGCTCGCGCGGACGAGGCCAGATGCGGAGCCGGGCCGAAGTGAGGATGGCGAGCGTGCCTTCGCTCCCCAGGAGGAGCTGCGTCAGATCGGGGCCGGCGCCGGGATGGTCGAGCGTGTGGAGGATCTCGCCCGCGCCGTCCACCGCTTCGAGCGAGAGCACGAGGTCGGAGAGCGAGCCGTAGCGCGCCGAGAGAAGCCCGGAGCCGCGCGTCGCCAGCCAGCCGCCGACCGTGCCCGGATCCTGCGCCGGAAGCAGATGCCCGAGCGTCGCTCCCGCATAGGCGAGCCGCTCCTCGAGGCGCTCTCCGCTCAACCCTGCGCCGACCTCGACGGAGTTTCCCGGCAGGTCGATGTTCAAGGGCAGCGTCAGGCGCCGCGTGTCGATGACGATCCCGCCGCGAAGCGCCACTGCGCCGCCGCTGCCGCCGGTCCCCGCTCCCATCGGCACCACCGGGACTCCGCGCGCCTGCGCGAGGCGCACCAGAGCGGCGACCTGCTCCACGTCCTCGGGCCAGGCGACGAGGTCGGGAGGATGCAGGGCGAGACGCGGCTTGGCCGGGAGCGCCGCCACGGAGGCGTCGCGAGAAGCCGCCCAGAGATCCGCGCCTTCGCAGGAAGCGGCGATGCCGAGGGCGCTGACCTCGAGCTGCAAGGCCTTGCCTCTTGCCGTGGCGCTCGGCAGCGGCCCGGTCACGGCCCACATGCTCGCTCATGACGCTGCGCGTCGCAACCGGAAAGGCTTGGGCGCCGATCCGCGTGTCGAGTTTCTTCGCCGGCGGCCAGCGATGATTTACGATCGCCTCGATGGGGCGCCGCATCGCCGTCGTGCTCGCTCTCGGCGCCCTCGCGTGGCTCTTCCTCGTGCGGCCGGCGACGCGCAGCGTTGCGCTCGCCGACCTCTACAACCGCGTCAACGAAGACCGGTGCTGCACCGACGGGCTGATCCGTTCGCCGAACGCCTGTGCGCGCGCACTTGACGAGCTTGCGCGGCGTGCGTCCCCGGAGCAGCTTGCGAAATGCGGCGCGCTGGAGGAGCGGCAGTCGCGCGACCCGGCTCGGCGGCTGTGCGGCTTTCTCGCGTCGCCCGAAGATCGGAAGGCGGCGGCCACGGAGCTCGCGCTGGCCAACCGTCTCGCGGAGGCCGCCGCGCAGCCCGGCTGCAACCGGACGGGAAAGATGATCGCGATGCGGGAAGCGCTGGAAGGCGGATGCGATACGGCGCTGCCCGTGGCGCGTGCGCTGCCGCCGAACGATCCGCAGCGCGCCGCGATCCTTCGCCGCTGCGGCCAGCCCGCGGACGCGTGGCCGCGCCCTGAGCGCATCGCCGTGCCGCCGTTCGAGGTCGCCGTCCAGCGGACCGACGCCGCCAGCGCTCTCGCCGCCTGCACCCGCCGGATCAGCGAATGCGCGTACGGCAGGCTGCGCAGCTTCGACGCCTGCGCGATCTCGATGCCCGCCTGCAAGACGGACCGGTGGTGGATGGAGGACGACGTCTGCTGCCCCCAGCCGTGCATGGACGCGTATGCCGCGCTACGGGCGGCCGGGAAGAACGAGATGTCCGCGCTGATGGACGCCTACCGCACCGACGGCACCTGCCGCGGCCCCGGATAGGCCACGCCCCAGGCGCTGATCAGCGCCGCGCCCACCAGGAACGTCGCCGCGACCCAGCGCGGGAACGGCAGCATCGCTGCGACCGCTACCCAGGCCACGGCCAAGGCTTGCGCACGAGGCCAGCGCGGGTTTCGCGGCGCCTGGAAGAGCGCGGCGATCGCGCCCGCAGCCGGAGCGGCGAGGATGACGAGCGGACCGTACACGACGTGCGAGGCGCCCACCGCGGCGCCGGCGAGCGTGGCGATCGCCACCCATCCGGCTCGCGCCGCGGGAAGCGCTGCCCACTGCAGCAGGCCCAGCAACGCACCGCCGGTGGCGCCGGCGAGCACGTCGCCCGCCTGGGAGAGGAACGGGAGCGGGATCCGCAACCGGTCCCACAGCCGGGCGGCGATGTGCATCCCGAGGAGCGGCGCGCCTTGCGGGATGACGAAGGCCGCGACCACCATGGCGGCAGTCCAGGCGAAGAGCCGCCGCCGCGTCACGGCGGCGGCTTGTACGTGGAGGCGATGTGCAACTCGCGCAGCTGCTCGGGGTCGACGTCGCCGGGCGCATCGGTCATCAGATCCGTCCCCTTCTGCGTCTTCGGGAACGGGATCACGTCGCGCAACGACTCCGCGCCGGTGAGGAGGAACGCGAGCCGATCCATCCCCAGCGCGATCCCGCCGTGCGGCGGCGCGCCGTACCGCAAGGCCTGCAGGAGGAAGCCGAACTTCTTCTCCGCCTCCTCCTTCGAGATGCCCATC
>DASREU010000146.1:0-10136 GCA_035651935.1 Myxococcales bacterium | reverse complement strand
GGAGGGCAAGCCCGTCGACTACCAGGGCGCCTCGGGTCCCTGCGACTTCGACGCCAACGGCGACGTCCTCGCCCAGCTGGCGCGGTTCCGCGTCCAGGGCCAGTTCGTCGACGTGGAGAAGTACGACTGCGTCCGCGATCGCGAGTGCCCGCCCATCCGGCAGCTCGGAAGCAAGTAGGCGCCCGCGCATCTCCACGTTGCGCGGTCCCGCCGCGGCCGCTAGCTTGCGGCCGTGGCCCAGGAACTGAAAGGCGACGCCTCCGCAAATCTCCTGCGGGGCGACATCCGGCATGCGCTGCAAGGGTTCTTCGCCCCTCGCAGCGTCGCGCTGATCGGCGCGACCGATCGCGAAGGCAGCGTCGGCCGCACCGTCCTCTGGAACTTGATGACCAATCCGTTCGGCGGGACGGTCTTTCCCGTCAACGCCAAGCGGGGCAGCGTCCTCGGCATCAAGTGCTACCCGGCGGTGGCGTCGATCCCCGAGCCCGTCGACCTGGCGGTGGTGGTGACGCCGGCGCCGGCGGTCCCCGGCGTGATCCGGGAGTGCGCGGCCGCGGGGATCCGCTGCGCGATCGTCATCTCCGCCGGGTTCAAGGAGATCGGCGAGCAGGGACGGCGGCTGGAGCAGGAGGTGCTCGGCGTGGCGCGCGAGGCGCAGATGCGCGTCCTCGGTCCGAACTGCCTCGGGGTGATGAGCCCCCTCTCGGGCCTGAACGCCACCTTCGCGGGCGCGATGGCGCGCAAGGGCAACGTCGCCTTCCTCAGCCAGAGCGGCGCGCTGCAGACCGCCATCCTCGACTGGAGCCTTCAGGAGAACGTCGGCTTCTCCGCCTTCGTCTCGCTCGGGTCGATGCTGGACGTGGGCTGGGGCGACCTGATCGACTACCTCGACAACGACGGGCGGACCCGGAGCATCCTCATCTACATGGAGTCGGTGGGCGACGCGCGCGCGTTCCTCTCCGCGGCGCGCGAGGTGACGCTGCGCAAGCCGATCATCGTGCTCAAGGGCGGGCGCACCGCCCAGGCGGCGCAGGCCGCGGCGTCGCACACCGGCACGCTGGCGGGCAGCGACGAGGTGCTGACCGCCGCCTTCCGGCGATCGGGCGTGCTGCGCGTCGACTCCATCGGCGACCTGTTCTACATGGCAGACGCGCTGGGGAAGCAGCCTCGCCCCCGCGGGCGGCGGCTGGCGATCGTCACCAACGCCGGCGGCCCGGCGGTGCTGGCGACCGACACGCTGGTGGCCGGCAAAGGCGAGCTGGCGCCGATCTCCCCGGAGGGGATGGCCAGGCTCGACGCGCTGCTCCCGGCGGAGTGGAGTCACGGCAACCCGATCGACATCCTCGGCGACGCCGATCCGGAGCGGTACGCGAAGACGCTGGAGATCGCGGGCGACGAGAAGGACAGCGACGGTCTTTTGGTGATCCTCACTCCGCAGGACATGACCGAGCCGACGCTCACCGCCGATCGCCTCAAGCCGTACGCGCATCGCAAGCCCGACAAGCCGGTCCTGGCGAGCTGGATGGGAGGGCTGGAGGTGGCGGCGGGGCGCCAGATCCTCTCGGACGCGGGGATCCCCACCGTCCGCTATCCCGACACCGCGGCGCGGATCTTCAACTACATGTGGCGCTACACCTACAACCTGCGCGGGCTGTATGAGACGCCCTCGCTGGCGGAGGAGCAGACCGCCCCCAGCCACGACCGCGAGCGCGACACCCTGCGCGCGGCGCAGGCGCAGGGCCGGACGGTGCTCACCGAGCTGGAGTCGAAGCAAATCCTCGAGGCGTACGGGATTCCGGTGGTGGAGACCCGCGCGGCGCGGACGGCGGAGGAGGCCGTCGCCCACGCGGCGGCGCTCGGATACCCGGTGGTGGTCAAGCTGGACTCGCGGACCATCACGCACAAGAGCGACGTCGGCGGAGTGCAGCTCGACCTCCGCAGCGCCGACGCGGTGCGCGAGGCGTTCGCGGGGATCCGCTCCCGCGTCGCCGACCCCGACTTCGACGGCGTCACCGTCCAGCGGATGGTGCGCATCGACGGGTACGAGCTGATCGTCGGCAGCAGCATCGATCCGCAGTTCGGCCCCGTCCTCCTCTTCGGCACCGGCGGCGTTCTGGTCGAGGCGTTCCAGGATCGATCGCTGGCCCTTCCGCCCCTGAACACCACGCTGGCGCTCCGGATGATGGAGCAGACGCGGATCTTCTCCGTCCTCGGCGGCGTGCGCGGGCGCAGGCCGGTGGACGTCCCGGCGCTGGCGAGGCTGCTCGTCCGCTTCAGCCAGCTGGTGATCGAGCAGCGCGCGATCCGCGAGATCGACATCAACCCCCTGCTCGCCTCGGGCGCCGGGCTGCTGGCGCTCGATGCCCGCATGATCCTGCACGGGCGCGACGACAAGGTGGCGCCGCTCTCGATCGCGCCCTACCCGCTCCGCTACGTCGGCAAGGCCCGGCTGAAGGTGGGCGGCGAGGTGATCATCCGTCCGATCCGTCCGGAGGACGAGCCGAAGATGGTCGAGTTCCACAAGACCCTCTCGGACGAGAGCGTCTACTATCGCTACGCCGGCACCCTCAAGCTCGACATGCGCGTGGCGCACGAGCGGCTGGCCCGGCTCTGCTTCATCGACTACGACCGGGAGATGGCGCTGATCGCCGAGCGCGACGGCAAGCTGGTGGCGGTGGCGCGGCTCACGCGGCTGTCGGGGACGCGCGACGGCGAGTTCGCGCTGCTCGTCTCCGATTCGATGCAGGGACAGGGGCTCGGACGGGCATTGCTGTCGCGGCTCTTCGACGTCGGCCGGGACTGGAAGCTGGCGCGGATCGTCGCCACCATCCTGCCGGGCAACACGCCCATGCGCCGCGTCTGTGAGCACCTCGGGTTCACCTTCCATGGCGAGACGGACGCCGTGAAGGTGCTCTAGCGCCGCGCCGGGCGCAGAGGCTCACCAGGGAACGAGCTCGTTGAGGTGGGCCGCGACGCAGCGGCCGAGGACGTCGAGATCGTATCCGCCCTCGAGCAGCGAGACGATCCGGCCCTGCGCGTGGCGCGCGGCGACCTCGCGCACCTGCCCGGTCACCCAGGCATAGTCGCTCTCCACCAGGCGGAGGAAGGCCATGCCGTCGTCGCGGTGCGCGTCGAATCCGGCGGAGACGAACAGCAGCTGCGGCGCGAACCGCTCCAGCGCAGGCAGCCACTCCTGCTCAACGGCGGCGCGGAACTCGCGGCTGCCGGCGCCGGCCTCGAGCGGCACGTTCACCATCCGCTCCGATCGGCCCTCGACGCCCGACCCCGGATAGAAGGGATGCTCGAACGTGGAGACCATCAGCACCCGCGAGTCGTGCCGGAACGCGTCCTCCGTCCCGTTGCCGTGGTGCACGTCGAAGTCCACCACCGCCACCCGCTCGACGCCGAACCGCTCGAGCGCATGCGCCGCGCCCACGGCGACGTTGTTGAAGAAGCAGAATCCCATCGCCCGCGCCCGCTCGGCGTGGTGACCGGGAGGACGCACCGCGCAGAACGCGGCGTCCGCCTTTCCCGAGAGCACCAGCTCCGTTCCCAGCACCGCCGCACCCGCCGCTCGCAGCGCCGCGCGGAACGTATGCGGGTTCATCGCCGTGTCCGGGTCGATCTGGACCAGCCCGCCCGCGGGCGAGAGGCGGGAGAGCGCGTCGACGTACTCGGCGTCGTGCACCCGGAGGAGCTGCTCGCGCGTCGCCAGAGGGGCGTCGTACCGCGAGATGACGTAATCCAGCCGCGAGCTGATCAACCGGTCCTCGATCGCCGCCAGCCGCTCCGGCCGCTCGGGATGGCCCTCTCCCATCTCGTGCAGATGGCACTCCGGATGGGTGATGAAGGCGAGGCTCACGCACGGACGATATCCCGCGCGCGCACGGGGTGCGAGAGCAGGCGCGAAACGCGCCGGACGCAACACTTACGCGCGTTGAAGCCCCCGTGGACAGGTCCGTAGTCTCACGAGAACCAACCGAGCGATCGCATGGCGCACGGTGCGCCTCCCCCGTCGCTCCAGGAGAAGTGAATGAAGACTCTGACCATGATCGCAGCGGCTGTCCTCCTCTGTTCCGCGAGCTCGGCGCGCGCCGAGAGCTCGCGTCGTTCCACCTCGACGCTGTCGAGCACCTCCGCGCCGAAGCTCCTGCTCGGCGTCGACGGCTCGTTCGACATGCCGCTCGGCAACTACGCCGACGTGAACGGCATCGGTGGCGGCGTGCTGCTGACCGCCGAGTACCCGCTGGTGGAGTCGGTGAGCGCGACCGCGCGCATCGGGTTCAACTACCAGACGGACAAGAGCGTTCCGGCGGTGGGCGACATGCACGTGCACTCCATCCCCATCCTCTTCGGCGCCAAGTGGTACCCGATGGCGGACCGGCAGGGCCTGTTCGCGGCGGCCGAGATCGGCATGTTCGACCTGATGTCGAGCATCTCGACGCCGGCCGGGTCGGGCAGCGCGAACGACCTGAAGTTCGGCGGCGGCGTGGGCCTGGGCTGGCAGATGAAGCAGTGGAACGCCCGGGTGAACCTGCACTCGCACGACTTCGGTAACTTCGGCGACCTGATGATGGTCAGCGCCGGCGTCGGTTACCAGTTCGCGGGGTTCTAAGAAATCGTCCAGGGGAATGTCGAGCGGGGGCACGCCCAGGTGGCGTGCCCTCGTCTCGTTCAGGGGATCGAGTCGACCTGCTCGAACAGCAGATCCCGCAGCTCGTGAGGCAGGTCGGGGAAGAGCCGGAGCCCGCTGAGCGATTCGACCTCGCGCGGGCGCACCCGGAAGGCGCGCCAGTCGGCCGTCCTCAGAACCAGGGGGTCGTTGGGCATCACCACCGCGATCACGCGCGTCTGCGCCGTCACGTCGGCGATGCCCTGGCCGGGACCGTCGAGCACCACCGCCACCTTGAAGGTCGCCGCCGGAACCGCGACGGCGTCCGCGCCGATGGTTCTGGGCGTCCCCGCGAAGATGCCCCCGGCGACCACGGAGAGCTCCTTGCCTCCCGAAGCGAGCCCGCGCAGGTACGATTCCAGCCTTGCCCAGGGGCCGCCGTTCACGTTGTCGGCCTGGGGCACCATGTTCGTCAGGTAGAACGTGCTCCGGTTGTCGCCGATGGTGGCGGTGCGATCTTCCGACGGACACAGGTGGCCGCGGTCCCATCCGCTGCCGGCGTAGTCGGCCAGCTGCGCCTGCGGGACGTCCGGGGGCAGGGTGTCGTCGGCGCGAAAGTCGTCCTGCCGCGGGACCGGCCCGAGCCAGCCCGCGTTCAGCTCCCAGCTCACCCAGGCGGGGACGCGCCGCCCGCCGTCGTAGGAGACGACGTACTGCGGCTTCACCGAGAGATACGGCGGCGGCGCGGTGACGCTGGAGGACCCGGGAAGTCCGAGGGCGGTGTGCACGCTGATCGCCGCGCCCCTGCGGTTGAGGACGGAGATCGGGAGCGGCGCGGATGCGGAGACGTTGCCGGCTCGGTCATGTGCGACAGCGCCGAGCCGGTGGGCGCCGTTGTCGACGGAGAGCGAATCCCAGGAGACGGTCCAGGGCGCGCCGGTCGCCGTGGCGACGACCGTCCCGTCCACCGCGAAGTCGACGGCGGAGATGCCGGAGGCGTCGCCGGCCACAGCGCGCAATCGGACCGGGCCGGCGACGCGCGCACCGGGCGCCGGGTCCTCGATCGCGATCGACGGCGCTGTGCGGTCGGCCGCTGCAGGGCAGAGTCGCTCGTCCTCGCACTGCGGGCCGCAGCCCGCGCAGAGGAAGGCGGAGAGAAGGAGGAATGCGCGGCCGTGCATGCGCGACGACTAGCAGCGCCGGCTTGGGGGAGGCATCGGTCGACTGGAGGACGTGGAGGGAGGCGTCCGCTGAAACCGCCGCGCCCGCCAGGTCACCCTATGGACCAGGAGGTCCGCATGCCGCGATCCACCGTGCTGTTCGCCACCCTTTCGCTCCTCTCCACTGCCGCTCTCGCCGGGGCGGAAGATCGCGACGTGCCGGAGTTCGACGCGGTCCAGATCGAGTCCGGCATCCGGGCCGCCGTGGAGATCGGGCCGCGCAAGCCGGTGCACGTGGAAGCCGACGACGACGTCCTGCCGCTGCTCGACATCCGCGTCGAGCACGGCTCGCTGCGCGTCGGGTTCAAGCGCGGAACCAATCTGCGGGGAAGCCACCGGCCCGTTTCGGTGAGCATCCAGACCCCGCAGCTGCGCTCGCTCGGAGCGAGCGGCGGCGCGGTGGTGCGCGCCACGATGACCCGCGCCGAAGAGAGCGCGCTCGAGGCGAGCGGCGGAGGCGAGCTTCACGTCAAGGGGGTGGACGCGAATCACCTCGAGATCGAAGCCTCGGGCGGCTCCGTCGTCGAGGTCCAGGGTCGAGCCGCCACGCTCGACCTGCAGATGTCGGGGGGCGCGCGGCTCCTCGGTCGCAACCTGTCGCTCAAGGACGTGGTGGTGCAGGCGAGCGGAGGCTCCGAAGGCGAGCTCCGCGCCGACGGGCGGATCCGCGGCAACCTCTCCGGCGGATCCGGGCTGCACGTCCGCGGCGGCGCGAAGGCAAAGGTCCTGGCCTCGGGCGGGTCCTCGGTGGACGTCGAGGACTGATCGGGGACACCTTCCGACGCTGGTCGGACGATAGTCTGGCGACAGGAGCAGCATGTCCCCGATTTCTCCGGGACCGCGCGGATAGATATCGTGTGAACGGTGACCCTCTGGCTGCTCGCGATCGCTGCTGGCGCCACGGTCGCGAACCTGTACTTCAGCCAGCCCCTGCTCGGGTTGATCGGTGCGCAGCTGGGCGCTCCGGCGTCGGTGATCGGGCTGGTGTCGACGCTGACCCAGGCCGGGTATGCGGCCGGGATGGTGCTCATCGTGCCGCTCGGCGACTCGCGCGAGCGGCGCGGGCTCTTGGCGGCGTCAGCTCTCGCCTCCGCCGCCGCCCTGCTCCTGACGGGCCTCTCGCCCAACGTCGGCCTCCTGCTCCTGGCGAGCTTCGCGCTCGGGCTCGCCACGGTCGCGCCGCAGCTCGCGGTTCCGTTCGCGGCGGCGATCGTCCCCGGCGAGCAGCGCGGGCGCGCCCTGGGGAAGGTGATGAGCGGGCTGCTCCTCGGCATCCTGCTCTCGCGCGTCCTCAGCGGAGCCATCGGTGCGCACCTGGGCTGGCGCGCGCTGTACTTCATGGCGGCGCCGGCGATGGTGGCGCTCGCGGTCCTCCTGCGCGTCGCCCTTCCCGCGCAACGGCCCGAGGGCGGGCTCCGATACCTCGAGCTCCTCCGCTCCCTTCCCCGCATCGCCCGCGAAGAGCCGCTGCTCCGGCGCCACGCGCTCCTCGGCGCCTGCACCTTCGGCGCGTTCAGCGTCTTCTGGACCACCCTCGCCTTCGTGCTCGCCGCTCCTCCGTACGGCTACGGGAGCGCGGTCGCGGGCTCGTTCGGCCTGCTCGGCGCGGCCGGCGCGCTGGCCGCACCGGTCGCGGGCCGGCTCGCCGATCGCTACGGCTCGCGCGCGGTGAACCTCGGCGCCATCGGCGTCGTCCTCCTCTCCTACGCGATCCTCGCAGCGGGCGGACGGCACCTCGCGGCGCTCGCCGCCGGCGTGGTGCTGCTCGACCTCGGCGTGCAGGCGAACCACATCTCCAACCAGACGCGCGTGCTCGGGCTCTCGCACGGATCCCGCAACCGCGTGAACACGCTGTACATGGTCACGTACTTCGCGGGCGGAGCGTTGGGATCCGCGACCGGCAGCGCGGCCTGGTCGGCGGGCGGCTGGCTCGCGGTCTGCGGCGTGGGGGCCGGATTCTCGCTGGCGGCGCTGTCCGTCTTCTTCCTCGTCGGCTCCGCCGAGGCAAAGCGCGCCGACGCGGAAAGCGCGCATCCCCGGACGGCCGGGCCTCCGGTCAGCGACCTTCCCGGCGCGCCGCCTGCTGCACCCGGACCGCGGAGCCGTCCGGCACCTCAGGGCCGAGGTTGAGCGCGACCAGCTCGCCGCCCCGCAGGCCATCGAGCACTTCCACCCGGGCGCCGTCGTCGACGCCGAGGCGCACCCGCTGGAAGTGCACCTTCCCGTCCTCCACCAGGGCGACGAACAGCTGGCCGCCGACCGCCATCAGCGCCTCGGTGGGGAGCAGCGGCCGCGGCGCCCCGTGCAGCGGCAAGCGCGTCTGTACGAATGCGCCCGGGTAGAGCCCCGGAGGCGGGTTGGGAAGATCGATCTCGCAGAGCATGGTGCGCGTGCGCGCGTCCAGACTCTGCGAGATGCGTGAGATCTTCGCCTGCAGCGGCGGCTGCTCCGGCGAGATCTGCAGCTGCACCGCATCGCCCACGCGCACCCGCATCGCGTCGTCCTGCCCGAGGTGCAGCGCCACCCGCAGTCGATCGAGCTGCGCCACCTCCAGCAGCGGCTGCGCCGACGAGGTGCTGCCGGTGGCGGCGGGAAGCAGCGCTCCGGCGTCGGCGTAGCGCGCGGTGATGGTTCCGTCGAATGGCGCGCGCAGGATCTGGTAGCTCTTCTGCACTTCGGCGCGGGCCAGCGACGCGCGGGCGACCTTCACTCCCTCCTCGGCCGCCTCCCGATCCTGGACCGAGACCCGCCCCGAAGAAGAGAGCCGCTCGACGCGCGAGAGCTGCTGCTCGCGGAAGGTGAGCTCGGCCCGCGCGGAGGCGACCTGCTCGTCGAGCTCCGGCGATTCGAGCACCGCCAGCTCCTGCCCCTTGCGCACCTTCTCGCCGCGGTCGACCCGCAGCGTCTTCACGTACCCGCTCACCTTCGCGTAGAGCGTCGCCTGCTGTTCCGCGCGCACCTCCGCCGGCAGCGAGACCAGCCGATCGGCGGGAGCGACCTCGACGCGCGCCACCTGGATCACCGGACCCTGGGCGAGCTCCTTCTCCAGCGCCTCCGACTGCCGGGCGTGCGCGTTGCGCTCGCGCGCGAAGAGCGCGACGGCGGAGAGGGCCGCGGCGATCACCACCGCGATGCTGCCCGCAGCGAGCAGACGGCTGCGGTTCGGGGTCTCAGGCATGCGAAGCCTCGGAAGCGCCGCGGCTCTCGGCGGCGAACTTTTCGTCGAGCGCGTGCGCGGTCGGCGGCGCGGTGCGCAGGAGCGTGTAGACGGCAGGGACGATGAACAGGGTGACGAAGGTGGCGACCAGCAGCCCGCCGATCACCGCGCGGCCGAGCGGCGCGTTCTGCTCCCCGCCTTCGCCGATCGCCAGGGCCATGGGGACCATCCCGAGGATCATCGCCAGCGCGGTCATCAGCACCGGCCGCAGGCGCATCTTGCCCGCCTCGATGGCGCCCTCCAGCACGGGGAGGGCGCGGTGCACGCGGACGTCGTTCGCGGCGCTCACCAGGAGGATGGAGTTCGAGGTCGCGATGCCCACCGCCATGATCGCCCCCATGAACGACTCGACGTTCAAGGTGGTGCCCGTCGCGGCGAGCATCCAGAGGATGCCCACCAGCGCGCCCGGCACGGCGACGAGGATGATGAAGGGATCGAGGAAGGACTGGAAGAGCACGACCAGCAGCAGGTAGACGAGCGCGATGGCGAGCAAGAGGCCCAGGCCGAGCCGGCCGAAGGCCGCGAACATGCTCTCGCTCTGGCCCCGCACCGTGATCCGGGTGGCCTTGGGCAGCTCGCCGACGGAGGCGATCGCCCGCTGGATGTCCCGGGTGACGCCGCCGAGGTCGCGCCCGCTGGCGCTGGCCTGGACGTCGATCACCCTCTGCACCGAGACGTGGTTGATCATCGCCAGGTTGCTCGAAGGGCGCAGCGTCGCCACGGCCCCCAGGTACGACGCGCCTCCCACTTCCGCCTGGCCGGGCGTCGGCGTGGAAGAGGAGACGAGGGCAGCGCCGCGCCCGAGCGGCATCCCCAGGAGCGAAGGCACGGAGTCGATCTGCCGCAGCGGCGTCTGCACGACCACCGGGTAGTTCACGTTGTTCTTCGGGTTGATCCAGAACGAGGGCGCGACCAGCGTGCTGGAGGCGAGGGAGACGAGCAGGTTGTTCGCCACGTCGCGCTCGTTGATCCCGATCTGGGCCGCGCGCGCCCGATCCACGTCGACCCGCAGCGCCGGGTACGAGAGCACCTGGGGAATGCGCACGTCGGTCGCGCCGGGGATGGCGCGGATCTTCCCCAGGAGCTG
>DASREU010000145.1:0-3009 GCA_035651935.1 Myxococcales bacterium | reverse complement strand
CTTCGCCAGGTAGAAGATCGCGACGACCCCTGCCGCGCCGCCGATGGCGATCGGGCGGGCAAGGCGTGAAGGGGCTGCGGCGGGGAGGGCCACGCGCGGACACCTACCATGCGCGTGCGCGCGGCCGCGGACCATTTTCGGCGCCTTGACAGCCGTGTGGTTCTGTCGCACGAGACGGCGTGCGCAAGAGAGCCGGCGACGCCGCGGCGATCGTGCTGTTGCTGCTGCCCGCGGCCATCCTCACCGCGAGACTGGGCGCGCGCGGCTTCCGTTGCGGCGTGATCGTCAACCCTTTCGATGTCCGGCTGATCAATTACCTGCTGGAATGGGGATACCAGCATCTGCTGCGCGGACGATTCCCCGGCACCGGCCTGTGGTCGCCGCCGTTCTTCTACCCGACTCCCGGGGTCCTCGGATATTCGGACACGTTCATCTCCTCCTACCCTTTCTATTTCGCCGCGCGCCTGCTCGGCGCGTCTCCCGCCGCGTCCGTCATCGCCTACCAGCTCCTGCAACTCGCGCTCACCGCGGTCGTGACGTATCTCTGTGCGCGCTGGATCGGGCTCTCGCGGCTCGCCGCCTTCGTCGCTGCCCAGTGCTTCGCCTGGGGATGGCCGCGGTACAACCAGCTCGCACATCTGCAATTCGCGAGCGGCTGGTTCGTGCCGCTCTTCTATGCATCGCTGTATCTCGCATGGCGGCAACGCCGGCCGTGGCTGCTGGTGCTGGCGGCCTGGACCGTGTGCGCCGCTTTCTATACCTCCGCGTATATCGCTTACTTCCTCTTGCTCACCTGCGCGATCGCAGCCGCACTGGTCGCGCTGCAGCTCCATCGCGAGCCGATCGAGCTGGCGCGCGCCCTCCTCGAGCAGATCCGCTCGTGGCCGCGATCCCGCGTCGCCCTTTTCGCCGCGATGCTTGCCGCGCCGCTCCTGCTCATGGCGCTGGGGGCGCGCGAGTACCGCCTCGTCCTCGGCGCCGACAGTACACAGGACGCGCTCACATACCAGGCGAGCATCTGGTCGTGGATCCGGCCGGAGCGGGACGGCCTGGTCTGGAACCGGCTCGCCGACGCATTCCCGGCCGATCCCATCGCGCCCTGGGAGAAGCAGTTCTTTCTCGGCTGGGCGGCTCTCGCCTGCACCGTGCTCGTGATCGTGCGCCGTCGCTCGTCGGAGGGCCCCTTGCCGCGAGCGGCGCTGCGTGCCGCTGGCGGGACCGTGCTGCTTTGCATCCTGCTGGTCTCGCATTTTCCCCTTCGTCCCCTGAACTGGCCCTTTCTCGCAGCGCTCAAGTTGCTGCCTGGCTTCGCCGCCGTGCGCGCCTCGGGACGGATCGCGCTGGTCCTCTCCGCGATGACGGCCTGCGTGGCCGCCGCCGTCGTCGACGATCTGCGGCGGGTGCGCCCGTTCGTCGCTGGCGTCGCCCTCGCATTGTTGCTGCTGGAGAGCTCGACGCCGATCCCTGCGCTCGCCGACCGCTGTGAGGCGGAGCGCCCCTGGAAGGCGCTGGCGCAGCCCATCTGCCGCGTGGCGCAGGAAAGCGGCGCGGGGACGCTTCTGTTCCTGCCGATGGAATCCATCTCGTTCGATCGCATCTTCGC
Organism: Myxococcales bacterium; assembly: GCA_035651935.1. Classification (GTDB taxonomy): domain Bacteria; phylum Myxococcota; class Myxococcia; order Myxococcales; family 40CM-4-68-19; genus 40CM-4-68-19. The sequence goes on along the minus strand of DASREU010000145.1, from coordinate 1,406 downwards.
CCAGGTGCCTGCGATGACGGTCGCGCTCGACTGTGGCCTCTCGACGATCAACGGCTACACCGGGCGCGAGGCGCCGCAGATTGCGCCTCTGCTGCATGGAAATCCCTCGCGATTCGATTGCCAGGTGGCCCGGCGCGCCGTCGACGAAGCGCGCCGCGCGTCCGGCAAAGGAGCGGTGATCTATCTCGAGCAATCCGGTCCTTTGGGGGAACCGGGGTACCCTCCGGCGGAAGTCGCCTCCTGCTTCGCAGCCTGCCTTTCGCGCACCACTCCGATCGAGGTGCAAGGACGTCGCGGCGAAGCGTTCTCCATCGCGGCGACGGGCTCGTGCAGTTCGAAGTGATCTGATCGTTCGGGTTCAGCTCCGAATGCCGCCCCGGCCCTCCGGGACGTCCTGCACCCGCATCAGGGCTGCAAGTGCAGATGCTACAGTCGCGCGATGCTCGGCGACCTCCAGCGCACGATCCGGCGTACGGCGCACCTGCTCACCGCCGTGCCTCGACCTGCGGCAAGCGCCGGGGATCCTCGCTCTTCGCTCGGAGCGGAGGGCTTTCGCGTCCTCGAGCTCCGAGGGCAGATCGGCGCCGGCTGGCACGAGTTTTCGGTCGAGCTTCGCCGTCCGACGGCGGCGCCGATGCGTCTTGTCGTGGGATCGGATGCGCACCTGCTCCCGCCCGCTGTGCACGGACATTCCGTCGCGATCGTTCACCTGCCGCCGGGCGCAGAGCTCGGCCTGGAAATCGCCGACGACGCGTCGGTCGACGTCGCCGCAATCAAAGCCCGCGAGGTCAGCCGCACCGAGGCCGCGCTGCGGCGCGCGGCTCCCACCATCGTCCGCCGCCTGCGCGAGCCCTGGACGATCCCGGCCGCTTCGCTCAAGGTGCTTCGCGCCGCATGGGCCGGCCAGCTGCTCGACCGGCTTCTCCAACGTGGCGGCGACGACGCGCCGCAGGCGTTCTACCCGGAGTGGCACACCCGCTTCGGCGCTTTGAAAGAGGCGGATCGACGGACGATCCGCAGCGCAGTGGCACGCCTTCCGCAGCGCGTGCGGATCTCCCTGCTGCTGCCCGTCTACGACGCGCCCGAGGAGTTCCTCTCCCGCGCCATCACCAGCGTCCGCGAGCAGCTCTATCCGGACTGGGAGCTGTGCATCGCCGACGATTGTTCGCCTTCGCCGCACGTCCGCCGCGTCCTCGAACAGGCTGCGCAGGAGGACCCGCGGATCCGCGTCGTCTTTCGCGATCGCAACGGGCACATCTCCGCCGCGAGCAATAGCGCGCTCTCGCTGGCGACCGGCGACTTCGTCGCACTGCTCGATCACGACGACGAGCTCGCGGAGCATGCGCTGTTCCTGCTCGCAACTGCGGCTGCCGATGCCGATCTCCTCTATACGGACGAAGACAAGA
>DASREU010000144.1:0-7475 GCA_035651935.1 Myxococcales bacterium | reverse complement strand
CGGCTGCTCGAGCTCTGCCTGAGCGGCGACCTGAAGGGCGCGGCGGCGCTCGCCACCAGCGATTCGATGGAGTCGGAGGTGGTGCGGTCCGCCGCCAAGGTCGCCGACGGGGGGACGCCGGCGGTGGAGAAGGCGGTGCAGTCCACCATCGATCGGCGCCGGCTCGAATACGAGAAGTGGTTGTTCGTCCTCGGCACGCTGGGGAACAACGCGCCGTTCATCGGGCTCTTCGGCACCGTGCTCGGGATCATCCGCGCGTTCGCCGATCTGGCCGCGGCGAACAAGGGAGGCGGTGGCAGCACCGCCTCGTTCGTGATGGCGGGCATCTCCGAAGCGCTGGTCGCCACCGCGGTCGGACTCTTCGTCGCCATTCCCGCCGTGCTCGCGTTCAACATCTTCCAGCGGCTGCTCAAGCGCGTGATCGGGCGCTCCAACGCGCTGGGGAACGCGATCGCCAGCGGATTGCACGTGAAGAACGGAGCACGCTGATGGCGGGCGGCGCCGCGGAGACAGAGGACGAGAGCATCACCGGGATCAACGTCACCCCCCTGGTCGACGTCACGCTCGTGCTGCTGATCATCTTCATGGTGACCGCCAGCTACATCGTCAAGGAGACCATCGAGGTGGAGCTTCCGCGCGCGGCGCACGGCGGCGAGACGGTGCAGAAGACGTTCGCGGTGCTGGTCACCCGCGAAGGGAAGGCGTTCCTCAACGGCGTCCCCGTCGACGACGGCGCGCTGGTCGCCGAGGTGCAGAAGGCCAAGGCGGCGGGCGAGGACGTCCAGGCGATCATCGGCGCGGACAAGAACGCGACTCACGGTGCGGTGACGCACCTCCTCGACGTCCTCAAGGGCGCGGGCGTGACGAAGTTCGCGATCCAGATCGAGAAGCAGCAGTAGCGTCCGATGGCGCGGCCCGCCTCCAGAGCGCTCGTGCCGGTCGGGACGTCGATCGCGCTGCATGCCGCGCTCGCGGGGGCCATCCTCGCCCTGGCGGTGCGGCCCCGGCCGGTCCCGCAGACGCCGCTGCAGATCCAGGTGGTGGACGCGCCGCCTCCTCCGAAGCCGGTGGAGACACAGCCGCCTCCTCCGCCGGCGCCGCCCGTCCCGATGAAGGTCGCCCGCGCGCCACGGGCTCCGCAGACTGCTCCGCCCCCGACGCGCACGCCGCTGCCGCCGTCGAACGCGCCCCCGCCTCCTACGACGGAGGCTCCGCGAACCACTCCGGAGCCGGTGGTGATCACCGGGATCACCATGGAGAGCACGTCGCAGGGCGGCTCGTTCGCGGTGGGCGCCGGGAATACGCTGCGCGGCGCGCCGGAGAAGACCGCGCGCGCACCGGAGACGGTGAAGCCGTACAAGGCGGAGCAGTACGCGCCGGCGGCGCAGGTCAACGAGCTCCCTCAGCCGCTCAACCGCGAGTCGCTGAACCTGCGCAAGTACTACCCGCCCCAAGCGAAAAAGAACGGATTCGAGGGCGACGTGGTGCTGCGCCTCCTGATCGACGCCGACGGCACCATCGCCAAGGTCGACGTCGTCTCGGACCCGGGCCAGGGACTCGGCCCGGCGGCAGCGCAGGCCGTCCGCGAGCTCCGCTTCTCGCCAGCCAAGGTCAACGGAGTCGCCGTCGCCACCACCGTCCCCTTCACCATCCACTTCACCCTCGACTGAATTTCGGGGATTCGCGACAACCCGGGGACACGATACACGTTTAAATTCGTGCGCCACCGGTGGCGCAAAAAAAGAAACCTGTATCGTGTCCCCGAAATTCAGGCGGAGAGGGATTCGCGGGCGAGGAGGGCGGCGCCGATGATTCCGGCGGAGTCGCCGAGTTCTGGGGTCGAGATGTGGAGGGCGGAGCGGGAGGATTTGGCGGCGAGCGCGTCGATGCCGGCGAGCGCTGCGCGGGTGAGGCGGGGCGAGCCGGCGACGACGCCGCCGCCGAGGAGAAGGCGGGCCGGGTTCAGGGTGGTGACGAGGTTGGCGAGGGCGAGGCCGAGATGCTGGCCTGCCTCGTCGAGCAGGCGGCGCGAGAGCTCGTCTCCCTCGTGCGCCGCCCTCTCCATCGCGGTCACCGTCACTTTCTCGGGCTCACCGCAGAGATCGAGCAGCTTCCGGCCGGCGGCCGGGTAGCGCTCGCCCGAGACCCGCGCCGCGGCGCTGGCGATGCGGAGGTCGTCACGCGCCCGCGCAACGAGGCTTTGTCCGCCCGCGTACGCCTCGAGGCACCCTCGCTGGCCGCACGAGCACTGCCGCCCGTTCGGCGCCACGACGACGTGACCGAGGTCGCCGGCGGCGCCGCAGGCGCCCTCGTGGAGCTTGCCGCGCAGGACGAATCCCGCCCCGATGGTTGCACCGACCAGGACGACGATCAGGTCGTCGACGCCGCGGCCCGCGCCGGCCGCGCGCTCGCCCCAGGCCGTCACGGAGAGCTCGCTGGCGATCCACAGGGGAGTGCGCGGACTGCGGGCCTGCAAGAGCTTGAGGAACGGAACGTCGCGCCACCCCAGCGCCGGGGCGCTGCGCACCAGTGCTTGCTCGCGATCGATCCGGCCGGCGATGCCGAGGCCCATCGCCTTCGCTTCCGAGAACGGTATGCCCGCCGCGCCGCACGCGGTCTTGGCCGCGCGCAGCACCGCCTCCGCCACCTGCGGCGGCTCTTTCGAGAGCAGCCGGTGCTTCTCCTGCCCGAGCACGCGGCCGCTGCCGTCGACCACCCCGGCGCAAACGTTCACGCCCGAGAGATCGACGCCCAGGTACAGCTCGTCCCGCTTCATCGGTCCCGCCGCCGATGTTAGCAGGCGGACCGTGGCCGACGCGAATCAGGTCAGCTCTTTGCGGATCTGCTCCACCGTGCTCTCGATCAGCCGCTGGATCTCCCCCAGCCTCTTCTCGCTGTTCGCCTCCCAGCGGAGCACCAGCAGGGGCTGCGTGTTCGACGCGCGCACGAGCCCCCAGCCGCCGTCGACGATCAGACGCACGCCGTCGACTTCGATGGTCTTGCCGTGCTTGCGCAGCCGCTCCTTCGCGAGGTCGACCGCGCGGAACTTCTTCTCCTCGGGAAAGTCGAACCGGATCTCCGGCGAGGCGAACGTCCGCGGGATCCCGTCCAGCATCTTGCTCAGCGGCCTGCCGTCGCGCGCGACCAGCTCGAGGAGCCGGGCGGCGGAATAGATGCCGTCGTCGAACCCGTAATAGCGGTGCCGGAAGAAGATGTGCCCGCTCATCTCGCCGGCGAGCAGCGCGTGCTCCTCCTTCATCTTGCTCTTGATCAGCGAGTGCCCCGCCTTCCACATGATGGCGCGGCCGCCGTGCTTCTCGATGTCGTCGTACAGCGTCTGCGAGCACTTCACCTCGCTGACGATGGCGGCGCCGGGCCGCTCCTTGAGCACGTCGCGGGAGAAGAGGATCATCAGCTGATCCCCCCAGAGGATGCTCCCGTTCTCGTCGAGCGCGCCCACCCGATCGGCGTCGCCGTCCCAAGCGATGCCCAGGTCGGCGTCGCACTCGGCGACCTTCTTCCGCAAGTCGCGCAGGTTCGCCTCCACCGTCGGATCCGGATGGTGGTTGGGAAAGTTTCCGTCGAGGTTGCAGAACAGCTCGATGACGTGGTGGCCGAGGGCCCGGAGCAGGCTCGGGCCCACGATGCCGCCGGTGCCGTTGCCCGCGTCGCAGACCACCCGCAACGGCCGCACCGTCATCCCCAGCGACTCGACGATGAAGTGGATGTACGGGGTGACGATGTCGTGCTCCCGCTGCCACGCGCTGCGGCCGCCGTCCTTCGCCGCCGCCACCCGCGCCTTCAGCTCCTGCACCTCCGGGCCCGCGAGCGTGCTCTTCCCGATTCCGATCTTGAACCCGTTGTACTCCGGCGGATTGTGCGACCCGGTGATCATGCACAGCCCGTCGACCGGGAGGACGTGCGCCGCGAAGTACGTCAACGGCGTAGGAACCACGCCGATGGAGAGCACGTCGATGCCGTGCGAGCGCACACCGCGCGAGAAGGCGGTTGCCAGCCCCTCGCTGGAAAGCCGGTGGTCGCGGCCGAGCACGATGCTCTGCGCACCCGGGTTCTTCTCCAGCAGATACTGGCCGAAGCCGCGCCCCAGCTGCTCCGCGAAAGCGGGGGTGAGCTCGGTGGTGACGAGCCCGCGGATATCGTACTCGCGGAAGACATGCATCGGGATGGTCATGGACGCCCCGCAGGAATGAGGCCGCCGAATCTACGTGCCACCGGTCCGCGGGACAAGCGGTGTTCCCGCCGATCCGGTCAGAACACGAAGGAGAGCACGGCTCCGCTGGCGAGAAGGACGAGCCCGCCGACCGCCGAGGCGGTGGCGAGCTTCCCTTTCGACTCCGCGTCCGCCTTGAGCTGCGCGTCGGCTGCGGTGAGCGTGCCCGCTGCGTGCTTCTGGTTGAAGCGATCGGCGGAGGATTGCGCCGAGTTGTGCGCCAGCAGCGCCACGCCCTCGGCTACCACGCCGACGCCCAGCGCGATGTAACCGGTGAGGTGGACCGGAGTCGGCCGCCACGGCGGCGGGGGCGGGGGCGCAGCGACGGCTTGCGCCGGAGCGGGCTGCTTCGCCGCCGGGGGAAGCACGTCCTCCGTATTGCGCGAGGCCGCCGGGTCCCGCGCGACCCGCGACCGTTGCTCCTCCTCCTCGTCCATCCGTCGCTGCATCTGCGCGACCAGCGACTCCGTCTCCACCCGATTCGGCGCGTCCGGCTGCTTGCTCAGGTACTGCCGGTAGTAGAAGTAGGCCTGCTGCCACTGCCGCATCTGCCGGTATGCCTGTCCGATGTTGAAGAGCAGCGCCGGCTCTTCGCGCAGACGGTAGGTCTCACGGAACTCGCGCGCCGCTTCCTCGAACTCTCCCAGCGCGTAGTGGGTCTGCGCCTTCTTGAAGTGCTCGCGCGCGTCGCTGGTCGCATCGGCGAATGCCGGCGCACAGATGAGCAAGGCCGCGATCGCGAGGCTCAGAACGCGCACGCGAACTCCAGGTTGTTGGAGCGGCAGTTGTCGCGGTTGCGGGTGGCCCACGCGGTGTCCCCGCCGGGAACGTCGGTCCGCTCGACGGCGATGGCCGATACCTGTCCGTTGCTGGCGACGTACAGCGTCCCCGTCCGGGAATCGAGCAACGCATCGTCGATCGATGGCCCCGGGATCGCGGGCAAACCGACGGCGGTGGGCCCGTACCCGTTGCTGCTGATGTGAAACGCGGAGAGGACCATGCCCAAGGCGCTGTAGAGGACCGGAGCGCTCGATCCGGCGATGAGCAGCGGACTTCCCGCGCCGTTGAACCCGGGAATGGCAGTCCCTTGCGCGAGCGAGTACGCGGTCCCGTCGCGGGCGAAGAACAGGTTCAGCGCCGGAACCGCGCGGGCAGGAGGAGCGCTGGCGGTCCAGGTGGAGGTGAAACCGGCGCCGTCGAACGTGTAGCGACCACCCCCACAGGCCGGTGCATCGGCGCCGGCCGCGTCCGTCAGCAGATCGATCGAATCGCAGCGGGGGCCATCGGCGAGGACTCCACCGCCGAGCGCGCGAACCTGGAGGCCGGGGATGCCAGGCCCGGTGAGCGTGTTGACCGGAGTGTCGATGAAGAACGCGTGCCCCTGCCGCCCGATGAAGAGGCCTTGAAGGCTGTCACCGGAGGAGCTCTGGGCAAACGGCGAGCAGCCGATCGAGAGCGCATACGCGGCCGCCCAGCAGGAGACCTCCTTGTTGGGCGGCACGACTCCATCGTCGAGGAAGAAGTTGTCGGCCAGCACCGGAGTCCCGTCGGTCGCGAGCGCCAGCGAGACCGAGTGCGTCCGGAAGCCACCGGAGCAGTTCGCCGAGATGCTCGCGCGCACCGGGCAGGCGGACGCCGCGAGGCTGCCGTCGAACGCGGAGACCTGGTTCAGCGTCGCGCCTTCCACGGTCGGGGAGCCGGTGGCGTAGGAGACCACGGGGGCGCCGGGCTGGCCGCCAACCACCGGATGGGCGAGGACGTTTGCCGGGCCGTGGCTCCAGGCGACACTGCCGTCCGCAGGCCTCAGCGCCGATACGGTGCTCGCCGACGAGACGATCGGCAGCGGCCCGAGCGCGAGCCGGAACCAACCCAAAGGGTCCGTCTGCCAGAGCCTGCGGGTGACGGCGACCGCTCTCGCCTGCGTCGCGGAATGCTGGACGACGCCCGCATTGCCGTCGCTGGCGCCGTCGACGACCGTCGCCGAGACGCTCAGCATGTTGTCGGCTGCCGGCAGGCTGCCCGCGGGAAGCGAAGAGAGGTTCGCGCTCACCGAGACGTCGTAGACGGTGGCGAGAGCTCCGTTCGCGCAGCTCTGCCGCGCCGCCGTGGCGGTGACGGTCACCGTGCGTGCTGATGGTTGGGGTGCGAGCGCGAAGCTCGCCGCCGATCGGACGCCCGACCCGCAGTCGTACGCCTTGAAGGTGTAGAGGACCCCGTCGTCGCGGATGTTGAAGTGCGATCCGTCATGGCTCCAGGAGAGCGCTCCCGACGGCGCCGGGTACGGCGGCGGCGCGGCGTTCGAGATGACCGGGGGAGCGTCGTCGATGTTTCGCGTGCCGGAGGCGGAGGAGACGATGCCGGTGCCGCTGGTCGCGACCACCTGGAACGGCAGGACGGTCTCCGCGGACGCCGGCGCGGAGAGAGAGGGGAGGCTGCAGGTGTACGCGCTGGCGCCGCTCTTGACGCAGGCGGACTCGGGTTGATCCGCCACCTGAAGGACGACGGACGAGACGCCGCTCCTGGGGAGCGCCGCAAACGTCAGCGCCACGGCGGGACGGATGAGGACGCTGCGCCCGTACCAGGTCGGATCGTCCGCCACCACCGGGTTGAACGCCGTCGGGGTCACGTCGTCGAAGTAGAGCGCGGCGGAGGGCGAGACCGCGGGATGGTTCCCGGCGAGGTCCTGCGCATCGAACGTGACCACCACCGGGCCGGCCGCAGCCAGACCCACCGAGCGCGGAATGGCGAACGTCCAGCGGCCGGAGATCTCGACGCCCGGCACCCGCACGCCGCCCGCGATCGCGGCTGGAGCGGAGTCTCCGCTGGAGATCAGGTTCTCGTCCTCGATGGCGGCGGAGACGACGATGTCCGCGGCCGCGGGCGCGACCGTGGGACCGCGGAACCAGTCCTGCCCGGCGGCGTCGCGGCCGTCGGGGGTGGATTCGATCTGGACCGCGCTGATCGAGGGCGGCACGGTGTCGACCTGGATCGTCTGCCGCGCGCTTCCCACGTTGCCGACGTTGTCGGTCGCGATCACCTCCAGCGTCACCGGTCCCTCGGTCTGTGGCAGGAGCTGCGCGAGGTTCGCGTGGAAGCTCCACGATCCGCTCGAGGGGACGTCCGCGGCCGCCGGGTGCCCGCCGATCAGGAGTTGGGCTGCAGCCACTCCGGACCCTGAGCCGTCGCCTGCGATCGCCGCGACGTCGAGCGCTCCGCCGAACCAGGCGGCGGTCGAAACGGGATC
>DASREU010000143.1:0-9458 GCA_035651935.1 Myxococcales bacterium | reverse complement strand
AACGCGCCGCCCATCCCCGACGCGCGGCTGCCCACCACATAGGGCCGGAAGTTCGTGTCGTCGGCGCGCGCGGCCGAGGCGCCGAGAAGGACGAGAACCGCGAGCGACCGACGCATCCCCTGGTGATGCCTTCGACCCCGGCGGCCGTCAAAATTCCGGCGCTCAGGTGGCGAATTCGAGCGGCGGCGGCTCGCTCTCCACCAGGTACTCGAACTGCTTGCGCAGCTCCTGCGGCGTCATCTTGATGATGGAGGCCATCTTTCCCACCAGCTCGGCGTCCTCGAAGTCGTCGCGCCGCAGCCGGATCATGTAGCGGCGGGCGATGGCATAGCGATCGGAGTGGATGTCGACCAGCCGCACCCGAGCGCGCCCGGTCTTCGGATCGATCAGCTCCTGAAAGGGCACCGGCACGAACCGGCCGCCCTGCATGGAGACCATCGCCTTGTCGCCGCCGGAGAGCAGGTACTTCGCCGCGCAGTACCCGAGATCGCGCGTGTACTCCATGTCGTACGGGATGGGGTCCGCGCAGCGCAGCTCGTATCCGATGTTCTTCGAGACGACGGTCGTCTTCACCCCCAGCGAGCCGAGCCGGGCCGAGACCTGGCGCTTGAGGATCTCCCCGATGTCCACCTCGGCGAGGCGGACGTGCCCGTGCTCGTCGCGCTCCACGTCTTCCAGTCCGGCGAGGTCCTTCGGATCGATGCTCAGCACCAGTCCCTCGGCGACGACCGCGACGCCGTCGCGCCGCCCCATCGCCAGCCGCTTGACGACCGACATCGCCAGGGTGTCGACGAGGAGCCGCAACGGCAGGTTGTCGGGGAACTCCTCACTGATCAGGGAGACGGTCGCGCCGACGGACTTGCCGATCCCGAGCGCGAGGTGGCCGGCCTTCCGCCCCATCGAGACCACGATGTACCAGCGCGAGGTGGTGTAGGCGTCGACCATGAGGTTCTTCACCAGCTCGACGCCGAGGTGGCGCGCGGTCTGGAACCCGAAGGTGTCGATGTGCGGCGGCAGGTCGAGATCGTTGTCGATCGTCTTCGGGACGTGCACGACCCGCAGCTTGCCCCCCGCCGCCTCGGAGAGCTTCATCGACGAGAACGCGGTGTCGTCGCCGCCGATGGTGATCAGCATGGTGATCCCCAGCCGCTGCAAGGCCTCGCTCGCGGCCTGCATGTGCCGCGGGTCCTTGGTGGGATTCGCGCGGGAGATGCCGAGCAGCGAGCCGCCGCGAAAGTGCAGCCGGCTCACCTTGTCCATCGCCAGCGGCATGGTGGCGTCGGGAGCGCCGCGCATGATCCGATCGAAGCCGTCGCGGATTCCCACCACCTCGACATTCTCGAGCAGGCTGCGGATGGTCGCCGCGCCGATCACGCTGTTGATCCCGGGCGCCGGTCCCCCGCCGACCAGGATGCCGAGCTTTCCTGCGGACGCCATCTCGGTGCTCCTTTTCGCTTCAGCGATCCCGGATCGGGTCGCGCGCAGACAGCTCCGGCGCACCCAGCCCGCTCGACGTCTCGATCGGGGTCATCGAATCAGCGCTTGTACGTCGCGCGCTTTGCGCGTGTAAAGTGCCGCCTCCGTGCACCGGAGATCGCCTTGGCCGAGCCGCCCCGCTCACCGAAGGACGCGCGCCGTCTCGAGCGGCTGAAGCAAGGCTCGCGGTCCGTCCGCGACGTCCGCCCGCGCGCGCCGTCGGCGCCACGGCAGCGGACCCAGCACCCGCCTCCCGGGATCGGCGAGATCGGCGGCGGCGCCTCCGGCGAGCCGACCGTCGTGCTCTCCAGGCGCGGCGTCGAGCGGCTCGCGCAGGGACAGATCTGGGTCTACCGCTCGGACGTCGCCGCGCCTTCCGATCTCGCCGGCGGAGAGGTCGTGCGCCTGGCCGACGAGCGCGGCCGCTTCGCGGGAAAGGCGTTCTACGGGTCCAGAAGCCAGATCGCCGTCCGCCTGCTCAGCCGCGAGGACGACCCGATCGACGACGAATTCTTCGCGGCGCGGCTCGAGCAGGCGGTGGCGCTCCGCGAGCGGCTGCGGCCCGATCCCGGCCGGCGCGGGGCGGCGCGGCTGGTGCACGCCGAAGCCGACCTGTTTCCCGGGCTGATCGTCGACCGCTACGGGGACTGCCTGAGCGTGCAGACGCTGATCGAAGCGACGGACGCGCGGCGCGATCTGTTCGCCGGGTTGCTCGAGAAGCTGGTGAAGCCGCGCGCGATCGTCGAGCGCAACGACGTCCGCGTGCGCGCGCACGAAGGGCTCGAGCAGCGCAAGGGTTTGCTTCGTGGAGCTGATCCCGGTCCGGTGGAGTTCGTGGAAGGGGAAGTGAAGCTCGTCGCCGATCTGCTCGGCGGCCAGAAGACCGGCGCATTCCTCGACCAGGCGGAGAATCGAATCGAGGCAGGGCGGTACGCCCGCGGCCGCGCACTGGACTGCTTCACCTACGGCGGCGCCTTTGCCCTGCAGCTGGCGCGGGCCGCGGAGCACGTGACCGCGGTCGAGATCAGCGAGCAGGCGGCGGCGCAGGGACGCGAGACCGCCGCGCGCAACGGCGCGACGAACGTCGAGTTCAAGGTGGCGAATGCGTTCGACCTGCTGCGGGCGGAGAGCGAGGCCGGCGAGCGGTACGATACCATCGTCCTCGATCCGCCCGCCTTCGCGAAGACGAAGAGCTCGCTGGACGCGGCGCTGCGCGGCTACAAGGAGATCAACCTGCGCGCGTTTCACCTGCTCTCGCGCTTCGGCGTGCTGATCACCTGCAGCTGCTCGCATCACGTGGACGACGCGACGTTCGAGCGCACGGTGGTGCAGGCCGCGGCGGACGCGAAGCGAAGCGTCCAGGTGATCGAGCGGCGCGGGGCGGCGAGGGATCATCCGACGCTCCTCGGTGTTCCGGAGACCCGCTATCTCAAGTGCCTGATCCTGCGCGTTCTGTAGGGGGCGCTCCGGCTCCGGTTCCCGCTGCCGGTCCCGCTCCCGACCGCGTTGCGGCTCCCGCTCCGGCCAGCAGCGCGCGGGCTTCGTCCAGCGCGTGTCCCACCGCGGCCCGCTGCGCGGCCACGAGGTCGTCCCGCCGCTCCATCGTGTGGCCCGCGGCAGGGATGGGCGCGCCCACCACCACCGCGACCGGCCCTGGCTGGAAGAGCGCAAAGCCCTTCGGCTTGAGCACCGTGCGCGCTCCCGCCACCGCGATCGGAATCGAATCCAGGCCCAGCTCGATCGCGGCCACCGCCGCACCTTTCTTGAACGGCAGGAGCTCGTCCGCGACCGCGCGGGTCCCTTCGGCGAAGAAGAAGAGCGAGGCTCCGCTCAGCGACCGCTCGATCCGGCCCTGGACCACTTTCGCCGCTCCCCCGCGGTCCTTCCGATCGATGAACACGTGGCCCATCCGCGTCGCCGCCCAGCCGAAGAGAGGAATCCTCTTCAGCTCCTGCTTGGCGATGAAACGCAGGGGATGGCCGAGGACGGAGATGATGGCGGCGACGTCGAGGTTCGAGGTGTGATTCGAGACGAAGACGTACGAGCGCTCGCGGTCCAGCTGCACGTGTCGGGCGGCGACCACGCGGGCGCCGGTGACGCGGAGAAACCGCCGGGCCCACCCTTGCAGCACGCGCTCGGAGGCTTCGGACTCGCCGTGGAAGCCGATCCTCACCGCGCAGAGCATCGTGTCGGTGAGGATCCACGCCCATCCGAGCACCGTGCGCAGGAATCGGAAGACGATCACCGCGCCCTCCGCGCCGCGCCGTACTCCTCGGCCGCGGGAAAGAGCAAGACCTCGGCGATGCTCTGCGCACCGGTGAGCAGCATCAGGAGCCGATCGAAGCCGACGGCCACGCCGCCGGCATCGCCGATCCCCTCGAGGGCGCCGAGGAACTTCTCGTCGAGCGGGAAGACCTCGCGACCCAGCTCCCTGCGCAACCGCTGCTCCTGCTCGAGCCGCCGCCGTTGCTCCCGCGCGTCGGACAGCTCGGACCAGCCGTTCGCGAGCTCGAGCCCTGCCGCATACAGCTCGAAGCGCTCCGCGACGCCCGGGTCGGTGGGGCTGAGGCGAGCGAGCGCGGCCTGTGAGGCGGGATAGCCGGTGAGGAAGGTCGGGCGCCCGATGCCCAGCGCCGGCTCCACCTTCTCCAGCAGCACCAGCGTGAACAGATCGTCCCAACCGGCGCCCTCGGCTGCCCGGACGCCGCAAGCGCGCGCGGCCTGGGCGAATGCCGCGGCGTCGAGGGGGAAGGGATCGAAACCCGCGTAGCGCGTGAAAGCGTCGCGGCAGGTGAGGCGCTCGTACGGCGGACGCAGCGAGATCTTCCCGGAGCCGCGCCGCCCGGGGCCCTTGCGCGCGGGCGCCTCGGCGGCGCAGGCGAAGACGAGCTGCTCGAGGTCCGCCATGATCGTCGCCGCGCTTCCGGGAGAGGCATAGAACTCGAGCAGGGTGAACTCGGGGTTGTGCATCTGCGACAGCTCGCCGTCGCGGAAGACGCGCGCGAGCTGGTAGCACCGCGAGAACCCTCCGCGCGCGATCAGCCGCTTCATCGCGTACTCCGGACTGGTTTGTAGATGCAGGCGGCGCGCTCCCTCGATCCCGCCGGGCGGCACCGGCGGATCGGGCGTGAACGTGGTCTCGAAGGGACGCAGGTGCGGCTCCTGCCCCGCCACCGGCACCGCGATCGGCGTCTCCACTTCCAGGTAGCCGCGCTGCTCGAGTCCGTCGCGGAGCTTGCGCGCGAGCGCCGAGCGGGCGCGGGCCATGTCGGCGCTTGCGGGCACGGCAGCTACATAGCGCAAATTGCTTGCCGGAGCGGCGCTTCGGTGCGAGTGAACCCGGGTGCGGGTCCTCCTCGTCCTGATGCTCGCCCTCGGCTGCGGGCATGCCAGCACTGCGCCGCTCGGGCGCAGGGCACAACCGAATCCGCCTCCCTCCCGGTCCGGCGGCGACGCGGCGAGGCAGATCTCCGAAGAGACGCATTCGCTGCTGCGCGCCGAGGCCGAGCTGCTCTGGACGCGCTGGACCACCGGCGAAGGCCCCCTGCCGGCGAGCGCGCTGGCCGCCCATCCGCGCCTGACCCAGGGCGACCTGATCGAGACCGTCAGCGCCGCCGCCGCGCGCTCCTCGGGCGACGACGCGCGCGCGTTCAGCCTGCTTGCTCAACAGCTCGCGACCCTGGCGATCTCGCGCGAGGCCGGCAAGGAGATCGAGGCGCTGGAGCGCGCGCGGGCGCAGCTCGCGTTCGCTGCGCCAGGGGAAGCGCGGGCGACGCTCGGGGAGCGCGATCTGGATCATCTGCTCCGGGACGAGCCGGGCGCCGGGAAGCGCGCCGCGATCGCGCTGTCGGAGGCGAAGGCTGCGCAGCCGCTGGCGCCGCTGGCGATCGCCCGCGACGCGGCCATCGACGAGTCCATCGTCGCGCTCGGGCTGGGAAGCTGGACCGCGGTCGAAGAGCGCGCGCACGGAATGCCGGTGGCGGAGCTGGAGCGGCTCGCGGACGCGACGCTCGTGGCCACGGAGCAGGTGGGAGCGCGCGCGGTCGCGTCGGCAGCGGTGAGCAATCTCGGCATCCCCGGCGACCGGGTGCGCCGCGGCGACCTCCCGCGCCTGGCGCGGACGTCGTTCGCGGATCCCCAGTTCACGGCGGGAAAGGCGTGGCCGAACGTGCGCGATGCGCTGGCGCAGGCGGGAGTCGCTCCGCCCGCGAGCCTGCGGCTCGATGCCGAGCCGTCTCCGTCGAAAGGAGCGCGCCCGTTCGCGCTCCTCGTCGATCCCCCCGACGATGTCCGCCTCTCGCTGCGCCCGACCGGCGGTTTCGAGGAGCAACGCGCGACGTTGCACGAAGGCGCACGCGCTTCCGGCGGCGCGCTCACCTCCGTTTCGCGCTGGGAGCTGGCGCAGCTCGGAGACGGATCCGCGGCGGAAGCGGTCGCGCTCCTCTTCGAAGCGCTGGCGGGCACGCCGGAGTGGCTCCGCGGCGCCACCGAGCTGCGGGGGGAGCCGCTCGACGACCTGGTGCACACGGAAGCGACGCGCCGGATGCTCTCCGCACGGCGGGCGGCGGCGATGGTCCTGTTCGAGATCCGCCGGCGCCAGGGTCCGCGCACCGCCGAGGCGCAAGCCACGCTCTATCGCGGCCTCGTGCAGCGCGCGCTCTTCTGCGTCCTCTCCGACGAAGACGCCGGGCGTTGGGCGCTGGAAGCCGACGCCTTCGCCCGGACCGCTTCCCCGCTCCTCGGCTCCATCCTCGCCGCCCAGCTCGAGCGGACCTTCGGCCCGGCCTGGTGGAAGTCGAACCAGCCCTCCATCAAGCAAATCCTCTCCGGAGGCAGGTCCTTGACCGCCCTCGAAGCCGCAAGCGCCGCGGGTCTCCAGCGTCTCGACCCGGCCGCCCTGGCTGCCGTCGCCGACGAGCGTCTCCGCTACTCAGCCCCCGACGCGCCTCCGCCCGCTCCCAAACCCGACTACAAGTACATGCAGGGCGACAAGAAGAAGCGCCGCAAGAAAAGATAACCGGGGACACGATACACGTTCTTTTTTTTGCGCGGCCCTCGCGCAAAAAAAAGAACGTGTATCGTGTCCCCGATCAGGCGCGGGGCAGGGAGAGGGTGAAGACGGAGCCGCGGGGGCCGGTTTCGCGGAGCTCGGCGTGGCCGCCGTGGAGCTCGGCGACGGCGCGGACGATGGCGAGGCCGAGGCCGGTGCCGCCGTCGCCGTGGCGGGTGGTGGCGAAGCGCTCGAACAGGCGATCGCGGATGACGGGATCGACGCCGGGGCCGTGATCGCGCACCTCGGCGACGCAGAGCGGCCCGGAGCTGATCTCCAGCTCGACGCGCTCTCCTTCCGGCGAGTGCTGCACGGCGTTCCCCACCAGGTTCTCCAGGGCGCGGCGCAGCCAGACCGGATCGCCGCGCACCGGGGTGGGCGACGAGGCGCGAAGCTCCAGCCGGACCTTGCGCGCCGTGGCGGTGGGACCCTGCGCGTCGACGGCCTCGCGCGCGATCGCGCTCAGGTCGACCGGATGGTCCTTGGGCTCGATCCCGCGCGCCTCGAGCCGCGCGAGCGAGAGCAGGTCGAGCGTCAGTTGCTGCAGCTTGTCGGCGCTCTCGCGGATCCGCAGCGCGAATCGGCGGGCAGTCTCCGGCTCGTCGGCGGCGCCCTCCGTGAGCACCTCCGCGCTGGCGCGGATGGCGGCCACCGGGTTCTTCAGCTCGTGCGACACGTCAGCCACGAACGTCTCCAGCGCGTGCCGCTCTTCCAGCTCGCGCCGCATCGACTCGAGGGCGTGCGTGAGCGCGCGCACCTCCCTCCCGCGCGGCTCCGGCAACGGCGCCTGCCGTTCGCCCGCCGCCACCCGCTCGGCTGCGCGCGTGAGCCGCTCGATCGGTCCCGCCACCGCCCCGCCGATCACCATCGCCAGCGCGGCGGACGCCACGGCGAACATCAGCGCGAGCAGCGCCACCTTCGGGGCGACGTCGCTCATCAGCTGCACCATCCCGAACGTCGCCTTCCGCACCCGCACCCGGCCGCCGCCCGCCACCGGCGCCTCCGCCGAGACGCGGGCGACGCCCACCTGGGCATCGCCGGACTCGAGCACCACGTGCCCGCGTCCGTCGAGCACCGCCACGTCCGTGTCGATCGCGCTCCGGGTGAACGCTTGCAGGATCGGCCGGAGCGCATCGGACGGGGTTCGCGCCGCCAGCTCCGCGATGGCGCGCGCCTCGTCTTCCGCGGCGCGGATCGCGAACAGCGAGGCCCGCGCGGTGAACCGGTCGATGACGATCACCGCGAACATCGCCGAGAGCAGGAGCGTGGTCGCGGCGAGGGGGATGAAGACCTGGAGCCGCAGCGAAAGTCCCGTCCGCCTCGCCTCGAGCAGGCGCGCGACCGTTGCACCGACTCCGAGGAGGAAGAGCAGCGCGAGCGCGAGCAGCAGCTCCGGCCTACCCATCGCGCAGACGGTACCCCACCCCGCGCACCGTCTCCAGCACGCGCGGGTCGCCTCCCGCCTCCTCGAGCTTCCGGCGCAGCGCCTTCACGTGCACGTCCACCGTCCGGTCGCCCACGACGACGTCGCTGCCCCACACCGAGTCGAGGATCTGGCTGCGCTCGAAGACGCGGCCGGGGCTGCGGAGAAAGAGCGCCAAGAGGTTGAACTCGGTCCGGGAAAGCGCCAGCTCCTGCTCGCGGACCGACGCCTTTCGCCGGCTCGCGTCGAGCGACAGCGTCCCCACCCGCAGCGCCGTCTCTTCCGGCGGGGGCGTCGCCTTTGCGGCACGGCGCAGCACGGCGCGCACGCGGGCGCTGACCTCGCGCGGCGAGAATGGCTTGAGCACGTAATCGTCGGCGCCGAGCTCGAGGCCGACCACCCGATCAGTCTCCTCGTCGCGGCTGGTGAGGACGATCACCGGCACGTCGCTGCGCGCGCGCAGCGAGCGGAGGAAGTCGAGCCCGTTCCCGTCCGGCAGCACCAGATCGAGGATCACCAGATCCGCCTCCGCCGCCAGCGGGCGCGCCTCGCGCAGCGAGCCGGCCTCGGACACCTCGAACCCGTCGCGGCGCAGGGCAAAGGCGAGGCTCTCACGGATGGCGGGCTCGTCGTCGACGAGGAGGATGGCAGGCATGTCAGGGGGGCGCGCCCATCGGGCCGGTGGCCTTCTCGGGCTGCGCGTCCATCGGCTGCTGCGGCTGCTTCTCGTCCGGCCGCTCCACCACCGCCAGCGCGAACTTGTTGTTGCGGGACTCCACCACCTTCATCCGCGCCGTGCCCAGCGCCTGGCGGAGCCCGTTGATGCGCGACTGCTCGACGAGGAACCACTTGCGCGGCCCGGGACCGTTCATGAACTCGGCCAGCGTGGCGCTGGGCGCTCCGGGCCGGCCCACCTGGCGGACGGTGTTCCGCGAGTAGAACGTCTCGCCGCGCCAGTTCATCTGGTACGCGGCGATGGGCTCGTCGGGCGTGCTCTGGTGGTAGTACTCCCAGAAGAGATCGCGCTGCGTCCAGTGCGGCGAGAGCCTCCGCCACTGGAACCAGCCGCAGAACACGGCGAAGGCGATCGCCAGCGAGACCAGGGCGAAGACGGCGACGTTGCGGTCCTGCGCGGATTCGGGCGAGACCAGCGGCGCGCCCTGCATGCGATCGTGCCAGCGGGCGCGCAGCGCGAGGCGCCTCTCCTTCGAGCCGAACGCGCGCATCCAGGACCAGAGCTGCGCCACGCGGTCGAACAGCCAGGGCGAGATCGCGACCGCCGGCGCCGCATAGAAGAGCACCGCGAAGATCTGGCGCGGGTTCGTCTCCCGGTCCGGATACGGCCGGTCGTAGTTGTAGACGAACATGTCGGTGAGGTGCTTGGGGGTCATCGCCAGGTCGTGCGCCACCAGCGCGTAGAGCAGCCCTCCGGCAAACAGCGTTCCCGCGTGCGGGCGCAGGCCGTCCTCGAGCACCTGCTCGAGCCAGAGCGCGCAGAAGAAGAGCAGC
>DASREU010000142.1:0-4742 GCA_035651935.1 Myxococcales bacterium | reverse complement strand
CGCGGGCGATCCCCAGCTCGGGCATCAGCTTCTGCACGCCGGCGAGGATGGCGAAGTCCGCGCACCCCGGGCACCACTTCACTTCCTGGTCGGAAACGAAGTCCTTCTTGGTCAGCTTCACCAGAGGCCCGGTCATCAGGCGATCTCCTTCTCTGCCGGCGGCTGGCTGCGCCGCGCGAGCGATTCGATGGCCGAGCGGATCTCGGCGACGTGGAACGGCTTGCCCTGGATCTTGTTCAGCCCGATCGATTCGATCCCCAGCTGCCCGCGGAGGTGCAGCCGCAGCTGCCCGGTGTTCAGCTCGGGGATGAGCACGTTGCGGTACCGCGCCACCACGTCGGTCAGGTCGTTCGGGAGCGGGAAGATGTGTCTCAGGTGAACGTGGCCGACGCGGATGCCGCCCTGCCGCGCCTCGATCACCGCCTGGGTGATGGACCCGTAGGTGCCGCCCCAGCCGATCACCAGGACGTCGCCCTCGTCGTCGAAGTACGCCTCGGTGGGATCGAACCGGTCGGCGATGCGCCGCACCTTCTCGGCGCGGGTCCGGACCATCTTCTCGTGGTTCAGCGGGTCGTAGCTGACGTTCCCGGTGAGCGCGTCCTTCTCCAGGCCGCCGATCCGGTGCTCGAGGCCCGGCGTGCCGGGAACGGCCCAGGGCCGCGCCAGGTTCTCGTCGCGCTTGTACGGCATGAACCCCTGCGGATCGGTGGCCAGCTTCGGGTCGATCTTCGGCAGGCTGTTCACGTCGGGCAACAGCCACGGCTCGCTGCCGTTGGCGAGCGATCCGTCGCTGAGGAGGATCACCGGCGTGCGGTAGTCGATGGCGATCCGGCACGCCTCGTATGCCGTGTCGAAGCAGTCGGCCGGCGAGCGCGCGGCGAGCACCGGGATGGGGCTCTCGCCGTTGCGCCCGTAGACCGCCTGGAAGAGGTCCGATTGCTCGGTCTTGGTGGGCAGGCCGGTGGAAGGTCCCCCGCGCTGCACGTTGATGATCACCAGCGGCAGCTCGGTCATCAGGGCGAGTCCCATCGCCTCGGTCTTCAGCGCGATCCCGGGGCCGCTCGAGCCGGTGATCCCCAGCGCGCCCCCGAACGAGGCTCCGATCGAGGCCGCGATCGCCGCGATCTCGTCCTCCGCCTGGAAGGTGGTGAGCTTGAAGCGGCGGAACTTGGAGAGCTCGTGGAGGATGTCGCTGGCAGGCGTGATCGGATAGCTGCCGTAGAAGAGCCGCAGGCCCGCGCTCTGCGCCGCAGCGATGAGCCCGAGTGCGACGGCGCTGTTGCCGGTGACGTTGCGGTACTTGCCCGGCTTCAGGCGCGCCGGCTGGATCACGTAGGGAGCGTCCAGCGCCTCGATGGTCTCGCCGTAGTTGTACCCGGCCTTGAAGGCGCGCACGTTCGCTTCCGCCAGCGTGGGGCTCTTCTTGAACCGGTCGCGGATCGCCTGCTCCTCGCGCGACGCGTCCCGCGAGTAGATCCAGAACACCAGGCCCAGCGCATAGAAGTTCTTGCAGCGGCTCGCGTCCTTCGCCGACACGCCCGCGCCTTCCACCGCCTTGGTGACGAGGTGCTCGAAATCGACCTTGATGACCCGGTAGTTGTCGAGCGTCCCGTCGTTGAGCGGGTTCACCTTCCACCCGGCCTTGTCCAGATCGCCCTGCTTGAAGCTCGCCTCGTTGACGATCAGGAGGCCTCCGCGCTTGAGGTCGGGCAGGTGCACCTTGAGCGCCGCCGGATTCATCGCGACGAGCGTGTCCGGCTGGTCGCCGGCCGAGAAGACTTCGTGGGCGGCGAACTGGATCTGGTACCCGGAGATGCCGGCGGGAGTGCCGGCAGGCGCCCGGATCTCGGCAGGATAGTCGGGAAACGTCGCCAGGTCGTTGCCGTGCAGCGCGGCCTCCCGGGTGAACTCGGTGCCGGTCAGCTGCATGCCATCGCCAGAATCGCCCGCGAAGCGCACGACGGCGTGCTCGATGTCGACGGGCGACCGCGGGGCGGCGGAAACGGTCATCTTGTGTGCCTCCTGGGGGTGAAAGCGACACGATTGTAACCCGGATCGGAGCGTCTGTCGGGTCGGTTTTCAGGCGATGCCCAGCGCGCGGATGAGGACGAAGGAGAGCAGGGCCATGCAGGCGAACGCCGCGAGCCCTGCGTAGAGCACCCGCGCCCCCGCCCGCCGGATCATGCCCACCTGCGTGTGCAGACCCATCGCCGCCATGGCGCAGGCCATCAGGAAGATGCTGGCCGAGGAGAGCAGGGCCCGGTTGCCGCCCGGGAACCCTCCGAGCGAACCGGCGATCCCGAGCGCGAGAAAGCCGATGACGAACCAGGGGATGGGCGGCTCCTTCCAGCTGTAGCGGACGCCGCCGCCCCGGGTGGCGAATCCGAGGGCCAGCAGCGCAGGCGCGAGCAGGACCACGCGCGCGAGCTTCACCAGCGTGCCGAGGTCGCCGCTGGCATCTCCCCAGGTGAACGCGGCGGCGATCACCTGCGCCACCTCGTGCAGCGTCGATCCGCAGAGGATCGCCAGTTGCGTCACCGAGAGGGGCAGCAGCGGCCCGGCGAGCACGTAGAAGAGCACGCCGGCGGTCCCCAGGATCCCGCAGAGTGCCACGGCGAGGGTGACGTCCTCCTCGTCCGCGCGGGTGACCGCCCCGGCGGCCACCACCGCGCTGGCGCCGCAGATCGAGGTTCCCACCGCCAGGAGCGTGGCGAGCTTCGCCGGGACGGAGAAGGCGCGGGCGAGCCAGGCGATTCCCACCAGGCCGACGCAGATCAGGAGCAGATCGAGCAGCAGCACGCGCGGTCCCACCTTCGCGACCAGCCCGAAGTCGAGGCGGGCGCCCATCAGGAACACGCCGACGCGCAGCACGGGGCGGGCACAGAACCTGGAGCCGGGATCGCTCCACGGGAGCGGGCCCGCTGCGCCCCGCACCGCGATGCCGAGGATCAGCGCGAGCGTCAGCGGCCCGAAAACCCGGAGACCGGGGAAAGCGGCGAGCCAGTCCGCGAAGAGCGCGATCGCGAGGCAGAGAAGGATCCCGGGGACGAGCGAGCGCACTGGCCCGCGTCCTTACCACGCAGAAGGCTTCCGGAGCACGGGTGGTCCGGCGAATCGGTCGCGCATGCGGAACCGCCAGTAGAGATACAGGGCAGCGAGGCAGCCGGCGAAGGTGTACCCCGCGAGCTGGTTCGGCGGCAGCACGAAGAGCACGAGGCAGACCGCGATCCAGGCGAGGGCGACGAGATTGACGAGCCGTGAATACCGTCCGAGCGTCCACGGCCCCCGCGCACGCGACGGCGCCCGCAACCCGAGCAGCACCGGAAGCCCGTACGATGCGTACAGCGCGACGACGGAAAGCGCGACCATCGCGGAATACGCGTCCGCCCAGAGCGCCACGAGCAGCGCCATCGCCGCCGAGGTCCACACCGCGACCTGCGGGCTGCGGAAGCGCGGCGAAACGCCGGCGAGCTGCTTCGCGAACGGCAGCCCGCCGTCGCGCGCGAAGGCGAAGAGCATGCGGGAGTTGGAGGTGACGCTGGAGAGGCCGCAGAACCACATCGCCGCCATCGCCACCGAGACCAGCGCGTTGCCCGGTCTCGAGCCGAGGGCTCCCCGGAGCACGAAGATGAACGGATTCTTCGCGTCGAGCGCCCCGGGGAGGTCCCCGATGGAGAGCGTGACCGCGATCAGCATCGCGTAACCGGCGAGACCGCTGACCATCACCGCGAGGACCATTCCCCACGGCGCATTCCGCGACGGATCGTGCGTCTCTTCGCTGACGTGCGCGCTCGCGTCGTACCCGGTGAAGGTCCAGCACGCGAGCAAGAGGCCGATGGCGAAGTCGTACCCGGACCCGTTCCGCCGCAGCAGGAACGAGGCCGGCTGGTGCGGCGCGAACAGCGCCAGGGCGCCGACGATGATCGCGACGCCGCCGATGTGCACCCAGGCGGAGAGGTCGTTGAGCCGCGCCACCAGCCGGACGCCGAGATGGTTCAGCGCGCCGTGCGTGAGGAGGATGCCGGCGCAGAGCAGCAGGGTCGCGCTCCTCTCGGACCATCCGAACATCGCCGCCAGGAACTCCGCGAGCCCGAAATCGATGCCAGCCGTGATCGCGAATTGCCCGATCGTGTTCAGCCAGGCGGTCAGCCACCCCGCGCCGCGTCCGCCGAGGATCGACGACCAGTGATAGAGCGCGCCCGCGGTCGGGTACGCCGACGCCAGCTCCGCGAGCGACGCCGCGATCGAGAGCGTCAGCAGCGTCACCGCCGGCCACCCGGCGAGCATCTGCAGGGGGCCGCCGTACGTCAGCCCGTTGCCGTACAGCGTCACCGCCCCGGTGAGCACCGAGATGATCGAGAAGCTGAGGGCGAAGTTCGCGAATCCGCCCATGTCCCGGAGCAGCTGCTGGGCGTACCCCATCCGCCGCAGCTGCTCGGTATCTCGGTCCATCGCGCCAGTCTCGCACGGAGGGCGGCCGGTCCGGCGGGCGGGAATGGCGATCGGGTCTCACTTTCCCTGCAACCAGGAGTTCCCGATGAAAGCGATCGTCTTCCACGGAATCGGCGACATCCGGCTGGACACCGTCAAGGAGCCGAAGCTCGAGGACCCCACCGATGCCATCGTGCGGCTGACCGCCAGCGCGATCTGCGGCACCAGTGCGATGAGGCAAACCCCAACGGGAAGGAGGCGGGCACCGCCTTTTTCGGTGGCCCGGCGAATGCGGGCCCGTTCGACGGCCG
>DASREU010000141.1:0-16990 GCA_035651935.1 Myxococcales bacterium | reverse complement strand
GCCGAGGTCGGCTTCGAGGTCGAGGTCGAGATCCAGCATCTCCGGCGGATAGCCCGTCTTCGCTGCGATGATCTCCAGCACCTTCCGGGAGACGCCATCGTCGGCAGCCGGAGCAGGCTGCGGCGCCGGCGCTTTGGACGGCACGGGGGGAACCGCCGCTGCCTGCGGCGCAGCGACAGGCGCCGGCTGCTGCGCCACGACTTGCGCCGGCCGCAGGTCGGGCTTGCGGTCGTACACGAACCCGATCACGTGCCGCAGCGTCGGGAAGTCGCGCAGCTTGAGCTGCGCTTCGCGCTCGATGCCGTACGCCTCGCGCACCGCCGCGAAGGTCTCCGCCTGCTTGACGGTGTCGACGCCGAGGTCGGCCTCGAGGTCGAGGTCGAGATCCAGCATCTCCGGCGGATACCCGGTCTTGGCGGCGATGATCTCCAGCACCTTCCGCGCGACCGCATCGGCCGGCGCCGGCGTGGCGACGGGCGCGGAGACCGGCTTCGTCACCGGCGCAGGCACGGCCGGAGCAACGGGCCTGGCGATCGCTGCGGGTGCAGGCTTCGCAATCGGAGCCGCTGCGGGCTTTGCGATCGCAGCGGCCACGGGCTTCACGGCGGGAGCCGCCACAGCCGTTGGCGCTGCCTCGTGCTTCGCCTCGCGCGGCGCCGCGACGTCCCGGATGCGCAGGATCCTGTGCACCAGCTCCAGCTCGGCCTTCGGCTGGCCGCTGGCGCGCGCGATCCAGGCCTCGAACTTCGCCGGGTCCTGGACGCGGCCCTGGTAGCCGAGCTTCTCGGGCGGACGCCGCTCGGCGCTGCCCCGCCGCTCCAGCGTCAGGGCCAGCTGCGATCCGAATCCGGCCGCCAGCCGCAGGGCAAAGTCCGGCTTCAACGAGCCCCCGCGCGACAGGTTCAGGTCGCCCAGGTCAGGGTCCCGCTCCTTGTAGTTGGGGATCGGCGGAACCAGCCCGGTCTCCAGCGCCTTCACCGCAACCACATCCTCGAGGCCGACGGCCATCGGATGGCCGGTGAACCCCTTGGTGTTCGCGACCACGATCTTGTCGGCATCGGCGCCGAAGACGTGGCGCAACGCGTGCACCTCGGCGGCCGCGCTTCCGCCGCGCGCCGGCGTGTAGGTCTCGTGCGAGAGGAACACCATGCTCCGCGCCATCTCCGTGCGCGAGATGCCCGAGCGCTTCTCCGCGCCGGCCACCAGCCGCTCCATCGCGCCGGCGATGTGCTCCACGTCGAGTCGCGTACCGTGGAACGCGCTGTTCGCCACCTCGGCGCCGAGCACCTCGGCGATGGGGAGCAAGCCGCGCTCCCGCGCGGCCTCCGCGCTTTCGACGATCAGGGCGGCCGCCCCCATCCCGACGATCATCCCGTGCCGGCGGCGATCGAACGGAGTCGCGGCCAGCTCCACGTCGTCGTCGGTCGCGGCGGCGCCGCTCGCGAGGAAGCCCGCGCCGATCCATTCGATCAGGTTGTCGGAGGTGGCGTCGTCGGCCCCGAGCACGATCACCCGGCGGCAGCGGCCGGCGCGGATCCAGTCCTCGGCCAGCGAGACCGCCAGCGTGGTGCTGGCGCACGCCGAGTTGACCTGCGTGTTGGGGCCGCGCGCACCGATCAGCTCGGCGAACTGCGAGTGCCCCATCGAGAGCACGCGGAAGAGGAAGCGGCGGTCGAACGCGAACGGCTCGCGCGCGAGCTCGCCCTTCAGCTCCTCGATCCGCTCCTCGATCTGCGGGCGGACTGCATCAGCGGCGCCGCACGCGGCCAGCAGCTTCTCGTTGCGCGCCAACTCGTCACGGCGCGCCTTGTCCTGCTGGTACGCAGTGAGGCTCTGCGCGAACGAATCGTACCCCGGGAAGGCCGACGCGAAGATCACGCCGGTGCTGTCGCGAAGCTCTTCCGGCAGCACGAACCGGTCCGGCAGCTTCGTTCCGCGCGAGGTCGTCTTCCAGCGGAGCACGAGCGGAATGCCTGCGTCGTGCAGCGCCTCGAGCCCCGCGCCGATGGCCAGCGCGGTCACCCGGTCGAATGCGGCAACGCGCTCGGCGGGGATGCCGAACTGCGCTGCCAGGTCGAGCGCGGCGCCGCGCGCCGCCAGCTTGATCACCTCGGACTGGCTCTCGATCGCCTGCATCGAGCCGGAGCCGTCCTCGCCCTTGACCACGCGGACGACGTGCTTGTCGACCATCGCGCGCCGGAACCGCGAGGGGATCAGATCGATCATCTGCTCGCCGCGCAGGATGCGGCCGACGTTCGCGTCGTCGAAGATCGGCCCGCCGCCCGGAAGTCCCAGCGCCGCGCCGGTGATCACCACCGGCTCCTGCGCGGGCAACTCGCTCCGCACCACCGGGATCTCCTTCTTCTCGGTGCGGCCGAGCCCGGCCGCGTACAGACCTGCCAACGCCTGGTTGAACGCCAAGGCGTCCTCCTGCTTGGGATGGTTGGTCGACACCGCGAGCACGTCGGGCGTCTCGAGGACGTCGTCGACGAATCCCTGCAGCGCGCGCTTCGGTCCCACTTCGACGAAGACGCGAGCGCCCCTGGCGTAGAGCGTCTCCAGCCCCTTGACGAACTGCACCGGCGAGGCCACCTGGCGCGCGAGCAGGTCGAGCATGGCCTCGCGCCCTTCGGGATAGATCTCGCCGTTCACGTTCGCGATCACCGGAAGCTGCGGCGCCTGCAGCCGCAGCCGCTCGAGGACCTGGCGCAACGGCCCGCTCGCCGGCGCGACGATCCGGGTGTGGAAGGCGTGGCTCACCGGCAGCTTCACCGCCCCGTGGCCGAGCCGCGCCAGCTCCTGGATGGCGTCGTCGATGGCCTGCGTCTCGCCGCCGATCACCGCCTGCTTGCGGCTGTTCACGTTGGCGATCACGGCGTAGCCCTGCACGCGCGAGAGCGCCTCTTCCACCTTCGCCAGCGGAGCTCCCACCGCCGCCATCGCGCCGTTGTCCTTGATGGACAGCCGGGTCATCTCCCGGCCACGCGCGCTGACGGCTTCGAGCGCGTCGGCGAACGGCAGCGCGCCGGCGCAGACCAGCGCGGCGTACTAGCCAAGGCTGTGCCCCATCACGAAGTCCGGCTCGATCCCGTACTCGCCGAGCAGCCGCGCCAGCGCGACGTCCACCGTCAGCACCGCCGGCTGCGTGATCGCCGTCTGCTTCAGCGCCTCTTCGGACTTCGGATCCTTGGGATCCGCAAAGATGTACTCGCTGAGCGGCTTGTCGAGCAGCGCCGCCATCGCAGCGTCGGCCTCGGCGAACGTGTCGCGCACCACCGGTTCGCGGTCGCGCAGCGCCCGCAGCATGCCCACGTACTGCGAGCCCTGCCCGGTGCAGAGGAACGCGACTTTCGGCGCCGGACCACTGCCGCGGAAGACGCCTTTCTTCTGCAGCACCTTCCAGGCGCGCGCGTCGCCGCTCTCCAGCGCCTGCGCCGCCTTGCCGGCCTTCTCCGCAAGGTCCTTCGCCTCGGCGAAGTCGATGGCGACGCGCTCCTGCGCGTCCAGATCCGCCTTCGCCGGCGCAGCGGGCGCCGGGGCCCGGCCGGCCTTTGCCGCGCCTTCCAGCTCGCGCAGCTTCGCCACCAGCGCGGAAGCCGTCGCCGCTCCCACCACCGCCAGCCCGCGCAGCGGCGCCTTCGGGCCACTCGCCTTCGGCAACTCCGCCACGGGCACTGGGCGCTTCCGCGCCAGCCGGCCGGGGACGTGCTCCTCGAGGACGATGTGGAAGTTCGTGCCGCCGAACCCGAACGCGCTCACCGCGGCCTTCCGCGGCTCCGTGCCGTGCTGCGGGAACTCGCCGATCTGGCGCTGCACGCGGAACGGCGATCGCTCGAAGTCGACGCCGGGATTCGTCCGCTCGCAGTGCAAGCTGGGCGGGATGATCTTCTCCCGCAGCGACAGCGTGGCCTTGAGCAGACCCGCCGCACCGGCTGCCGCTTTGAGGTGGCCGATGTTCGACTTGACCGACCCGAGCGCGATGGGCCCGGTGCCGTTCGACTTCTGGAAGGTCTCGATCAGGCTCTGCACCTCGACCACGTCGCCGACCTTGGTGGAGGTGCCGTGGCCCTCGACCATGCCGCAGGTGGATGGCTCCAGCCCCGCGGCCTTCCAGGCCCGCTCGATCGCCAGCTTCTGCCCGATGGGGTTCGGCGCGGTCAGCCCCTTGCCCTTGCCGTCGCTGGAGGCGCCGACGGCTCGGATCACGGCATGCACCTTGTCGCCGTCGCGCTCCGCATCCGCGAGCCGCTTGAGGACGAAGATGGCAGCGCCCTCCCCCATCACGAACCCGTCGGCGCCGTCGGCGTACGGCCGCGAGCCGGTGGCGGAGAGCGCGCCGATCTTGCAGAACTTCACATAGGCGTTGACGCCCATGTTCCGGTCGATGCCGCCGCAGAGCGCCGCATCGAACTCGCCCTGGATCAGGCCGTCGACGGAGGCGTTGAGCGCCGCGAGCGCCGAGGCGCAGGCCGCGTCCACCGTGTAGTTCGGACCGTGCAGATCGAACAGGTTCGCCACCCTGCCGGCAAGGCAGTTGGAGAGCTCGCCGGGCATCGAGTCCTCGGTGATCCCGGGAAGCTGCGCACCGAATGCGATGCGCGCGTCGCGCTCGATCGCCGCGCGCACATCTGCGGGCAGGTCGGTGAAGCTCTTCGCGCTCTGCAGCGCCTTGGCGAACTCGGGGAAGAGCAGGCGCAGGGTGGTGAACAGGTGCCGCTCGCCGGCCATCGCATTGCCGAGGATGACCGCGGTGCGCATCCCGTCGACGGGCTTGCCGTAGTCCTGCAGCGCCGCGCGGGCGCAGGCGATCGCCCACTTCTGCCCGGTGTCCATGGAGTCGGCCACCTTCGGCGGAATGGGCAGCTTCCAGCGCGCTGGCTCGAAGGCCCAGTCGCGCACCCAGCCGCCGATCTTCGAGTAGCTGCGGTCCGGCGTCGCGGGATTCGGGTCCCAGTAGAGCTCGGGGTCCCAGCGATCCTTCGGCACTTCGCCGATGCTGTCCTTCCCGGCCTTCAGATTTGCCCAGAACGTCGCCACGTCCGGCGCATCGGGGAGGATGGCGCCGAGGCCCACGACGGCGATTGCGCGCTCTTCTGCAGACATCATGTGCGGACTCCTAGGCTGCTTTCTGCGCGGCCTCGCGCGCGTAGAGCGCGTCGGCCACGGCGTTGAGGTCGGAGATCAGGCCCGCCTGCGCCCGCTGGATCTCGGGCAGGCGCAGCGCGGCGGAGAGCTGAGCGGCGTCCTGCGTGGTCTCGCTGGCGCCGATGAGCCACTGCAACCCGCCGGTCGCCACCTTGAGCGCGGCCTCGCGCGCGTACGCCCGGGAGACCGCGGCGAGCGCCGGCCCCGCGAATCGCGGATCGGCTTTCTCTTCCAGCTTGCCCGTGAGCGACGCCGCGGCCCTCCGCGCGAGGGCAGCCGCCCCTTGCGCGAAGCAGACCAGCTCGCCGAGGCGGAGCAGGACGTGCTGGTGCCGCGTCAGCCGGAGCACCCGCGCCCGCTCGAAGAGCTCGCCGAGCGATTCGATGGCGAGCGCTGCGATGGCGCCGCCGGATGCGGGCGGCAGCTCGCGGAGCTTGCGCGCCTCGTCCTTGAACACCTGCCCGCGCGTCTTGAGGTTCTGCTGCCAGAAGTCGCGGCCGACGGTCATCTCCAGGATCTCGGAGGTGCCCTCGTAGATGGTGGTGATGCGGACGTCGCGCCGGATCTTCTCCACCATGTACTCGCGCGTGTACCCGTATCCGCCCAGCGCCTGGATGGCGGCGTCGGCGGCGGCAATTCCCGCTTCCGACGCGAGGTACTTGGCGACGGCGCCCTCGGTGTTCAGAAAGGTCTCGCCGTTGTCGAGGCGCGCGGAGACTTCCTCGACCACCGCGCGCGCCGCTTCCAGCCGGGCGGCGTGCGGGACGATCAGCTTGTGCGTGTAGCCCTGCTTCTCCGCCAGCGGCCCGCCGCCCTGGATGCGGGTGAGCGAGTACGCCATCGCGCGGTCCAGCGCGCTCCAGCCGGCGCCCATCGCGAAGGCGGCGACCATCAGCCGCGTGTAGCCGAAGACGGCCTGCGCCTGGTTCAGGCCCTGCCCTTCGACGAGGCCCACCACGTTCTCGGCCGGGACCTCGACCTCGTCGAGCGACAGCGCCGCGGTGTTGCTCAGGCGGATCCCGTGCTTGTCCTCCGGCTTTCCCGGCGTGAAGCCGGGCATCCCGCGCTCGACGATGAACCAGGTCGGCCCGCCGGGCGCGTTCGCCAGGATGGTGAGGAAGGCGGCGTAGCCGCCGTTGCTGATCCACTGCTTGGCGCCGCTGATCTTGTACGCGACGATCTTGCCCTCCTTCTCGACGCGGGTGGCGGTGGTGCGCAAGAGAGAGAGGTCGCTGCCCGCGGCGGGCTCGGTGGCGCCATAGGCCACCATCACTCCTTCATCGGCGATGCGCGTGAGCCAGCGCTGCTTCTGCTCGGGCGTGCCGCCGACGAAGAGCGGCTCGCTGCCGAGGAAGGTGGCGAACAGGGCGGTGGCCACGCCGACGTCGACGCGGCCCATCCGCTCGCAGAGGCGGTAGAGATCGAAGCTCCCCGCGCCCAACCCGTGCAGCTCTTCCGGGAGGAAGAACAGCTGGATGCCCAGCTCCGGCCCGCACATCTCCTTGACGATGTCCTCGGGGAACTCGTCCTTGGCGTCGAGCTCGAGCAACTTGGAATCGGGAAGACGCCGCTTTGCGAACTCGTCGAGGGCGGCGAGCGCCGCCAGCAACGTGTCCTTGTCCAGTCCAGCCATGTGCACTCCGTTGCTCTACGGACGGTCACGTCCACGCCCGGGGATTCAAGAGCCCCTAAGCAAATGCAGATCCATCCGCGGTAGAACTGCGGGGAGGACGCACCCCGACGCGAAGCCCGGGTCACCGGACGCAGAAAATGGCCGACGAGGCCGGATGCGGGGAAACGAGGCGCAATTTCTGCGGGAGCTGCTCGCCTGGCCGGAGGTCTCATGCCGCACCTTCAATTCGATCTGAACTTCACCCCCGAGCCCGATCTGAAGTCGCGATTCGCCGCCGCGGTGGTCGGACACTTCGCGCGGGTGATGGATACCGGGACCGATCACATCGCGGTGAGCCTGCGCTGCGGCGCCCGCGAAGATCTGACGTTCGGGCGGGCGGCGGATCCTTCGCGCGGCATCGCCTTCCTCAACGCCGACCTGCGCAAAGGCCGGACGGCGGATCAGAAGCGGCGGTTCGCGCTGGCGGTGATCGCGGAGCTGGAGACGACGCTCCGAGTGCCGCAGCCGAACGTGTACGTCATCTTCACGGAGCACGACGGACCGGACTTCCAGATGCACGACGGCGTCCTGCCCTCATGGTCGGCAGGCGAGGACCCGCTCGCCGCGCTCCGCTGACGGCAGCGCCCAGCGCGTCTACAATGATGCCCCCCCGGGAGACGCCCCATGTTCATGTCCGCCGCCGACTACCGTGAATCGCTCAGGCGCTACCGCCCGCGCGTGTACCTGGATGGCGATGCCGTCGAGTCGGTCGCTGACGAGCCGCGGCTCGCGCCGGGCGTCAACGCGGTCGGCCTGACCTACGACTACGCGCTGCGCACGGAGCTCGCGCCGGTGATGACGGCGACGCAGAAGACTTCCGGGCAGCTCGTCAACCGCATGCTGCACATCCCCACCAGCTGCTCGGATCTGCTGAACAAGCTCGAGGCAGTGCGGGTGATCTGTCAGGAGACCGGCTGCGCGATGCGCTATCTCGCCGGCGACGCCTTCGCGGCGCTCCTCCGGGCCACGCGCCAGATCGATGAGGACAGGAAGACGGACTACGCGCAGCGCTTCCTCTCCTACCTGCACCGGGCGCAGGCCGACGATCTCACCATCGCGGTGGCGATGACCGACGGCAAGGGGGACCGCTCGCGCCGGCCGCACCAGCAGGAGAACCCGGACAGCTACGTGCACATCTCGGCGCGCCGCAAGGACGGGATCGTGATCTCCGGGGTGAAGGCGATCATCACCGGGGCGCCTTACGCGCACGACTTGCTGGTGATGCCCTGCCGGAACATGGCCGAGGCGGACGCCGACTTCGCGGTGTGCTGCGCGGTGCCGGTCGACGCGAAAGGGCTGACGCTCGTGGCCCGCCCCGCGGGGCGGCCGGGCGAAGCCGCGGCGACGTTCAGCGCGAAGTACGGGCAGTCCACCGCGGTCGCGATCTTCGAGGACGTGTTCGTCCCCTGGGAGCGGGTGTTCCTGGCGGGCGAATGGCAGCACTCCGGCGCCATCACGTACGCGTACGCCACGCACCACCGGCACACCTGCATCGGGGCGCGCGCCGGCTTCGGAGATCTGTTGATCGGCGCGGGCGCGCTGATGACGGAGGCGAACGGGCTTGACCTGGACAAGGCGCCGTACCTGCGCGAGGGGATGGTCGAGCTGATCAAGATCGTGGAGGGCTTCTACGCCTGCGGGGTCGCCGCCTCGGTCTACGCGAAGGCGGATCCTGCGGGAGACGTGATGCCCGACCCGGTGTTCGCGAACATCGGCAAGCTGCTGCTGGCGACGCAGATCTACGACATGCACCGGCTCGCCCATCACCTCTCCGGCGGGCTGATCGTCACGCTGCCGGGGCCGGACGAGGATCACAATCCGGCGACCGCGGGCCGGCTCTCGGAAGTGCTCGGCGGCCGCTCGGACATCCCGTACGAGAAGCGGATCGAGGTGGCGCGCCTCGTCGAGGACCTCACCGCCTCGTACCAGGGCGGCTGGTACTCGGTGATCAGCCTGCACGGCGGCGGCTCGCCGGAGGCGATGAAGCAGGAGATCTGGCGGCACTACCCGGTGGGGAACAAGGTGGAGCTGGTGGAGCGCCTGCTCGAGCGCGGCATCCTCGACGATCCCACCCGCAAGATCCTGCGCAACCGCCAGCCGGGGCGCTGCTGCGCGACCGGCTGCGAGGTTCCGGAGGCGCCGCAGATGCGGGCGTTGCCCGAGCCGCAGGTGGTACCGCTGACGCTGGCGAAGAAATCGGGTTCGTAGCTGTAACGGCCGGGGCAGCAGCGGGACTCCTGCGCAAAGGAGAATCCCATGAACGCTCGCATCGAGACCCCAACAGACTACGGCTTCCTGCTGAAGGATGTCGTCCTGCTCGGCGCAGCGGTCGTGCTCGGGGCGGAGTCGCTCCGCGCCGCGATCTCAGCCCGGTCGCGCTGACGCGCCGCGTCCCGTTCCGGAACGAGTCGGCACGACCTGCAACTGCAGAACCGGTCGTCGGTGGCTGCTCGCGCGAGTTGCAGGGTCTCCGCGAGCGGCGACTCGAGCGCGGCGCCGATCCGCGTGAACGCAAGGCCCGCGTTCAGCCTGCGGCACAGGAACGGGACGCTGATCTCGTCGACCTTCGTCCCGTTCCCGGACCAGGCTACTTCAGGCAGACCGCCTCGACGTTGTTCCCGTCGGGATCGAGCAGGAACGCCGCGTAATACTTCGGCGAGTAATCCGCGCGTACCCCCGGTTCGCCGTTGTCCTTCCCGCCCGCCTTCAGCCCCGCGGCATGGAACCGGTCGACCGCCCCGCGATCCGCCGCCTGAAACGCGACGTGCGTTCCCGGGCCGCCCTTCGCCGGCAGCAGCCAGAGCGCCGGCTGCCCCGCCGGCCCGAAGCCCGCGCCCGATGCGTCGCGCGAGCAGAGCACGTGCCCGAGCGCCCCGAGCGCCGCGGTGTAGAAGCGCACGCTCGCGTCCAGATCCTTCACCCGCAGACCGATGTGATCGTACATGACGACCTCCTTGATGGCGGTCATCGTGCCGCGAGTGCGCCCAGCCGATCTTGGTAAATCCTGCGATCGCCGCGCGCCGCCTGCCGGAACCTCCGGGGCGACACGCCGGCCGCGCGCCGGAAGGCGTTCACGAAATTCGAGAGATCGTTGAACCCGACGTCCAGCGCGATCCCGGTGATCGGCAGCGCGGACTCGGAGAGCAGGCGCGCTGCGTGCCGCAGCCGGGAGCGGACCACGTACTGGTGCGGCGTGACGCCGAGCACGTTCGCGAACACCCGGAGGAAATGGAACGGGCTCAGGCCCGCGGCCTTCGCCGCGCTCTCGAGATCGATGGGCTCCTGCGACTGCGCGTCCATCCGCAGCGCCGCCTCCACCGCACGGCGCCGGTCGCGTGGCGCCGGTTCCGGCGCCCTGCGCCGACTACCGGAGACGACGTCCACGAAGCGCGCCGCCAGCAGCATCCCTGCCTCGTCCAGCCCGAGATCGCTCTTGCCTTCGGCGGCGGCCTGCGCGAGCTCTCCGAGCACCACCAGCTCGGGCAGCGGCGGGACCCGGCCCAGCCGGAAGATCTGCTTGCGCGCGCCGAGAGCTTCGACCACCGCCTCAGGGATCTGGAACGAGAGGCAATCGTCGCCGCGCACGTGGTCGTGCGTGCACACGTACTCGTCCCCCGCGAACCCCACCATCATGGAGCCGGCGGCCAGCTCGTACGACTCTCCGCGGCTGCGATAGCCGAACGCGCCGTTTCGCACGTACGAGATGGAGAAGGCGCCGTGCCGCTCGGCGAATGGCTGATCGTCCGGACCGGCCTCGCAGCGGTAGTCCACCACCGAGATCGATGCGGAGCGGAAGAGCGTACGCGACGCCATGCGCGCCCAGTGTAACCGCGCGGCCGCAGGGTGACACCGCCGGCACCCCTTCTCCTCACAATCCGTCCACGATGCCGACCCCGTGCCGCCAGGTGCCGAACGCGCGCACCAGCGGGCGAGAATTCACTCGCCGTTCCGCGGCCGGACACCTGCGCGCCACAGGTAAGTCTTGCTCCGCTTTGAATCCGGGCGAAAGGGCCGCTTACACTTTTGCCCGTACGAGAAATCTGAATGCCCGGGGGGGCGCTGGTTCGATCGATCCGGAGGGATTCGATGACCCGCTCTCGCTTCGCGATGCCCCGTCCCGTTCTCGCCATCCTTGGCGTGCTTGCGCTCGCCGCCTGTCACGCGAACGACTCCGCGCCGCAGGCCGGCTTCGCGGCGAACAGCCGGAGCGTCATCTCCGACGGCGCGCACAACGACGGAACGCCGGGCTTCTACTTCCTGCCGCCGGTGGTCCCGCCGCCGGCGAATTTCGGTCCCTTCCGCCCGGACGTGTTCCCGACGGTGCAGATCGATCAGGTGACGCTCTCGCCCGCCGGGTGCACCTCTGACTGCACCGCCACGGTGGTGAAAGCGAACGTGGCGCGCTGGACGCGCTTCTGGGGATCCGACCTGCGCCACATCGAGGTGCACCTGACGAGCGGCTGGGCCGGCTGGCGCGGGTGGAACGACGACGATGACGACTCCGACGGCGATGACGGCGTTCCCGACGGGTACTTCGTCGTCCGCTGGGACTCCGACGACTTCGGCGTGGTGGTGCGCGGCATCTACCGCGTGCGCATCCTCGTCCCCAGCAACGGCGGCCAGCTCGAGCTCGGCTACGCGGACGTCGAGATCGCGGCGAACAAGAAGCAGTTCCGGAAGGTCAATACGACCGACTACGTTCCGCTGCTGGACGGGCGCAGCCTGAAGATCAAGTTCCGCATCGATACGCCCGCCCTG
Organism: Myxococcales bacterium; assembly: GCA_035651935.1. Classification (GTDB taxonomy): domain Bacteria; phylum Myxococcota; class Myxococcia; order Myxococcales; family 40CM-4-68-19; genus 40CM-4-68-19. Next base: position 5,415 of record DASREU010000141.1, on the reverse strand, counting down.
GCCTGCGTGAACGTGACCTGCCCGGCAGCCGGCAGTTGCGATCCCGGCACCGGCCAGTGCACGACTTCGCTGCCTCCCGAGGGCAGCGCCTGCACCGACGACGGCAATCCGTGCACCAGGGACGTCTTCGACGCCAACGGCGTCTGCGTCCACCCGGCCGGCAATCCCGGCACGCAATGCCGCGCGGCCGCGGGGGACTGCGACCTTCCGGCGTTCTGCGACGGCGCGAGCAGCGCCTGCCCGGCGAACGCGTTCCAGCCGGCGACGACGGTGTGCCGCGCCTCCGCGGGCCTTTGCGACGCGGCGGAGACCTGCACCGGCACGAGCGCCTTCTGCCCGGCGGACCAGAAGATCCCTGCCGCGACCGTGTGCCGCGCGGCGAGCGACGTGTGCGAGGCGGCGGCGTCCTGTGACGGCGTCAGCAACGACTGCCCGGTGAACGCCTTGCTGCCGGCGGACACCGTCTGCCGCCCGGCGCAAGGCGACTGCGACGCCGCCGAGACCTGCACGGGCGCGAGCGCCGCCTGCCCGCCCGATGCAAAGATTCCTGCCGACACGCAGTGCCGCGCCGCTTCTGGCGCCTGCGAGTCGCCGGCGTCGTGCGACGGACTCGCGAACGAGTGCCCGCCGAACGCGTTGCTGCCCGCGAGCACGGTCTGCCGCCCCTCGCAGGGCGCCTGTGACCCGGAGGAGACCTGCACCGGCGCGAGCGGGAGCTGCCCGGACGACGCGAAGGCCGCGTCCGGTACGATCTGCCGCCTGGCCGCGGGCGACTGCGATCTCCCCGCCACCTGCGACGGCGCCGGCGATGCCTGCCCGGCCAATGCCTTCAAGGCCGCCGGCGTGACCTGCCGCGCGGCGGCGGGGGCCTGCGACCTCGCCGAGGCCTGCACCGGCAGCAGCGCATTCTGCCCTGCGGACCTCAAGGTGAGCGCGGGCAAGATCTGCCGCCCCGTCGCCTCCGAGTGCGACGCCGCGGAGGCCTGTGACGGCTCGAGCAACGACTGCCCCGCGGATGCCTTCCAGCAGGACGGCGCCTTCTGCCAGAACGCGTGCAGCCCGACGCTCTTCGTCTGCCGCGCGCACGGCTGCGTGCCTTCCATCGCGCAATGCCCGACCGGGTTCAACGACGCGGGCGACGGGACCTGCGTCGCGTCCGGCCCGACGGTCTGCGCCGCCGACGACTTCGACGGCACCGATCTCGATCCGCACTGGAACCGGACGAAGGTGGGCGCGGCGCCGACGTACACGGTCAGCGACTCGTACCTGCTCGTGAGCGATGCGGCCTTTGCCGATACGCCGAGCTTCGGCGGGTCGTGGATCTACGACGCGAACTGGGACCTGGGCAACCAGATGGCGTGGACGCAGCCGATCGGCGTCAACGACTTCGACGTGAAGTTCACCTTCGCCTGGGACTCGAAGACGGGCGAAGGAACGCTGGCCGGCATCGGGCTCACCAACGCCGACAACCAGCTCGAGCTGCGCGCGGGCATCGACGCCCCGGGTGACGTCGGCATCCCCCTCGCCGTCCTCCGCAACGAGACGGGCTTCTTCGGCGACAACGAGGAGAGCGGCATCGCCGACATGCGCCTGACCCGGACCGGCGGCGTGCTGACGATCGAGTTCCGCGGAGCGGTGGTCTTCTGTGCCCCCTTCACGGCGGACATCCGCAACCTGGTCATCTTCACCGTCCGCGGGCAGTTCATGGGCGTCGACTACGACTTCGGCGAGTTCGACGTCGACTCCGTCCAGGTCTGCCGGCCCACGCTCACCTGCGCGTCCGGGTTCGTCGATCTCGGCAACGGGCGCTGCGAGCAGGCGGTCAGCGCAGGGCAGTGAGTCAGATGACGCGGTTGCCGCCCTGCTTCCGCGCGTCGGACAGGGCGGCAGCGGCGTCGGCCATCAGCCGGTCGGCATCCTTCGCCGGCTCGAACTCGGCGATGCCGCCGCTGATGGTCACCCGCGGAAGCCCTTCGATGGCGGTCCGCTCCACGGCGCCGCGGTAGCGCTCGGCGAAGGTGACCATCTGCGTGGCGGTCACTCCGGGCAGCACCGCGAGCAGGTGGCGGCGGCTGTAGCGCACCGCGAGGTCGTAGCCGCGCAGCGCATCGCGGAGCAGCCAGGCCATCGCGCGGACCACCTGGTCGGCCACCTTCGGCTCGAACACGTCGAGCTGCCCGATCTCGAACAAGGCGACGCTGAGCGGCGCGCCGGTCCGCAGGCACCGCGAGATCTCGCGGCCCAGCGCGTCCTCGCCGCCGCGGCGGTTGGGCAGCCCGGTGAGCGCATCGATGCGCGCCAGCTTCTCCCGCTCCTCGGCGGCCGCGTTCTCGCGCGTGACGTCGGTGATCTCGTCGAGGCGTCCGTTGGCGTCGCCGAGCTTGAGCGGGACCGTGCGCCAGCGGAGCACGCGCCGGACCGGGCTGCGGAAGCTCAGCTCCACCGACTGGGTCCGCAAGCCGACGGAGGCGGAATCGATCTCGCGCAGCACCGCATCGTCGGCGTCGGTGGAGACTCCGACGAGGCCGATCAGATCGTTGCGGCGCAACCCGCGCAGGCGCCCTTTGAGCCGCAGGAGTTGCCCGGCCTGCGGGTTGGCGTACGTCACCATCCCGTGCGCGTCGGAGAGGATCACGCCCGTCTCGAGCGCCGCGAGGAAGCCGCGGCCCCCGCTGATCTGCGGCTTCGACGGCGGGCGCTCCTCCACCTCGCGCGGCACCGGCGCGGGATGGACCGGCATCAGCTCGGTGCCGATGCGCAGCGCCCAGAACACCAGCGGGTCGAGCAGCTCGGGGGCGATCGCCGAGACGCGCGGGTGCGCGATGCAGATCGCTCCTGCGATGTTCCCCTCGCCGTCGCGGAGCGGAGCTCCGGCATAGCAGCGCACCGCCCCGTCGCGCACCAGCGGATTGCGCTGCAAGAGGCGGTGCTGCGAGATGTCGGGGACGTGCAGCGGGACGTCCCCCAGCGCATCGCGAAGCGCCGCCCACGGTCCGCCGCCTTCGCGCAGCGCCGCGTCGTTCTCGAGCCGCGGATGCGCGGCGAACGCGGTCCGCCCTGCCCGATCGAGCCAGATCAGCGCGATCGGCACCTGGAAGACCGTGGCGGTGTCGGCGATCAGCCGCTGCAGGTCTCCGACCGAGGTCCCCTTGTCGAGCACGCGCAGATGCGCGAGCCGCTCCACCAGCGGGTTCTCCGCCAGCCGCTCCGCGATCAGCAGCGGGTCCTCGTTGTCGCGCGCGATCTCGGCGGCGCTCCGCTTGACGGCCTGGGGTTGCGAAGGCGGCCGCGCCGGATCGTTCCACCCGCCGCCGGAGATCAGCGGCTTCGAGAGGGTCACCCGGATCGCCCGATCGATCGCGCTCAGGTTGTGCGAGCGCGTGAGCAGGGCGACGATGTTCAGCTCGATCATCTGCCGCGCGGCCTGCTCGTACATCGCGCGCGAATCGACGATCGCCACCACCGGGGCGCCCGTCCCTCCGGATGCGAGGTGCCGCAGGTCGCGGAGGAACTGGAGGTGCGTCTCGCCGGGCGTGGCGAGCTCGATGATCACCAGCCTCGGCGTGCCGAGGCGGCTGAGGTGGAACGTCGCCTCTTCGGCGCTGCGGGCAGAGGTCGGGACGAGCTCCGCCATCTCCACCATCCGCGCGTATTGCGCCGCGCGGGTCGGGTTCTCTTCCAGGATGAGCGCGTAGTCGGACACGGGAGGCGCAGTCTAGCGCACACCTCCTCGCGGCCGATCCTCGCCGGCTCGCGCCTCGCGATGGCGTCATTTCAATTTTTCACAATCACGCAAACGAGGATTCTCCTCGCGCGCGGATGGATTGCTCCAATTGCCGCCGCCTTGAGACCGCCGCCGACCTGCGCCCGCCGGCGCCGCACGTCTGCGCACATCGCGCCCGGCAATCGCGGAATGCTACCGTCGCGGGGTAGAGCCAACTTCACCGGAGGTGCTCGATGCGAGTTTTCAGCAAACTGGTGTTCAGTTTCCTGGTCGCGGCGACCATGGCCCGCGCCGAGGGGACTTCCGCCGACGCGAAGGCCGCGGCTCCCGCCGCCCCTGCCGCTGCTCCTGCCCCCGCCGCCGAGGCGCAACCCGCCGCGCAGCCCAAGGCCGAAGCGCCCGCGCGGCCGTACGTCGACTCCGCGCTGACGTTCCTCACCGCGCTGACGCATGCGAACCGGCCCGGCGACGCGGGCACCAAGGCGTGGGCCGATCTGCGCGCCGTCTCGACCGACAAGGTCCCGGTGAAGTTCGCCGGCAAGGAGCTGGTGATCGACGCCGCCGGCGGCAAGAGCGATGCGCAGCTGGTGCGCTTCTCGAAGGTCGCCACCTGGCGCGAGGCGCTCGACGTGCAGGGCGTCACCATCGAGAAGGCGCAGGTCCGGGTGGGCGATCAGGACTACACGGGCAAGGCCCGCCTGAAGCTCTCCGAGAAGAACGGCAAGTGGATCGTGGAGTCGCTCGAGATCGAGTAGTTCGAAGCATCGCGGCGCGGCCGGAGACCTGTTCACCGGCCGCGCCGCCGCTCTATTTCTCGCTGACCGTGCGCCGCGTCGCGTGTTGACCATCCGCGTGCCCGGTGCTAACGCCCCTGACCCTCCGGGCGCGTTCCGCTCACATGGCGCCCGGTCGGGAGGCCGCCGTGAGCTCCATCACGATCCAGGTGAACGGGCTGGCAGAGACCCGCGAGGTCGAGCCCCGGATGCTGCTCGTCCACTTCCTCCGCGACGCGCTGGGACTGACCGGAACGCACGTCGGGTGCGACACCAGCCAGTGCGGCGCCTGCACCGTGCTCCTGGACGGGAAGTCGGTGAAGTCCTGCTCGCTGTTCGCGGTGCAGGTGGAAGGCCGGTCCGTCACCACCATCGAAGGCCTCGCCAAGGAAGGAAAGCTGCATCCGATGCAGCAGGCCTTCTGGGACCAGCACGGACTGCAGTGCGGGTTCTGCACGCCGGGGATGATCCTCTCCGCCTGCGAGCTCCTGGCCCGCAACCCCAAGCCGAACGAGGCGGAGATCCGCGCCGGGCTGGAAGGCAACTACTGCCGGTGCACCGGGTACAACAACATCGTCAAGGCCGTGCAGCAGGCCGCTGCGCAGAGGTAGCCATGGCCGACAAACTCTTCGGACAGAGCATCAAGCGCCGCGAGGACCCGCGGCTGATCACCGGGAAGGGGCAGTTCGTCGACGACCTGCGCCTGCCCGGGACGCTGCACGCGGCGTTCGTCCGCAGCCCGCACGCGCACGCGCGCATCCGCAGCATCGATGCGGGGGCGGCGAAGAAGCTCAAGGGCGTGGTCGCGGTGTACACGGGCAAGGATCTCGTCTCCTCGGGTGTGAAGCCGATTCCGGTGGGCTGGCTGATCCCGAACATGAAGATCCCGGCGCACTACCCGCTCGCGGTCGATCGCGC
>DASREU010000140.1:0-12674 GCA_035651935.1 Myxococcales bacterium | reverse complement strand
GAGCTCGAACACGAGTGTGAAGCAGGTGACGCTGCGGGTGACCACCTCCGGCAACGGCGTCGTCCGCGGGGCCGGCGGCGACTGCCGCTCGAGTTGCAGCGCGCAGTACACCGCAGGAGCGCAGGTCCATCTCGTCGCGGTGCCGGACGCAGGCTCGCTCTTCACCATCTGGGCTGGCGCGTGCGGCGGCTCGGGTGGGTGCGACTTGACGATGGACGTCGACCGGGACGTGAGCGCGGCCTTCTCCGGAGCGGTTCCCGCGGGAAGCCACCGCCTGACGGTGATCGCGCAAGGCATGGGGCGCGTCACTTCCACGCCCTCCGGCATCGATTGCGACTCCGCCACCTGCAGCTACGATTTTCCGGATGGGACTTCCGTCGCGCTCAGCGCGGCGCCGGCCGCCGGCTTCAAGTTCGACAGCTGGGGCGGCGCCTGCACCGGGCCCGCCGGTTGCGCCGTCCGCGTGAGCAGCGATGCCGCCGTGTTCGCCAGCTTCGTCGCGCTGCCGCCTCCGCCGCCGGCGCAGGTCCACCTGGTCGCCACCGTGACGGGGCCGGGCACCGTGACCGGAGGCGGCCTGGATTGCGGCGAGAGCGCGTCCGTCTGCGACGTCACACTGACCGGCGGGACGGACGTGACACTCACCGCGACGGCGGCGGGGGCGACGCGCTTCTTCGGGTGGGGCGGCGCCTGTGCGGGCACCGCGACCACCTGCACGCTCAAGCCGTCGGCGGACACGAAGGTGACGGCGGAGTTCCAGTCCGAAGTGCTGGTGCTCGCCGCCAACGACGGGACCAACATCACCGTCCTGGCGCTGAACACGACGCGCGTCTTCTGGCCGCGCTGGACATCGGCTGGAAGCGCCATCTGGTCCGTGCCGAAGAATGGCGGCGACCCGGTGCGCGTCGCGGGTGGCACCGCCTCGGCCATCGTCGCCGACGATTCGTATCTGTACTGGACGGACCAGTACAACCTCTATTCGGCGCCGGTGGGCGGGGGACAGGTGGCGCAGCTCGCTTCCGGTTACCCGATCGGCAAGCTCGCCCTCGACGAAGTCGGCGCGCTCTACTGGACGGTCGGAGCGGGAACCACGCTCGGTTCCGTACACCGGATGCAGGACCGGGCGGACACGGTCCTCGCCAATGACCAGCATCCCACCGGAGGCGTGGCGGTCGATTCCACCTGGCTCTACTTCACCGATTACGACGGCAAGGGATCGGTGCGGCGTGTCCCGAGGAAAGGCGGCGCGGTGGAGTCGCTGGTCGTCTGCGACTCGAGTTGCTTCCCCTCGGCCGTGCGCGTCGATCCGCAGAACGTCTACTACCGCGACCAGTCCGGAAACATCTTCGTCCTCGGGAAGTCCGACGCCAGCCTGCGGACGCTCTCCGGTGGAAGCGGCGCGGGATACATGTACAACCCCGATCTCGACGTCAATGCCCAGGTGGTCTACTGGAACTGGACCGGCGGAAACGCGCCTTACGGCATCTTCCGGGCAAACGCGGACGGAAGCAGTCCCGCGGCGGTCGACAGCAGCAACGACAACTCCTGGTCCGCGCTCCGGGTGGACGACGCGGCCGTGTACTACTTCCACGGCGGCGCGGTTATCCGGCGTCTGAAATAGCTCCGGCGAGCGACGCCGACCCTGTCATCGGTATCCCGGCGCACAAACACGGTCGCCGGGCGGTTTACGTCGGCTCCAGCGACGGCATCGGTCCGGGCTCTGCCGCCACCGGCTCGATCGTCCGTTGCTCCGCGTGCCGGTCCTTCGCGATCAACAGGTAGATCGCGGGCACGAAGAAGAGCGTGAAGGCGGTCCCGATGGCCATCCCCGCGACCAGCACCAAACCGATGCTGTTGCGGGCCGCCGCTCCGGGCCCCGTGACCAGGGTGAGCGGGAAGTGGCCGCAGACGGTGGCCACGCTGGTCATCAGCACCGGCCGCAGGCGGGTGACCGCGGCGTTCCTGATCGCCTCGATCTTCGACTGCCCGTCCTCCTGCAGCTTGTTCGCGAACTCGACGATGAGGATGCCGTTCTTCGCCACCAGCCCGACCAGCGTCACCAGCCCCACCTGCGAATACACGTTCAGCGTGGTGGTCCAGCCATTGGTGAAGAAGGGGATGTTCGGGTTCGGCATCTTCAGAAACGTCATCAGCAGGGCGCCGAACATCGCCAGCGGCACCGAGCCGGCGAGGATGACGAACGGGTCGCGGAAGCTGTTGAACTGCGCCGCCAGCACCAGGAAGATGAGGACGATCGCGAGCAGGAACGCCGGCAGGAACTTGTTGCCCTCGCTGCGCAGCTGCCGCGACTCGCCGGTGTAATCGATGGTGTAGCCCTTGGGCAGGATCTTGCCTGCCTCGTCCTCCAGATAGCGCAGCGCCTGATCCAGCGGGCGGACCGAGACGCCGCTCAGCTTGACCGCGTTGAGCTGCTGGAAGCGGTTCAACGAGCGGGGAACCACCGAGTCCTTCAGGGTAGCGATGGTGCTGAGCGCGACGAGCTGCCCGTTCGGCCCGGTGACGTGGATGTCCTGCAGCTGCTCCGGGTTCATCCGCTCCACCCGCAAGAGCTGGGGGATCACCTTGTAGCTGCGCCCGGCGATGCTGAACCGGTTGACGAAGTTGCCACCCACCGCGGCGGAGAGATCCTGCCCGACGGTCTGCAGATTGAGGCCCAGCTCGGCGACCTTGTCGCGATCGATCTGGATCTCCGTCTGCGGCTGGTCGATCTTCGTGTCGATCAGCGGCGGGAAGGCGAAGATCCCGCTCTGCGCCGCCTTCGCCTGCAGCTGCTGGACGAAGCCGAGGATCTCGTTCGGGTCGGCCGTGCTGGCGATGACGACCTCGACGGGGAAGTTCCCGCCGCCGGGCAGCGCGGGAGGGAGGATGGGGAAGGTCTGCACGCCCGGGATGGCCGCCACCTTCTGCGCGACCTCCGGGAGGATCTTGAACGTCGAGCGCTTGCGCTCGCTCCAGGGCTTGAAGACGTCGCCCCAGAACCCGCCGGTGGGAAAGGTGATCTGGAAGGTGAAGTTCGTCTCCGGGATCGCCATCAGCTCCTTGTTGATGGCCCGGGTGGAGAACGTGACCTGCTCGAGGGTGGAGTTCGCCGGCGTGTTGACCACGCCGAAGATCACGCCCTGGTCCTCGGTCGGCGCCAGCTCCTTGGGAGACTGCGAGAACATCAGGAGCGCCAGCCCGCCGATCACCACCCACGCGGCGTAGATGGCGCCGCGCGCCGCGAAGGTCGACTCCAGCATGCGCGAGTACGTCGTCTTGATGCGCTCGAACCCGCGGCCGATCATCCCGGCGAGGCCCTTCTGCTCGTCCTCGCTGTTCATCAGAGACGCGGACATCACCGGCGAGAGCGTCAGCGCGACGATGCCGGAGATGGTCACCGCACCGGCCAGGGTGAGGGCGAACTCGCGGAACAGCGAGCCGGTCAGGCCTCCCTGGAACGCGATCGGGGTGTAGACCGCCGCCAGGGTGATGGTCATCGAGATGATGGGGCCGACCAGCTCGCGCGCGCCTTTCAGCGCGGCGTCGACCGGTTTCAAGCCCTCGCGCAGGTGCCGCTCGACGTTCTCCACCACCACGATGGCGTCGTCGACCACCAGCCCCACCGAGAGCACGATGGCGAGCAGGGTGAGCAGGTTGATGGTGAAGCCCAGCGTCTGGACGAGGAAGATGCCGCCGATCAGCGAGACCGGGATCGCCACCACCGGCACCAGGGACGAGCGCAGCGAGCCGAGGAAGAGGAAGATGACGATCACCACGATCAGGAGCGTCTCCAGCAGCGTCTGGACCACCTCGTCGATCGCGGTGCTGATGTACGCCGTGGCGTCGTAGGCGATGCGGGCGTCGATCTGCTCGGGGAGGTCCTTCTGCAGCGCCTCCATCTCCGAGCGGACCTTCTTGATCACGTCGAGGGAGTTGGCGTTCGGCAAGGACCAGATCCCGATGAACACCGCGGTCTGACCGCTGAAGTTCACGGCGGTGTCGTAGTCCTCCGCGCCGAGGACCACGTCGGCGATGTCGCGCAGGCGCACGGTCGCGCCTTCGTTCTGCCGGACGACCAGCTGCCCGAACTCGGCGGCGGAGCGGAGGTCGGTGTTGGCGGTCAGGTTCACCTCCACCAGCGCGCCCTTGGTCTGGCCGACCGCGGACAGGTAGTTGTTCGCCGCGAGCGCCTGCCGCACCTGGGCGGGGCTGATGTTCAGGGCGGCCATCCGGTCGGGCTTGAGCCAGATGCGCATGGCGAACGTGCGCGCGCCGAGGATGTCGGCCCGCTGCACGCCTTCCAGCGCGGAGAGCCTGGGCTGGACCGCGCGCACCAGGTAGTCGGTGATCTCGTTCTGCTTGAGGAACCTGGAGGAGAAGCTGAGATAGGCGGAGGCGAACTGGCTGTCCGCCGACACGATGTTCAGGATCGGGACCTCGGCCTCGGGAGGGAGGTCGCGGCGCACCTGGTCGACCTTCGAGGCGATCTCGGAGAGCGCCTTGTTGGAGTCGTAGTTCAGGCGCAGGCGGGCGGTGATGGTCGAGACGCCCTGGGTGCTCGTCGACTCGATGTAGTCGATGCCGTCGGCGGCCGCGATCACCCGCTCGAGCGGCGTGGTGATGAAGCCTCGCACCAGGTCGGCGCTCGCGCCGACGTAGGCGGTGGTGACGGTGATCGCCGCGTTCTCGCTGCGCGGGTACTGGCGGACGTTGAGGCTGCGGATCGCCTGGATGCCGGCGATCAGGATCAGGAGGTTCACCACCAGGGCGAGGACCGGGCGGCGGATGAAGATGTCGGTGAACTTCATGCGGTCTCCGGCCGGATCACTGGTCCACCGGCGTCGGCGCCACCTCGGCGTTCGGCGCCAGCTCGTTGTGCACCACCACGGCCGCGTTGTTGCGCAGCTTGAAGGCGCCGCTGCTGACGATGGTCTCGCCGGCGGAGAGGCCGGAGGTCACCGCCACCAGGTCCCCGCGGCGCTCGCCGAGGCGGACGAACTTCTGGTGCGCGATCAGCGACCCCTTCCCGGGGTCGTCCTTCTTCTCCTCGACCGCGAACACCGAATCGCCGTACGGGGCGTAGAGGATCGCCGTCGAGGGGATGGCGAGGACCTGCTGCTTCTCCGGCGAGAGCACGTCCACGTTGACGAACATGCCCGGGCGAAGCCTGCCGTCGGCGTTGGGGAAGGTGGCGCGCACGCGGACGTTGCGGGTGGCGACGTCCACTTCCGGGTTGATGGTGGTCACCGTGCCTTCCCAGGTGGCCTTGGGAAAGACGTCGGTGTGCAGCCGGGTCTCCATTCCCACCCGCAGCTCCGCCAGCGCCTGCTGCGGGAGCCAGAAGTCCGCGAACACCGGGGTGATCGACTGCAGCGAAGCGATGGCCGTTCCGGCGGCGAGCACCTGGCCCAGGTTCACCTGCCGGATCGAGACGCGACCGTCGAAGGGCGCGCGGATGGTCTTCTTCGCGATGGTGGCCTGGAGCGTCGCCACGTTGGCGGCCGCCTGCTTCGCGCGGGCGTCGGCGGCGTCGAGGTCGGCCGGCGAGTTGGACTTCGCTTCCCGCAACGCCTGGGCGCGGCGCAGGCTGGCCCGCGCAAGCTCGGCTTCCGCGCGGGCGGCGGCGAGCTGGGCCTCCTCGACCGAGGTGTCGAGCTGCACCATCACCTCGCCCTTGCGCAGGTACGCGCCGGAGTCGAACCCGATCTCGCGGACCATTCCCGGCACCTCGGACGCGACGGTGACCGCCCGGACGGCGACGAGCGTCGCCACGGTCTCCCGGGAGGACTGCCACTCCGTGGGCGTCACCTTCGTGGTGCTGACGGACTCCGGTGGAATCGCGAACGATTTCCCCGCCTTGAGCATGGTGGCGATCTGCCCGCCCTTGATCGCCGCCAGGACCAGGACGACGCCGACGAGCGCGAGGATCGTGAGGATCCATCCCCGGCGCTTGTTGAGCCGACTCGTATGCTGCCGCTGCGAGATCGCCATCTCCACGATGCCCTCCGACGCCAACTGGCTGCCCGGACGCGCCCCTTCTAAAGCAAGACCACCGGGCTGTCATGCTGCATCGAGGCGCCGGCGGCAGGTCGGATGTCGCGCGCCGGAAATCGTTTCGCGCCGCAATACCGATGCCAACGTGGTAGCTGGGCGGGAATTTCGTCCCGAGAGGAAGCATGTCCGGATCCTGGTTCGCGGTGGCAGCAGCCTTCGCGCTGGTGGCTCTCAACGGCTTCTTCGTCGCGACGGAGTTCGCGCTGGTGAAGGTGCGGCCGACGCGGCTCGACGAGCTGGCAAGGCGGGGGTCGGGAGCGGCGCGGCGGACGAAGAAGCTGGTCGAGCATCTCGACGAGTACCTGTCGGCGACGCAGCTCGGGATCACCATCGCCTCGCTCGCGCTCGGCTGGATCGGCGAGCCCGCGTTTGCCCACCTGATCGAGCCCGCCGCGAAGCTCGCCGGCTTCACCGCCACAACCACGGAGGCGATCGCCGCCGCGCTCTCGTTCCTCCTGATCACCTTCCTCCACATCGTCTTCGGCGAGCTGGCGCCGAAGAGCCTCGCCATCCAGCGCTCGGAAGGGACGGCGCTCCTGGTGTCGACGCCGATGCACTGGTTCCGGGTGCTGTTCTATCCGGCCATCTGGGCGCTGAACGGGCTCGCCTCGGTGGCGCTGCGCCTGGTGGGACTGCACACGGCACAGGAGAGCGAGTCGGTGCACAGCGAGGACGAGCTCCGGCTGATCGTCGCCGGCATGCGGTCGCGGAAGACGGGGTCCGAAGGGCGCCTGCGGGTGGTCGAGCGCACGCTCCGCCTGCCGCAGCGGCTGGCGCGGGACCTGATGATCCCGCGGCAGGAGATCGTCTGTTTCCAGGCCGACCAGACGCCCGGCGAGCGGAGGGAGATCGCCCGCCGCGCGGGACATAGCCGCTACCCGGTGATCGAGGAAGACATCGATCACATCATCGGCATCTTCAACGTGCGCGACGTCTTCCACGCGGGGACGGATCCGGCGACGGAGGCGGAGCTGCGGGCACTGCTGCGGCAGCCGATCTACGTGCCGGAAACGATGACCGCCGAGGCGCTGATCCGGGAATTCCGGCGGACGCGGCAGCAGCTCGCCATCGTCGTCGACGAGTACGGCGGGACCTCGGGGCTGGTCACGGTGGACGACGTCGTCGGAGCGATCGTCGGCGAAGTGGCCGACGAGTACACGCAGGGAGGGGCGTCGATCCAGCCGCTGCCCGGCGGACGGTACCGGGTGGATCCGCGCATGCCGGTCGCCGAGTTCGCGGAGCACTTCGGAGTGCAGATCGATCCCGGGAGCGCGGCGACCATCGGCGGCCTGGTCATCGAAAAGCTGCGGCGCATTCCGGCGCTCGGCGACAACGTCGACATCGGACCGCTCGAGCTGCGGGTGGACGAGATGAGTGGTCCGAGGCTCGTCGCGCTGTCGGCGAGGCGGACGGAGGCGTGACGCGGATCTACGCCCACCGCGGCGCCTCGCGCGAGCTTCCGGAGAACACCATGGCCGCCTTCCGGCGGGCAGTCGAGCTCGGCGCCGATGCCCTGGAGACCGACGTGCACGTGACGGCCGACGGGGTGCTGGTCACCTCCCACGATCCCGACGGTGGGCGCGTGTTCGGCGTGTCGCGACGGATCGCCGAGTGCACGTTCCGCGAAGTGCGCGCGTGGGGGGTGCCTTCGCTGGAAGAGATGGTGCAGGCGTTTCCGGGCGTGCCGATCAACGTCGACCTGAAGGTGGATGCGTCCGAGCTGGCGGTGCGGCTGCTGCGACGCATCGGCGCGGAAGAGCAGGTGACGCTGGCGTCGTTCAGCAGCAGCACGCTGCGCAGGGTTCGCGCGCTCGGATATCGGGGACCGACCAGCCTGGGGCGCAGCGAGGTGGCGCGCCTGGTGTCGTTGCCCGCGGCGGCGCAGCGCGGGGTGCTCGCGCCGCCCGGGGTGGCGGCGCAGCTCCCGATCTCGCTGGCGAAGCCCTGGGTGATCCGGCGCTGCCATGCGCTCGGGCTGCGGGTGGATTTCTGGACCGTGAACGAGCCGGCGCTGGCGAAGTCGCTCGTGGCGATGGGAGCGGACGGAGTGATGACGGACGACCCGGCGGCGATCGTTCCGGCGCTTCGCCCCTGAGCGCTGCGGCTGCCCCGGAAGACAGCCAGGGCGCCCTACGGGTAATTGACGACGGGCGGCGGACTTCCCGGCAGCGGGATGAACTCCGTCTCGCCCGGCACCTTGGGAAAGCGACCGGACGCCCAATCCGCTTTCGCCTGCTCGATCCGTTCCCGCGAGCTGGAGACGAGGTTCCACCAGATGTGGCGCGGCCCGTCGAGAGTGGCGCCGCCGAAGAGGAGCACGCGCGCGGCGCCCGGCGCCTGGATGAGGGCAGGGTGGCGGGGGCGGAGGATCGCGAGCTGGCCGGCGACGAACGGCTCGCCTCCGACGATCACGGAGCCTTCGGCGACGAAGACCGCCCGTTCCTCGTGCTCCGCGTCGATCTCGAGGCGGGCCCCCGTCGCGAGGGCTGCGTCGGCGTAGAACAGCTCGGAGAGGGTCTGGACCGGCGAGCGCGCCCCGAACAGCGCGCCGGCGATGATCCGGATGCGCGCGCCGCCGCCATCGATCACCGGGAGCGCATCGGCAGGAGTGTGCGCGAACGCCGGGTCGCGCTCCTCGTCCGCCGACGGCAGCGCGACCCAGATCTGGATCCCGAACAGGCGGCCACCCTTCGCGCGAACCTCCGGCGGCGTCCGCTCGGAGTGCACGATGCCGCGCCCGGCCGTCATCCAGTTCACCGCGCCAGGCCGGATCGCCTGCACGGTCCCGAGGCTGTCGCGATGGAGGATCTCTCCCTCGAACAGATACGTCACGGTCGCGAGCCCGATGTGCGGATGCGGCCGGACGTCGAGTCCCTGACCGGCCCGGAACACGGCCGGCCCCATCTGATCGAAGAAGATGAACGGCCCGACCATCCGTCGCCGCAGCGACGGCAACGCCCGCCGCACCTCGAACCCATCCCCCAAGTCCCGCGTCCGTGGCAGGATCACCGTCTCCACCACCGACCCCGGATCCCGATCCGCAAACGGCTCTTCGGGCATCTGCCAACTCATCCCTCACCTCCAGCCAAAGATCTGGCGAGATCTGGGGACACCATACGTAATTCGCCATGCCAACTCTGTTTCGCCTCCTGGTTCAGGAAGAGCGCAGGATCCGGCATGCAGGGTTACGTATGGTGTCCCCGGATCTCGGTCCGGGCTTGCGCGGGCGGAGGATGCGGCCGAGCTGCCGTTCGAGGCCGTCGACGAAGCCGTCGCTGCCCAGGGGACGGCCTGTGGCCGCGTGCCGGCGGAACTGGTCCGGATCGACGGGATCGGGGCCCGCATGGAGAAGGGTCGACCAGTCGCCGGCGAGGGCGAGGAGAGGGGCCGTCTTCACCAGGCCGTCGTCCCGGCCGAGCAGGTGTGCGCGAGCGCTGCTCCAGGGGTAGTCCTCGGCGCGTGCAACCATGTTTGCGCGGACGGGGTTGCGCTCGATGTATCGCGCCGCCGCGAGCGTATGGCGCTCGTCCATGACGAACGAGGCGAATCGGCCTTGCCAGAGATGGCCGCGCCAGCTCACACCACTCCGCGAGGATCGAGAGGTAGCGGAGGTAATCGTCGGTGCCGAAGAAGGTCTGCTGCCGCCGGTTGCCGCGTTGGGTGATGTGGAGGGGCAGACCGGGAGCTATCACGCGCGCGAGTCGAGCCATGAAGAACTCGTAGCAGCGGGGTCCGACAGCGGGTCGGCGCGATGAGTTTCGTATGGTGTCCCCGGATCTCCGCTTACAATCGGGTGGTGCTGCGGTCGATCGCTGTCGTGACGGTGTTTGCGTTCGGGTGCGCGACGGTGCGCGTGCCGGCGAGTGCGCCTTCGGAGCCTGCCGATGGCAGCGGGGTGATTGCAAAGCCGATCACGGAGTTGTGGATCGAGAGCTCGGAAGAGGTCCCGCAGGAGCTCGCGAGCAGGATGGATGAGGACGGGCGGATGGCGCTCGAGCAAGCGCTCTCCCGCCGGGAGATCCGCGCCGACGCCGCCGGAGCGAGGGACGCGGTGCTGTTCGTCCGCGAGCGCGCGGTCGCCACCACGGAGGCGCGTCACAGCCAGCAGACCTGGGCGAAGATCGGCATCGTCGTCGGGATCGTGGTCGTCGTCGCCGCGGCGGTGATCATCGCCGTGAGCGGCGGAAAGGGCGGGAACTCGCACTCCGCCGGTGGAAAGAGCGCACCGGCGGTCACCAAGGCGCCGGCGTCGGTGCCCGTCCGGCCGCGGGCGCTTCCGGTCGCGCCGCCGCGGGGAACGCCGCCGCGTCTGCCTCCTGCGCGCGTCGTTCCCTACGGCCCGATGCCGTACGTCTATCGCCCGGTCTCGCCGTTCTTCTTCGGCTTCTACTTCGACTTCTGGATTCCCCCGCAGCCGCTGGTGCTCGCGCCCGAGGTGGAGGAGCCCTGGTACGCTCCGGAGCCCCCGATCCCGCTCGCCGCCGACGCCCCGCCCCCTCCGGACACGGGGCTGCTGCCGGAGCCTCCGGCTCCGGATCCGGAGCCGATCGCCGCGGTCGCCCTGGAGCTTCCGCCGCTCTCGAACGTGGTGACCTTCAACGTCGAGGATCGCGGCTTCTTCGCCGGTCCGCAGACCGCGATCCAGCTCGACCTGCTCGATCGCGCCGACGGGCAGTTGCTGTGGTCGAAGGCGGTCCGCGCCGACGCGGATCCGCTGGATGCAGGCGCCGTGACGAAGGTCCTGGATGAGGCGTTCAGCGGCGTGAGCTGGGCAGCGCCACGGCGCCGCTGAGGAGTCGGCAGGGCGAGCGTGCGTCTGGTGTGTCGCGCCCAGAGTCGGTGTAGGAGCGGCGCCCGCGCCGTACCCGCGGCGACACGCAGTGCACCCGCAATTTTGAAAGAGGACCTCATGACCTTGGGACGCTTCGCTCTGCTTCTCTTTGCGGCGGTCGCATACCCGGCGGCCGCCGCTTCCGCTGCCACGCACTACGTGGTCGCGTTCAACCAGCCCAACGGGCTGCCCAACAACGTCGACAAGCTGATCGCCGACGCGGGCGGCACCATCGTCGAGCGGCTGCCGCAGATCGGGGGGGTCGGCGTCACCTCCGACAATCCGGACTTCATCGCCAACATCCTGAACAGCTCCAGCGTGAAGTCGGCGGATACGGCGACGCCGATGAGCCTCAATCCGACCTGGTACCAGGCGGCGGACACGTCCGCCGACTCGTCGACGAACAACGGCGGGACGGCGTCCCCGACGGGATCGGATGCGCAGCCGATGCCCGATCCGCTCGGGTACGAGCAGTGGGACAAGAAGAAGCTGAACGCGACGCTGACCGGCTCGTACGCATTGCAGCGAGGGCGCAAGGACGTCCGCGTCGCCGTTCTCGATACCGGCGCCGATCAGAGCCACCCCGACGTCGCGCCGAACCTCGACACCGCGGACAGCCGCTCCTTCGTCCCGACCGAACCGACCATCCAGGACTTCAACGGGCACGGAACGTGGACGATCAGCGCGGTGGGCGCGCCGATCAACGGGATCGGCATCTCCGGAGTGGCGCCCAACGTCACCCTCGTCGAGCTGAAGGTGCTCAGCGGAGCGGGTTCGGGCGACTTCATCTGGCTGGACCAGGCGCTGGTGTACGCCGGCCTGCAACATTTCGACGTCGCCTCGATGAGCCTCGGCGGGTACATTCCGAAGTGCGGCAACAAGCACGTCGATGCGCAGGGCAATCCGATCTGCGACCACCCCGACTACATCCTCCTCAACCGGGCCGTGCAGTTCGCGCGCAGCAACGGGGTCCTGCCGGTGGCCGCGCTCGGGAACGACGGCTTCGACCTCAGCGACGGCAACTTCTTCCGCGACTTCGTCGAGGCGCCCGGAGAGATCGCCGGCGTGGTGGGCGTGAGCGCCACCGGGTACAACGACGGCAAGGCCTTCTACAGCAGCTACGGGATGGGGAAGACCGACGTCTCCGCCCCGGGCGGCTCGACGCGCGACTACACCGGCGTCCCCGGGGGCGCGACCTGCGACGGCCACGGCAGCCTCTGCCGCTTGATCGGCGCCTGGTCGTCGACGGCCAGCTCGGCGCCTTCCGATCCGGTCGAGAGCTGCGCGGGTCCCGGCGGAACGCCGCCTTGCGCGCTCTACGGCTACGTCCAGGGCACGTCGATGGCCACCCCGAACGTCGCGGGGGTCGCGGCGCTGATCATCAGCCAGTTCGGCGACTTCTCGTCGAACAACCAGAACAAACCGCACATGTCGCCCACCCAGGTAGAGTCGATCCTGCAGATCACGGCGAACAACCAGCCCTGTCCCACGCCGAAGACCGTGACCCAGGGCCCGGGCTTCACCCTCGCGACGGCGACCTGCCAGGGCGACACCGGCTACAACAGCTTCTTCGGCAAGGGGATCGTCGACGCGGTGAAGGCGATCACGAAGTAGCGCCGACGCACGAACAAGGGAGGCGGCGGCCCTCCGGGCGAACGGCCGCCTCCTCTTTTTTTTACAGCGATGGGGCGTTGCGCCTTGACTTCTCGCAAGTGGTCTGATGATCAGACCCGCGAATGGTCAGACCAATGCCCTCATCGCGCGGTCCCTCGGCAGCGGCCCATCGATT
>DASREU010000139.1:0-14277 GCA_035651935.1 Myxococcales bacterium | reverse complement strand
ATCTCGAGATCGACGCAATCCACTTCGCCCACGCGGTAGCGGCCGTCCGCCGGGTCGTTGATCGTCCGGATCGAAAGGCGCGACCCGACGATCTTTCCCGCCTTGGCGAGCCTGCGTGCGTCGCCGATGACCAGCGGCCGGGAGATCTCGTACACCTCCGGCACGGCCAGCGCTTTCATGATGATCTCCGGCCCGATGCCGGCGGGGTCGCCCATGGTGATGGCGACGATCGGACGTCCCATGATCACGAACCTCCTGCGCGGACCGGATCTCCCGGTTCGGCGTTGATCAAGCGCTTCAACGCGTCGCGGCCGCGCACCAGTGTCGCACGTGTGCCGAATGCGCCGGCCTTGGTGACGACCGGCAGGGGCCGCCGCCCATCCGCGATCCCGAGCGGGACCCCCGGCTCGACCTCGCCGAGCAGGTGCAGCCCTCCGGCTCCGAGAGCTCCGAGGACCGCCCGCGCGATGTCGCCGCCCGTCGCGATCAGGCCGCCGATGCGTTCCGCAGCTTCCCCCGCGAACCTGCCCAAGGCGTCCGCCAGCGCCGGGCCGATCTGCAGATCGATGCTGGCGCCCAGCGCGGTGACGAGGAGCACGTCGCGGCCGCTGGAGAGCTCGCGGTGCAGATCCGCGATCGCCGCGGCCCATTCCGCGTTGCGCGGCCCGGCGAGCAGGACGTCGGGCTCCAGGATGAGGGTCGCGACCCCTTCTTCCTCGCCGAGCGCCCGCGCCTGATCGCGCGCCACGGTGGAGCGGCTGCCGACGAGCGCGAGCACCGGCCCGGGCGTCAGACGCTGCACCGGAGACGCCGTCGATCGCGGACGGAGGCGAAGGGAAGACGGCAGGTGCCGGGCGAGCCCTCCGGACCCGACCCAGATCACCGGACGCCGCTGCGCCGCGCCGGCCTCGGCGATCCTGCGCAGGTCTTCCTCTTCCTCGGCGTCGCACACCGCCACCTGGACGCCGCGACCGAGAAGGCGGGCGAGCGCGGCGGAGAGCTGCGAACGGACGCCTTCGAGCGGAACCGATTCAGCCTTCAACCCTGCGAGGCGCAGCATCGCGACCGGCTCCGCCGTCCCCGTCATGCCCGACTTTCGCCAGACCTCGGTCTCTTCCAGGAGCACGCCCGCGACCCTCAGGCGTCCGTCGCGGAGCGTCCGCGCGGTGCCGGGAAAAGCGGGGGCAAAAACGACCAGAGGCGGCTCGCCGCCGACGAGCTCCGCGGCGGCGCGGAACGTGGCCGCCAGTTCCCCGGCGATGTGGCCGCGAAGGGTCGAATCGATCTTCTTGTAGAGAGTGCGCGTGCCGCGGCGATACGCATCGCGCGCAGCTTCGCCGGCCCGCCGCGCCGCCTCGTCCGGCGCCAGACGGCGCGTGTCGGTGTCGACGGAGACGATCTGCGCGGAGTCCGGAGCGGGCGCGTTCCCGATCGACACGAACGTCGGCAGGCCGGCCAGCGCGAACGCGGTGCCGCAGTCCGCGGCTCCCGTGAGATCGTCCGCGATGACCGTCACATCGATCACGGGGAGACCGAGCGGGCAGTGGGGGTCGCGACCGCGCGCACCGGCGCGCGCGACGATACGCGCCGGTGCCACCAGGCAGTGACGATCGGCACCAGGATCGCGGTGACCACGACGCTCGTCGCGACCAGGATCGTCGCGCTCGCGGCCGCTGGCTTGTAGGCTGGATTCGCGGCGGCGACGATCGCGGGGACGGCAGCGGCATTGCCGGCGGTCGAAGCGGCTGCCAGTCCGGCCGTTCCGGTGCCTCCCGTGATGCGATCGGTGAAGAACAGCACGGTGCCGGTGACCAGGACCACGAAGATGCCCAGGCCGATCCCGAGGAGCCCCGCTTTCCAGACCGTGCCGAGATCGATGTTCGCGCCCAGCGCGAAAGCGAAGAAGGGGATCAGCACGGGGACGGCCGGCGCCAGGAACGCGCGCATCTTCTCGTCGAGGTTGCCGAGCACCATCCCGACGGCCAGCGGCAGGATGGCGCCGACGAGCGCCTGCCAGGGAAAGGCGGACAGGCCGGCGACGCCGAGCGTCACCATGGTCAGGAACGGTCCCGACTCGATGCTCATGATCGAGTACGCCGCGACGTCGCGCGGCGACCCGAACTGGCCGATCAGGGCCATGTAGAGGCCCCCGTTCGTGTCGTTCATCGCGGCCACGACCGCGAGGGTGGACAGTCCGGCGAGGATTCCTCCCTCGACCGGCGTCTCGCCCCAGAAACGGCCGAGCACGATCCCGACGACGACGGCGGTCAGGACCTTGGCGCCGAACAGGGCGCCGCCCTTCTTGATGATGTAGGGGGTGGCCTTGAACTCGATCGTCGAGCCCATGCACACGTAGAAGACGGCGAGGATGGTGAGCGCTCCGGTGAACAGCGCGCCGGTGAAGGAACCGAAGAACGTCGGCGTCCCGGGAGCGAACGTCCGGAGCAACGCGCCGGCGAACAGCGGGACGATCATCATGCCGCCGGGGATGCGCTCGATCGCGCGCTTGATGGGGAGTTGCACCATGGCCGGCCTCACGAGCGCGAACCGCGCGGTTGGACCTCCGGTGCAGGTGATGTGCGCCCGGCGGGACCGGGCGACAAGTGTCGCCGCGGCGGTTCAGCGGCGGCGATGCTCCCGGACCACCTTGCGGCGGACCAGCGGGTGAGTCCGGAACCAGGGTCGCGCGTACCAGGCGAACCGATTGGGCCCGTGTACGAAGTGCGGCCGTGGCCCGAGGGAAAATACCCACGGCGCGAGCACCCAGCGCCATCCAAATCGCGGGTAGTACACGAACTCGTACGCCACGCCGCTGTTCTCCAGCACGTGCGTGTATTGCTGGTCGTACGGCATCCAGATCCAGCCGTACTGCGCCGTGTAGACCCACTCGCCGGCGACGGTGGACGCGGGAGGAGGCGGCGGCGGTGTGCTGACGCTCGCCGGAGGCTCGATCGGCTGCGCCGTCGGGGGCGCCGCGCTCGGCGGCGGAGGCGGTTGCGATTCGGGCGGCGGACCCTGTGGAGTCGCCTCTTCGTCCGGTGGAGGCGGCGGCATCGAGGACGACGGCTGGGACAGCGCCGGCAGCGCGACGGCGCACGACAAGAGGATGATCGACGGCTTCATGGCTCCTTGCTCCTCTGCTCCCCGGTTTTCATTCGCGCACCTCGCGCCACGCCTCGCGCCACGGCTTTCCGCCGCGCGCAGCCGCCGCGAACACGAACAGGGCCTGCGA
Source organism: Myxococcales bacterium (assembly GCA_035651935.1). Taxonomy (GTDB): domain Bacteria; phylum Myxococcota; class Myxococcia; order Myxococcales; family 40CM-4-68-19; genus 40CM-4-68-19. Next base: position 11,045 of record DASREU010000139.1, on the reverse strand, counting down.
ATCCGCGCCAGCCACGGCGACCGGGTAGGGAAGGATGTCGAGCTCGCTGGAGCCGGCGTCGAGGCGCGGCGTGGGCAGGGTGCTCCAGGTCGCGCCGCCGTCCATCGAGGAGAGAAGCTCGAAACCGTCGGGGGCGAGGCGCGGAGGGGCTGCCGAATCCGCGGCGATCTCTCCCTCCGCATCGGCGGCGGCCGCCGCCGCGTCGGCGAGCGAGTCCCAGAACTGCTGCGTCGGCGCGTACGCGTACAGGACGCCGTCTCCGGCGATCGAGGTGAGCGATCGGCCGGAATTGAAGCGGGTCAGCAGGCGGACCGGATCGAGGAGGACGAAGAACTGCTCGGACGAGATGGCGCGCGCGCTGCGCTGCGGGAGCGGCCGCTCCGCCCCTCTGCCGCCGTCGCCGCGCCGTCCGCGGCCGCGCCTCGACCCGCCGGACGGCGGAGCCGCAGCACTGCGCGGATTCGGCGCCGCCTGGGCGACGGTCTCGAACGCAGGCTGGGCTTTGCGCTGCCGCTCGAGCGCGAGCCGCAGCGCCGCAGGCGCCCGATCCATGCGCATCCAGGTCCCGCCCTCGTCGAGCGAACGGAAGATCGGCGCGGGGATGTCGCGGAGCAGGTCATCGCGCCCGGGAAAGCGGAGCGACGCGCGCAAGGTCTTCGCGTCCGGCCTGGCCCCGCGGATCTGCCCGTCGAGAGCGGCCGCGAGCACCGGCGAGCGGCGGACGAGCGCCGCCCCTTCGATCATCGGATCGGCGGCGATCGCCCACACTTCGCGTGCCACCACGGCAAGCCACGCGTCGAGGGGCAGCGAGCTCTTCTGCCAGAGCGTGCCGCCGTCGTGCGTGACCCAGATGCCGTCCGTTCCGGGCCATTGCGTGCGCTGGCCGTCGGCGATGGCGAGCGCGGCCGCCGCCGGACCCGAGGAGCCGTCGAGAAGGGTGGCCAGCGCAGGCGCCGCTTCGCGGACGCCGCGGACGGAGAGATAGACGTTGCGGCGGTCGACGGCGATGCTGCGGGCCCGCCAGCCGCCCTGGATCTGCGGCGTCAACGTGTCCCAGGTGCGCGCGCAGTCGCGCGAGAGGTGCAGGTGATTTCCGGCGGCGACATAGATGGCGCCGTCGGCTGCGGCGGCCGCATCGATGGCGGCGTTCGCCGGCTTGTGGTGCTGCCAGGTCTTGCCGCCATCGCCGGAGCAATGGATCGCCGCCGCGCCACGCGCGACGATGAAGGGCCCGTCGAACATCACGTCGCGGGACGCGTCGTCGAGGGGCGCAAACGTCCACGCCGTGCCGGAGTCCGTGGAGACGAAGACGCCGGCGCCTGGCTGCGAGACGGTGGCGACGATCGTCGTCCCCGAGGCGAAGACCTTTTCCACCTCCGCGTCGCCCGTCGAGGTGAAGAGGTGGAAGCGCGTGCGCTCGTACCGCAGCGCGAGCGGCGATTGTCCCGGCGCCGGAGGCTCGAGCGGCAGCGCGCGGTAGCTGGCGCAAGCTGACAACGCCATCGCGGCAACCATCCGCCTCATGTCGGTTGGACCCACGTCTTGCGTCGCCAGTTAGTTTTCAGAATGTGTCGCTGCGGCGCGCCAGGGCGGACAGTGGCCCGGGCGATCTGCCTTTCGCCCGCGCGAGGGCGGCGGCGGCGCCGTCCAGCTGCGCGAGAGTCTCGGCATCGATCGGGATCGCGTCGGCCCGCTGCTTGCGCGCGAGTCGCTCCGGATCGCCGGGCATGAGGATCTTCCCCAGCTCTCCGGAGAGCGGCGCACTCTGCACCCACTCGACGAAGCTGCGCGCCTCGCGCTCGAAAGCCTCTCCCGCGCCCAGGCGGTCGGGATCGAAGACGATCGCGAGCATGTTGTTCCAGATCGCGTGCGTGACCTGCATGTTCTCCGGGCGGGCCGTCGGGCCGCCGATCAGCGCCGCGCCCAAGAGCTCGCAGACCACGGCCAGCGCGTACCCCTTGTGGGCGGCGAACGGCACCAGCGCGCCGAGCCGGCCGTCCCGCCGCTCGAACATCACCGCGGGATCCTGGGTGGCGCGCCCGCCGGAGTCGATCAGGCACCCGGGCGGCACGTTCTCCTTGCGGTTGTACGCCACCCGCGCCTTGCCGTACGCGATGGCGCTGGTCGCGAAGTCGAGCAGGATCGGGTCTGCTCCGCGCCGCGGGATGCCGACCGTGAGCGGGTTGGTGAGGAACCGCGCCTGCGCACCGCCGTACGGCGCCACCATCGGCGCCGCGGCGAGGGCGTTGGTGAAGTGGATGGAGGCGAATCCGCTCGCCATCGCCTGCTCCGCCCAGTGTCCCACGCGGCCGATGTGGTGGGCGTTCTTGAGGCCGATCACGCAGACGCCGTGCCGGCGCGCGCGGTCGATGGCGATCTCCATCGCCTGGAAGGCGACCGACGAGCCGATCCCATGCTTCCCGTCGACGGTCAGGAGCGCGCCGCCGTCGGAAGCGAAGGAGACCGACTGGTTGAGCGGCAGCTCGCCAGCCAGGAACGCGTCGACGTAGCGAGGATTCATTCCCACGCCGTGCGAGTCGTGTCCCGCGAGGTTTGCTCCGACGAGATGATCGGCGGTGAGGGTGGCCTCGCGATCGCTGGAGCCGGCTGCGCGCCAGAGGTCCGCGGTCCAGCGGTGCAGGGCAGCGGTCGGAATCAGGGAGTCGGTCATGCCGCCGTTCTCCGCCGCATGGTGGGAAATTTCAACCTGCGGAACGCACGCGCCCCGGGGGCTCGACAAACACAGCGCCGCTGACAGAATACACCGCCTGCCGCATCGCCCACTTCCTACCTTCGGGGGATCCATGCTTCGCCCGCTCATCGTTGCCGCGGCCGCCGTGCTGGGAATCGCGACCGCCGCGCTCGCAGAGGACACCGTCAGGATCGCAGTCATCGGACCGATGGCGTTTGCCCAGGGAGAGAACTCCTGGCAAGGCGCCGAGATGGCGCGCGACGAGATCAACAAGGAGGGCGGCATCTCCGTCGCCGGCAAGAAGAGGAAGATCGAGCTGATCCGCGTCGACAGCAACGAGATCCAGTCCGTCCCGGACGCCACCAATGCGATGGAGCGCGCCATCACCCGGGAGAAGGCCGACTACGTCGTCGGCGGCTTCCGTTCCGAGGCGGTGCTCGCGATGCAGGACGTCGCGATGGACTACAAGAAGATCTTCCTCGGCTGCGGCGCGGCGGATGCCAAGCTCGGCGCCAACGTGGAGAAGAACTACGACCGGTACAAGTACTGGTTCCGGGTTGCGCCGCTCAACTCCCCCGGCCTGGGCAAGACGCTGTTCGCGGTGCTGAACACGATCGCCGGACAGATCCGCGCGGATCTGAAGAAGGAGACCCCCAAGGTCGCCATCCTTGCCGAGAAGGTGATGTGGACGGAGGCGATCGTGAAAGCCGCGCAGGCGAACCTTCCCAAGATGAAGATGGAGGTGGTGGGCCTGTGGCAGCCGTCGCCGGTGGCGACCGACGTCACCGCCGAGCTGGCCGCGATCGAGCGCGCCGGGGCGGACATGGTGTTCACCGCCCTCTCCGGACCGGTCGGCATCGTGGTGGGGCGGCAGATGGGGGAGAAGAAGATGAAGGCCGTCGCCTTCGGCATCAACGTCGAGGCGCAGAAGGATGGCTTCTGGCAGGCCACCGCCGGGAAGGGGAACTACGTCGCCACCCTCGATACGTACGCCGAGGTGGAGATGACGCCGAAGATGATCCCGTTCGTGAAGGCGTTCAAGGCTCGCTACAACAAGTCGCCCACCTACAACGCCGGGACGTACGACGCCATCGACCTGCTCAAGATGGCCATCGAGAAGGCGGGCACCATGGACGCCGACAAGCTGGTGCCGATCCTCGAGCAGACGAACTACGTCGGCACCGGCGCGATCCTGGAGTTCGACAAGGCGCACGACCCGGTCTGGGGCATCGGCAAGGACACCGGCATCGCGGTGCAGTGGCAGAACGGAAAGAAGGTCCCGTTCTGGCCGCCCTCGGTGAAGGGGATGGGGAAGTTCGGCCTGCCCGGCGAGAGCTGATCCCCGGATGTTCCAGGACATCCTCGTCACCGGCCTGGTGAACGGGAGCGCGTACGCGCTCCTCGCCATCGGCTTCTCGCTGGTGTTCGGGGTGGCGCGGATCGTCAACATCGCGCACACGGCCTTCTACATGCTGGCGGCGTACGCGCTCTACGCCTTGCTGCAGATGGGCGGCGTGGGCGCGCTGCTCTCGGGGTTCCTGGCGGTCGCGTCGGTCACGGCCTTGTCGCTGATCTGCTACCGGCTGGTGATCGAGCCCGTGCGCCAGCACGAGTCGGCGGTGCTGATCGCCACCATCGCGCTGGCGCTCATCTTCCAGGAAGCGATGCTGCACTACTTCGGCGGCAGCTATCTGGGGATCCCGTCCGTCGTCGAGGGGGCGGTCGTCTTCCTCGGGATCGTCATCCCCTGGCAGCGCCTGATCATCCTGATCATCGCCGCGGGGATGCTGACGGGAACCTGGATCCTGCTGCATCGTACGCGCCTCGGGCTCGCCATCCGCGCCACCGCGAACGACCTCGAGGTGGCCAATCTGATGGGCATGAACGTGAAGCGGGTGGCGATGCTGACCGTGGGCATCTCCGTCGCGCTCGCGGCCATCGCCGGCGTGGCGGTGGCGCCGGTCTTCGTCGTCGATCCGTTCATGTGGCTGGCGCCGCTGGTCACCGTGCTCTCCATCGTCGTGCTGGGCGGGCTCGGCAGCATCCAGGGCAGCGTCATCGGCGCGCTGGTGATCGGGTACGTGGAGGCGATCACCGTCTTCGCCTTGCCGCAGGGCGCGTTCCTCAAGGGCGCGATGTCGCTCTCGATCATGGTGATCGTCCTTCTCGTCCGCCCGGAGGGTCTGTTCGGCGTTGCCTTCGAGGAGGAACGCTGACCTCCGCGGCCTTCTTCGCTCGCCGCGCCTGGGCGCAACTGCGCAGCGAGGTCCTGGTCCTGCCCTCGCGCACGCTCGCCGCTGTCTGGGTGCTGGCGGTGGTGCTCTTGCCCGTCGTCATCCCCGATCCATATATCCTGAGGGTGGCGGCGATGACCTGCATCTTCGCCGCCTTCGCCGCGAGCTGGGATCTGCTCGCCGGATACGCCGGGCAGGTGAACTTCGGGCAGGCGCTCTTCTTCGGCGCCGGGGCATACTCCAGCGCGTTGCTCTCGCTGCGGCTCGAATTTCCCCCCTGGATCGCGGTCGGAACCGCGGCTCTCGTCGCCGCGGCGATCGGACTCTGCGTGGGCTATCTCTGCCTGCGCCTGCGCGGCTCCTACCTCTCGCTCGCGACGCTCGCCTTTCCGCTGATCCTCATCGGGGTGCTCTTCGCCTTCCCGGACTTCTCCGGCGGAGAGCTCGGGGTCACCGGCCTGCAGTCGCTCGCCACTTCGCGGATCGGCAACTACTACATCGCCGCGATCGGGATGCTGGTCATCGTGTTCGGGCTCTGGGCCTTCGCCGACTCGCGCTTCGGCCTGATCCTCCACGCCATCCGCGACGACGAGCTGGCTGCGCGCGCCGCCGGCATCGACACCACGCGCTACAAGCTGGCGGTGTTCGGGATCTCCGCGGCCGCGGCGGGAATCACCGGCGCCTTGTACGCCCACTTCATGCGCGGCGCGGGGCCCTCCACGCTGGAGACCGCGCTCTCCTTCCAGGTGGTGATCTGGGGCGTCTTCGGCGGGCTCGCGACGATCTACGGGCCGGTCGCTGCAGTCTTCCTGCTCTATCCGTTGACGGAGTGGCTGGGCAGCTTCAGCGCGTTCGGCGAGCTTCGCCTGCTCATCTTCGCGGTGATCGTGCTGCTGGTGCTGCTCTTCATGCCGCGGGGGCTGACGCCCTGGATCCGCGACCGGATCGAGACCCGCTGCCCGCGGTGCAAGCAGCAGAACCCGGTCTGGCGGCATGTCTGTCGCATCTGCGGCGCGCAGCTGCACGTTTCGAGCGCCGCCCAGCGCGCGCGCTGACGACGCTTGTGCGCGGACTTCGACGGCCTCCTGCTGTCAGAGGCCCAGGTAGCCCGCCCGGAGCGTCTCGTTGCTCATCATCTGCGCCGCGGTGCCCTGGGCGATGATCCGGCCCTGCGAGAGCACGTAGTTGCGACCCGCCATCCTGAAGACCTGCGCCACCTCCTGCTCCACCAGGAGCACGGGCGTGCCTGCAGCGTGGATCTTCGCGATGGCGGCGAACAGCTCCTCGCGCACTTTCGGCGCGAGCCCGAGCGACGGCTCGTCGATCGCGAGCAGCTTCGCCTCGTACATCAGCGCCCGGGCCGTCGCGAGCATCTGCTGCTCTCCGCCGGAGAGCTTGCCGGCGAGTTGCTTCCTCCGCTCGGCGAGGCGCGGAAAGAGCGTATAAGACCGCTCCAGATTGCGCTTCTTCTCGGCCGAGCCGCGCGAGAGATATGCGCCCGCGAGCAGGTTCTCCTCCACCGTCAGCTCGCGGAACGGGCGCCTGCGTTCGGGGCAATGGACGAGCCCGCGCTTGCGGATCTCGTGCGCCTCCAGCCCGTCGATGCGCTCCCCCGCGAACCGCACCTCGCCTTCGAGCACGATCTCCCCGTCCACGCCGCGCTTCATCCGCTCCTCGAAGCGGACCAGGCCCGAGATGGCGCGCAGCAAGGTCGACTTCCCGGCGCCGTTCGGTCCGACCAGGCCGACGAGCTCGCCCTCGCCGACCTCCAGCGAGACGCCGTTGAGGATCGCGGCCTTGTCGTAGCGGACCGCGAGGTCCTTGACCTCAAGCAGCGCCATTTGCCGACCCCAGGTAGGCCTCGATCACTTTCGGGTTCTTCACGATGTCCGCCGGGACGCCGTCGGCCAGCACCTCGCCGTGGTCCATCACGATCACGCGATCGGCGATCGACATCAGCTCCTTGAGCTTGTGCTCGATCATCAGCACCGCCGGCCCCTCCGAGTGCAGCCGCCCGAAGCGGCCGCCCTTGTGCAGCCGCTTGATCGAGCGCGCGAGCAGCTCCGACTCCGCCGGGTTGAGCCCGCCGAGCGGCTCGTCGAGGAGCAACAGCTCCGGCTCGGTGGCGATGGCGCGAGCCACCTCCAGCCGCTTCAGGTCTCCCTGCGAGAGGGCCGAGGCGGGCTCCAGCGCCTGGTCGGCGATGCCCACGAACTCCAGCGCGTCCATCGCCTTGGCATCGATCTTCCGCACCCAGTCGCCGCGGGCATGCGCGCGGGGCGCGAGCAGCGGCACCATCACGTTGGCGACGATCGGCAGGTGGCGGAACGGGCGCGTGTTCTGGAAGGTGCAGGCGATCCCGCGGTTCACCACGTCCCACACGCGCAGCCCGGTGATGTCCTCGCCGTTGAAGATGACCTTGCCCCGATCCGACCGCAGCACCCGCGTGATCAGGCGGAGCAGGGTGGTCTTCCCCGCGCCGTTCGGCCCGATCAGCCCGACGATCTGATCGCGCCGCAGCTCGAAAGTGACGTCGTTGACGGCGAGCAGCCCGCCGAAGCGGCGGGTGACGCCTTCGACACGGAAGAACGGATCGGGCATTCAGGCCGCCGTGGTGTCGTCGCGCAGCTCGCGGCGTGACACCTTGCCCACGTCCGTGCGCGGCAGCTCTCCGCGGAACTCCACCATCTGCGGCACCTTGTACTCGGCGAGCCGCTCCCGGCAGTAGGCCTTGATCTCGTCCTCGTTCACCTTGCCGCGCGCATCGGCCTGCAGCACCACGATGGCCTTGATCCGCTGGCCGAGCGCCGGGTCGGGAACGCCGATCACTCCCGCGGCCTTCACCGAGGGATGCGCGTAGAGGACCTCCTCCACGTCCTTGGCGAAGACCGAGTACCCCTTGCATTTGATCAGGTCCTTGGACCGGTCGTAGAAATGGAAGTATCCCTCCTCGTCCATGCGAACGATGTCGCCGGTCCGCATCCAGCGCACGCCGCCGCGCTCGATGAAGGTGCGCGCCGTCTCGTCGGGCCGTTTCCAGTAGCCCAGCATCACGCTCGGACCGGAGAGCACCAGCTCGCCGATCTGGCCGTGCGGGACGAAGGCGAGCGTCTCCGGATCGATCACTGCCGCGAGCACGTTGGGGATCGGGCACCCGAAGGAGCCGGCCTTCGGCCGCTGCACCGGGTTGACGTGGCTCATCGCGCACGTCTCGGAGAGGCCGTAGCCCTCGATGATGTTGGACCCGGTGCGCTTCGCCCAGCCCTTGGTGGTGGACTCGTGCAACGTGTCGGCGCCGGAGAGCACGAGCTTGAGGCGCCGCCAGTTCACCTTGTCGGTGTCCTTGTGCTCCTTCAGGTACTCGAACAGCGTGGGCACGCCGAAGAACACGGTCGCGCCGTAGCGTTCCATCGCGGAGAGGATGGCCTCGGTGTCGGGGCTGGTGAAGAGCACCAGCAAGTGCCCCTGGCAGAGGCCGTTCAGCATGATCACCACCTGCCCGTAGATGTGGAAGAAGGGCAAAAACGCGATGATCACTTCCTTGCCGTCCTCGAAGCCCGGGAAGGTGGCCTTCGCCAGCGCCTGCGCCGCGAGCATGTTCAGGTGCGTGAGCATCACGCCCTTCGGATGCCCGGTCGTGCCGCCGGTGTACGGCAGCGCGGCGAGATCCGCTGCCGGATCGATCGTGACCCGGGGCGGCGTGGGCGGGTACTTCTTCAGAAGATCCTGCAGGCGGTGCAGGTTCTTCGCGGGCGCGATCCGCGGCGCTCCGAGGTTCATCTCCGGGAAGAGCTTGCCGAGCGCGGTCTTTCCCAGGAGCCGCTTGAAGGCGGGAAGGTATTCGCCGACGCTGGTGACCACCACGGCGTCGAGCGGCGCGCCGCACTTCGCCACCTTCTCGTAGAGCAGATCCTGGCAGACCACCACGCGGGCGCCGCTGTCCTCGAGCTGGTAGCGGACCTCATGGCTGGTGTAGAGCGGGCTGATGCTGGTGACCGCGGCGCCGCACTTGAGCGCCGCGAAATACGCGATCACGAATTGCGGGCTGTTGACCAGATACAGCGCCACCCGGTCGCCCTTCTTCACGCCCAGATCAGCCAGCGCGCACGAAAGCCTGTCGATGGAATCGCGCAGCTCGCCGTAGGTGATGCCGCGCCCGTAGAAGACGAGCGCGTCGCGCGACGGCCATTTCGCGGCCGCCTCGTCGAAGAGCTGGAACACCGGCTTCGCCTCGAACTCCACGATCGCGGGCACGCCGGGCTGATAGAACTGCAACCACGGTTTCCCGAGGTATTCCTGGAGCGGTTCCATGCCGCGAGGAAACCAGAAAACCCGGTTCGCGTCACGCCGCCCCCCGACGGCCGCCGTCGGCGTTCCGCAGGGCAGAATGCGGCCGCGATCCCGCTCGATGGCGCCGCGCAGCGATGTATTGTCAGCGCCTGATTTGGAGGACCAGCGGCCGTGCAGACACATTCTTCCGCAGAACCGCAACCTTGGTCGCTCGACGACAAGTACCTGCGCGAGGAAGGCACCGTCTACCTCACGGGCACGCAGGCGCTGGTCCGCCTGACGCTCGACCAGCACCGCGCCGATCGCCGCCGCGGGCTGCGGACGGCGACGCTGGTCTCCGGGTACCGCGGGTCGCCGCTCGGCGGCCTCGACGTCGCGTTCGAGCGTGCGGCGCGCATCGCCCAGGCGCACGAAGTGCGATTCGTCAACGGCGTCAACGAGGAGCTGGCGGCCACGGCGGTCTTCGGCAGCCAGCTCGCGAGCGCGTTTCCCGCGGCGAAGTACGATGGCGTCCTCGGCATGTGGTACGGCAAAGGCCCCGGCGTCGACCGGTCCGGCGACATCTTCAAGCACGCGAACTTCGCCGGGGTGGGGAAGAACGGCGGCGTGCTCGCGCTCGCAGGCGACGATCCCGCGTGCAAGAGCTCCACCATTCCCAGCCAGAGCGAGCCCGCGTTCTGGGCGGCAGGTTTTCCTGTCCTCTATCCGGGCAGCGTGCAGGAGATCCTCGACGTCGGGCTGCACGGCTACGCGCTCTCGCGATACTCCGGCCTCTGGGTCGGCATGAAATGCGCCACCGACGTGTGCGACGAGGCGGGCACCGCGCTGGTGTCGCCGGATCGCGTCGTGCCGGTCACGCCTTCCTTCGAGGTGGGGAGCCGGCCCTTCGCTCCTTCTTTCGACGCGCGGCTGTTCGCCCCGTTCTCGCTGGAGATGGAAGCGACGCTGCACTCCTCGCGGCTCGAGGCGGCGCGCAGGTATGCGGCGGCGAACGGGCTGAACCGCATCGTCGCCCGCGGCGACGGCGACCGCATCGGGATCGTCGCCGCCGGGAAGACCTGGTTCGATCTCCGGCAGGCGTTGCGCGATCTCGGCCTGGAAGAAGAGGCGCTGCGGACTGCCGGGGTTCGCCTGCTGAAGATCGGCATGCTCTATCCGCTCGAGCCGGGCATCGTCCGCGAGTTCGCCCAGGGACTGGAGGAGATCCTCGTCATCGAGGAGAAGCGCTCGTTCATCGAGATGCTCCTCCGCGAAGTCCTCTACGGCGCCGAACGGCACCCGCGCATCGTCGGCAAGCTGGACCCCGCCGGCAATCCGCTGGTGCCGGCGTACGGCGAGCTCGATCCGGACTCGATCGCGCCGCTCGTCGCCTCGCGGCTTGCCGCACGTCCGCTGCCGGAGTCGGTGCGTACCCGGATCGCCACTCTCGAGGCCGTGCGCCGGCGTCCGGCGGCGGTTGCGATGGCGCGCACCGCATTCTTCTGCAGCGGGTGCCCGCACAACACCTCCACCGTCGTGCCGGAAGGGTCGATGGCGGGCGGGGGCATCGGCTGCCACACCATGGCGATCCGCATGGACCGCTCGGTGATCGGCGTCACCCAGATGGGCGGCGAAGGCGCGCAGTGGGTCGGAGCGGCGCCGTTCACCGGCACGCAGCACCTGTTCCAGAACATCGGGGACGGGACGCTCTTCCACTCCGGCATGCTGGCGATCAAGGCCGCCGTCTCGGCCGGGGTGAACCTCACCTACAAGATCCTCTACAACTCCGCGGTGGCGATGACGGGCGGGCAGCAGGCCGCCGGCGCGCTGCCGGTGCCCGCGCTCGTCCG
>DASREU010000138.1:0-8798 GCA_035651935.1 Myxococcales bacterium | reverse complement strand
AGCTGCGCACGCGGTTCTGCAGGCGTGCCGCTTCCGCGCGATCCTGCGAGGCGCCTACCTGGACGGTGAACGCGCCCAGATCGCGCGGCGGCGGAGCGAGCGCGGCCGGCGGCGCCGGCGCCACCTGGACGGGGCGCGATGGCGCAGCGGCGACGACGGAGGGCCAGGGCGGCGCCGGAATGACCGTCGCGGCGCGCACCGGCGCGGGCTTCTCTGCCGCCGGCTGCGGCAGAGGCGTCGCGGCGGCGACGGGCGGCGCGACCGCTCTCGCCGGCTCGGGATGCGGCGACGGCGTGCGCGCTGCCGCATCGAGCGCGGCCAGCCCGCCCGCGCCGGAATCGATCTCGGGCGCGGTCCTCCTTCCGATCAGGACGCCGAGAGAGAAGACGCCGGAGAGGAGGAGCAGCGCGCAGATTGCCAGCGCGACCGCCTGCCGGTCGTCGAGGGAAAACTGCCGCCTCTCGCGGAGCCGCTCCACGTCCCGCATCCTCGCGGGGTGTACCAGACCCGGCCGGAGGCCGCTACTCTTCTTCTGCGGGCGCGTCCATCCGCTCCGGCGCCTCGACGCCGAGCACCGAGAGCGCGTTCTGAAGCGTCTGCTTCACCGCCCAGACGAGGAAGAGGCGCGCCGCGGTCTTGCGCGGATCGTCGGAGATGACCCGCTCGGTCTTCTTGTACTTCGTGTAATAGCCGTGGAACTGGCCGATGGTTTCCTGGAGCCAGAACACCACCTTGTGCGGCTCGAGCGAAAGGGCCGCATGCGCGATCAGCTCGGGGAACTGCAGGATCCGCTTGATCAGGTCGATCTCTTCCGGGAGGACGAGCGCGCTCATCGCCTCCGGGTCCCAGGAGGGCGAGACGCCCTTCTCCTCGCGCGCCCTGCGCAGGATCGCCGCGCAGCGCGCGTGTCCGTACTGGACGTAGAAGACCGGGTTCGCGTTGTCGCGCTTCTGCGCCAGGCCGATGTCGAAATCCAGCGCCATGTCGCCGCGGCGCAGGAGGAAGAAGACGCGCGTCGCGTCGGCGCCCGCCGCTTCGAGGAGCTCGCGGAGGGTGACGAAGTTCGCCGCGCGCTTGCTCATCCGGTAGGGCTGGCCGTCCTTCATCAGATTGACCAGCTGGAAGAGGATCACCTCCAGCTCTCCGCCGAGCGCGGCGACCGCCGCCTTCATCCGCGAGACATAGCCTCCGTGGTCGGCGCCCCAGACGTCGATCAGCCGGCGGTACCCGCGGGAGATCTTGTCGAAGTGGTAGGCGATGTCGGCGGCGAAGTAGGTGGGTTCGCCGCTGGTCTTGAAGAGCGGACGGTCGCGATCGTCGCCGAAGCGGGTGGTCTTCACCACCTTGAGCGGCTGGGCGACGTACTCCTCCTCGTCGACCTCCATCCCTTTCGGCGGCGGCAGCACCTCGAGGGCGGTCATGCCCTTGTCCTCGAGGACGCGGATGGCGGCGGACAGGCGATCCTGCGCGTGCAGCGTCTTCTCGCTGAAGAAGCCGTCGAAGCGGATGCCGATCAGCTCGAGGTCCTTCCGGATCAGATTGTCGAGGATGTACCGGGTGGCGAAGTCCCGCAGCGGCTCGCGGATCTCCGCGAACGGGCGCGCGGGATCGCCGCCCGCCTCCAGCCAGGCGCGCGCGACGTCGATCACGTACTCGCCCTGGTAGTCCTCGGGATCGAGCGGCACGCGCGGCACTCCGGGGCGCAACTCCGTGGCGCGCGCGAGCGTGGCGTGCGCGAGGCGGAAGACCTGGCCGCCGGCGTCGTTGATGTAGAACTCGCGGAACACCTCGTACCCCGCCCAGTCGAGGAGGTTGGCGACCACGTCGCCGATCACCGCCCCGCGGCCGTGGCCGACGTGCATCGGACCGGTCGGATTGGCGCTGACGAACTCCACCATCGTCCGCAGCCCGCGGCCGGCGTCGCTGCGGCCGAAGCGCTCGCGCTGCTCCCAGATCTCGCCGAGGGCGCGGTGCCAGACCCCCTGCGCGACCTTGAGGTTGATGAAGCCAGGTCCGGCGATCTCCGGCCTGGCGGCGAGGAGCCCCGCGGGATCCTCGATCCGCTCCGCGATCGCCTGCGCCAGCGCGCGCGGATTGGGCTTCTTCGCGGCGGTGGCCGCGGCGTGCTGCCTGGCGAACGCCATCGCCGCGTTCGAGGAGAAGTCGCCGTGCGCCGCCTGCTTCGGCGCGTCGAGCCCGGCGGCGTACTCGCCGGGCGGCAACAGGCCGTCCTTCACGCAGCGCTGCAGCGCGCTCTCCACCAGGGCCGCGACCTGCTCCTTCACCATGCCGGGCCTTCGCTGTACTCGCGATCGAACAGCGGGCGCAGCCGGTCCCAGCTGGCATGGAGACTCTCGATCAGCACCTTGGTGTCGCCGAGCACGGGCATGAAGTTGGTGTCGCCGTTCCAGCGCGGCACCACGTGCCAGTGCAGGTGGTCGGCGATTCCCGCGCCGGCGACGCGGCCGAGGTTCATCCCCAGGTTGTAGCCGTGGGCGCGGTACCCCTCGCCGACGAGTCGCACCGCGACCCGGAGCCTGTCGGCGAGCTCGTCGTTCTCCCCGCGCGGCAGGGCGCCCAGGTCCGAGACGTGCGCCCGCGGCACCACCATCAGGTGACCATTCGTGTACGGGAACCGGTTGAGGATGGCGAAGGTGTGCGCGGTGCGGCCGAGGATCAGGTTTTCCCGGTCGTCCGTGGCGCGCGGCAGCTCGCAGAAGATGCATCCTTTCTGCGGCTCTCCCTTCTCGATCAGCTCCATCCGCCACGGCGCCCACAGCCGATCCATCACCTCACCAGGCTGGGCGCGAGAAACATCAGGCCGCCCTGCTCCGGAACGGCGGATCGGACGCCTTCGGTGGCGCCCTGGAAGGCGCCCTGGAACGCGCCGCGCATCAGGTCGCGCAGGGAGATCTCGTGCTCGCGCGGCGGGTACTGGACTTTCGGCTCGCCGCTCTGTCCGGCGAGCTCCCAAGCGGCCGCGACGGCGTCGTCGAAGCCGCCCAGCTCGTCCACGAGCTTCAGCTCCTTGGCGCGCTTGCCGGTGTAGATCCGGCCTTCCGCGATCTCGCGAACGCGCGCCTCGGGGAGGTGGCGGCCCTGCGCCACCGCCTGGACGAACTGGCTGTAGACGTCGTCGGAGATGCCCTGGATCTCCTCGCGATCGGTGTCGTGGATGGGGCGGAACGGGGAGAGCGTGTCCTTGTACTTGCCCGTCTTCAGCGTGGTCTCCTCGATCTTCGCCCAATCGAGCAGGCCGCGGACGTTGAAGTGCATGAAGATCACGCCGATGGATCCGGTGAGCGTGCCGGGCTCGGCGTAGATCCGATCGGCCGGAGCGGAGATGTAGTAGCCGCCGGACGCGGCCAGCGCGCCCATCGAGACCACCACCTTCTTCTTCGCGTTGATCCGCTTGATCGCGTCGTGGATCTCCTGCGACGGCGCGACCGAGCCGCCCGGCGAATCGACGCGCATGACGATGGCCTTGATGTCGTCGTCCTTCTCGTACTTCTTGAGCAGCTTCACCAGCTTGTCGGAGTCGACGCCGGCAGGCGCGGTATCCCCGATGGTGCCCTTGGCCTCGACGATCCCCAGGCGCGCGCCGACGCTGGTCTCGGTGTCCAGGCTGACGTTCGTTCCGACGCCCTTCACCGCCGAGTACGCGAGCAGCAGGAACCCGAACAGCACCAGGAAGAGGCCGCCGAAGATGACGCCGAGCACCACCGCCGCGCGCTTGTCCAAACGGGTTCTCTCCTTCTCCGCAAACGCCGCTTGCTACCACTCGGACCGTATGGGTACAAGCGCTTCCCGTGCCCTTCCGGCGCATGCTGACAACCCTCGTCGGGCGTGTGCCGGGAGCGCGGGGCGCCGTGTTCTGCGACTTCGAGGGCGAGTCCGTCGAGCTGGTGGTGCGCGACTCCGGGCTGTCCGAGTACGAGATGAAGGTCTTCGGCGCCCAGGTGGCCGCGGTCTGGCTCTCCGTCCAGACCGGCGCGCGCGAGCACGGCGCCGGCGCGCTCCTCGAGCTGCGGACGGCGTGCGAGGGGGGCGCGCTCCTCTGCCAGGCGCTGCCGGACGGATATTACGTGGTGCTGCTGGTGTCGCGCGGCGCGCCGATGGCCCCGGCGGCGTTCGCGCTGCGGTCGGCGGCGGCGGAGATCGCGCGGGAGATCTGAGGCGAAAATGCCTCCCCCGATTCCTCCAGCTCGTCACGCGAGGGATGGACGCGCCGGCTACGGATGTCTGCGAATTCAAGTTGGCGGGCTCGCCGGCTACGGCGTGTCCTTCTGCCGTCGCGCATACCGCACGAGCGCGCGCAGATCCGGGTGATCCGGGTCGAGCTCGAGTCCCGAGCGTGGATGCCCCGGCCCGGTGACCACGCCGCTCCAGCGCTCGCGATCCGTCACCGGCAGGCCGTCCGGATTGAGCAGCAAGGGCTCGCGCCCGTCGAGATCCCGCGCCGACGCGAGATACTCGAGGGCCTCCTTCTCCGCCCCCTTCCCGTTCACCGCCAGCACGGCGAACCCGGCGAAGTTCAGCGCCGTGATGCGCTTGTCGAACACCGGACGCACGGGCTCCCGCGCGATCAGCACGGCGACCCGCGGCTTTCCTTCCTCCTTCGGGCGCCAGAGCCAGGCCTCGGATGCGCCGGCACGGATCAGCGCCGGCCGCGGAATCGAGTCGGGCGCGAGGCCGGGGCGCGGGCTGCGGGTCAGCCGCGTCGCCGTGCCCCGGCCGACGCGCAACTCCCAGACATCCGTCGTGTCGTCGGCCTGGCGCCAGCCGAAGAACAGCCGGTCTCCGGCGCGATCCCAGCTCATGTCGCCCGGGGCGAGCGCGCCCGCTGGCGGGGCGGCGAGTGGCTGCGCGCGGAGGGTGGGAAAGTCGAGGAGCGAGAAGAGGTTCTGCCCGTTCGTCTCCAGTGCGACGGCGAGTCGGTGCCCGTCTTCGGAGAGCGCAAAGGCCTCGACGTCCTGCGCCGGCGCGTACACCGTCTTCCGCGCGCGTCCCTGGACGGTGATCGAATCCACGCCCAACGTCTCGCGACCTGCGTCGGTCAGCACGTACACGGTGCGGGCATCGGACGAAAACCGCGGCTGGCGGAGGCGGGCCGGCTTCTCGAACGTCGTCAACACCACCGCGCGCGCGGTTCCCAGATCGACGAGCACGAGCGAATCCGACCCTGACCTCCGCACCTGGGCGAGGATCGAGCGCCCGTCCAGCGACGGGGGGCCGAGCGCGACGAGTCCCGCCAGCGCCTCGACCAGAGGAAGCGAGCCGGCCGCGGGCTGGTGTCCCGCCGCCGGAGGCGCTTCCGTCACCTCGGCGCTCTTGCCGGTGTCCGGAGAGAAGATTCGCAGCGACACCTTTTCCCCTGACTGCACCGCATAGAAGATCCTCTTGCCGTCGCGGGCGAAACCGCCGAAGAGCTGCTCGCCGGCGTCGGCGTCGAGGGGGACCGCGCTGGACCCGTCTTCGGCGACCAGGAGGAGGCGCTGGCGGCCGTCGCGCAACACGGCCGCGACCAGCTGCTTCGCGTCGGGCGGCAGGTAGCGGACCTCGTTCGCCCCCTCCGGCCCGTCGGTGAGCTGGATGGGATAGCCCCCGGCGGTGGCCACCGAGGCGGCCTGCCCGGTTCCGAACAGGGTGGTGAGGTACGCCACCCGCGTCCCGTCGGGCGAGGGGGCGGGCGCCCAGGCGGCCGCCGCAGCCTCCAGGTGGCGCAAGCGCGCCTGCAGATCCTCGGCGGGCGCCGCCAGGAGCAACGCGAGGGCGATCATTTGAATGCGGACCTCCTGGCGCCGTTCTACTCAAGGGCGTGGCCGAAGGCGACTGCCGGGCGTCGCAGTTGCTGCTCTCTTGACGCGCCGCCGGCGCGCCCGGAAAAAGGAGTGCGCATGCGCCGGATCCTGATCGCAGTCTTCCTCGCCGCCGGGTGCATCCACGGTTCCCCCGCCGTGCAGCGCGACGACCGCGCGCTGCGCGCCATCGCCCAGCAGGAGCGGTGGGCGCAGCAGGCGCTCGCGGCGCGGCCCACCCGCGCCCAGCTCGACGCCATCCGCGCCAGCGACTACGCGGCGGTCGGCCGGGGACGCGGCGACTTGAAGCGGCTGATCCAGGCGATCGATCGCGGCACCTGGATCAGGAATACGGCGGCGGAGGCGCTGGCCGAGGGCCCGGACCCCGAGCTCGCCAGGGCGTTCGACCGCGCGGGGCGCATGCGGACCGAGGCGGTGCAGGCCGCGGACGAGCTGGCTTCGGCGCTCGCGGACGCCAAAGGCGGGCTGACGATCGGCGATCTGCGGCCGGGCTTCGATGCGGTGCGCAAGGCGCAGGCGAGCGAGGATCGGATCGCGCGGATGCCGGTGCGCCCCGGCGAGCCGAGGCTCGTGCCGGCGCCGCTCCCTCTCCCCCGTCCGTTCATCGCCGGAGCAGCCCGGCTGGTGTCCGCCAATCCGGAGCTGGGGCGCGAGCTCGATCGGCTGGGTCCGGACGAGGCAGCGCAGATCCGCGCGCGCGTGGGCGACGTGGAAACGGCCGAGCAGAGACCGCCGGAGCCGCCGCCCGCGACCGCCGCGCCCCCGCCGGCTCGAGACGAGGAGGTTCCTCCGCCCGGCGACGCGAAGGAAGCCGAGGCGCCATCGCCCACGCTGAACATCGCCAATGACGCCGCCGCGCTGCTCGCGAAGCGGGCGCCGCGCGCGATCACCCTGCGAGAGGACGGGCTCTTCGAGCTGTCCTACGACGACGCCAACTACCTGGTCGATCCCCAGGGAAAGCTGATCCGGAAGGAACCGCCGTCCCGCAGATAGCTCAGCGCTGGAAGTCGTAGACGCTGCCCAGCCGGAGGATCCCCGTCAGCTCGTCGAGCGCCGCGAGCGTCTCGCGCGCGAGGTGCGGATCCGCCAGGTCGGCGGCCACCACCCGATCGCGGTAGTGCCTGCGCACCCACTCCTCCAGCTCCGCCCCGAGCGCGTCGTCCCAGAACACGCGCGCCTTCACCGCCGCGCGCTCTTCGCCGGTGAGCACGATGCGCTGCCGGAGGCAAGCCGGTCCGCCGCCGTTCTCCATCGACTGGCGCAGATCGAGGTGATGCACGCTCTTCACCGGCCCGCCCGACTGCACCACCGAATCGAGGAATTCGCGCGAGGGTCGATCCTCGCGCGCTTCCTCCGGGGCGAGGAGCGTCATCGACCCGTCGGGCAGCGTGAGCAACTGGGAGTTGAACGGATACGCCGACACCGCCGAATCGAGGGGGAGCCGCTTTTCGGTGGCGAGATGGACGACGAACGCCGGGCCAAGCTGGTCGCGCAGCGTCTGCAGGAGCGCCGCAGGATCGACGAACGCGAGCTCGTGGAGGAGCAGCACCGCGGCGTTGCCGACCGCCAGCACGTCGGTGTGGAACGCGCCCCCGTCGATCCCGCGCGGGTGCTGCTGCGGGAAGAGGGCCCGGGCGGGATCGATCTCTCCCAGGCGCGCCAGCGCCTGCGACGCCTCCAGCGTCTGCCGCGCCGGATAGCGCACGGGCTCCTGCGGGGCGCGCCCGAACGCCCGCCGGCCCCAGGCGAAGAGATGGACGGCGGGGCCTCCGGCAAAGAGGCGGGTGTGATTCGCGGCGCCCTCGTCGGCAAAGTGCGCGCCCCCGGGGAGCGGATCGTGCACCTCGAATCTGCGCGCGTCGGCGAAGATCGCGCGGAGCACGCGCGCGGTGGTCTCGGCCTCCAGCGCCCGGTGGAACATCGCCGTCAGGTTCGCCGGGATCAGATGCAGCCGCCGATCCGCGGCGTCGGACGAGGGAACGCAGGTCGCCGCGTTCGCGGTCCACATCGCGGCGGCGCTGGAGCTGATCCGCAGCAGCTGATCCTTCAGCTCCGGATCCGCGGCCGCCCGGGCGATCACCTCCGCATCGGAGCCGCGGAACCCGAGGCGCCGGAGCGTGCGTAGCGAAGGCCGCTCATGCGGCGGCAGCACCGCCTGGCCCACCCCGAGCGAGGCGACGAAGCGCATCTTGGAGAGGCCCTGCAGCGCCGCGCCGCGCGGATTCGCGGGCTGGCCGGCGTGCGCGAACGACGCGACGTTGCCGCGCGACAGCCCGGCGTAGTTGTGCGTCGGGCCGACCAGGCCGTCGAAGTTGTATTCGCGCGCCGGCACGCGCGCGTTCTAGCACGTCCCCGGCTGGTTCAGCCGTTGCGGCCGTAGAAGCGGAACACCAGCTCCGCGACGCAGGCCGGCTTCCGCTCGCCCTCGACTTCGACGGTGGCGTCGAGCAGCCCTTCGACGCCGTTGGCGATCTTCGTCACTGCGCCGAGCTTCATGTTCAACCGGTACCGCTGCCCTTCCTTGAGCGGGGCCGGGAAGCGGACCTTGTTGAGCCCGTAGTTGATCACCATCGAGAAGTTCTTCACCTCCACCAGCTCGAAGAAGAGCGCGGCGATCAGCGAGAGGGTGAAGTAGCCGTGCGCGATCGGCTTCCCGAACGGCGACTCGCGGGCGGTCCGCTCGCGGTCCACGTGGATCCACTGGTGATCACCGGTCGCGTCGGCGAACCGGACGATCGCGTCGTAGGTCATCGGCCGCCACGAGGAGACGCCGATCTCCTTGCCTGCCAGCGCTTCCACCCCACTCACGCCGTCGATCACGGTCTTGCCCACGGTGCGCTCCCGGGTGTCTTCGAAGGAGCCTCTCTTTAGCACGCCTGCGCTATGCTGGCCGCGCCGCGCAGATCGCTTCATCCACCAGGAGCGCCGATGAGAGTCCTGCTCGCCGTTCTGATCGCCCTGCCCGCCTTCGCCCGCGAG
>DASREU010000137.1:0-3431 GCA_035651935.1 Myxococcales bacterium | reverse complement strand
GCTCGGCGACGGCCGCTTCCAGCCGCGCGAGATCACCGCGGGCGCGCAGACCACGGAGTTCGTGGAGGTGCTCTCGGGACTTTCGGAAGGAGATCAGGTGGTGACGCGCGCGAACTTCCTCATCGACAGCGAGTCGCGGCTGAAGTCCGCGCTCGCGGCCATGGCGCAGAAAGCGGCGCCCAAGGCGCGGGCGAAGGATCCGCACGCAGGCCACGGGAATTGACGCCATGATCAAGTCGATCATCCGCTTCTCCGCCGAGAACCGCGCCCTCGTGCTCGCCGCCGTGCTGGTCGCGCTCGGCCTGTCGTTCTGGACGATGCGCAACATCCCGCTCGACGCGCTGCCCGACCTCTCCGACACGCAGGTGATCGTCTACTCGAAGTGGGACCGAAGCCCGGACATCCTCGAGGACCAGGTCACCTACCCGATCGTGAGCAGCCTGCTGGGCGCGCCCAGGGTGAAGGCGGTGCGCGGGTTCTCCGACTTCGGCTACAGCTACGTCTACGTGATCTTCGAGGACGGCACCGACCTGTACTGGGCGCGCAGCCGGGTCCTCGAGTACCTGAACAAGATCCAGGGCTCGCTGCCACAAGGGGTGAAGACGGAGATCGGGCCCGACGCGACCAGCGTCGGGTGGGTGTTCCAGTACGCGCTGGTCGACAGGACCGGCAAGCACACCACCGACGAGCTTCGCAGCTACCAGGACTGGTTCCTGCGCTACGCGATCCAGAGCGTCCCCGGCGTGGCGGAGGTGGCCACCGTGGGCGGGCAGGTGCGCCAGTACCAGGTGACCGTCAATCCGCAGGCTCTGGCGGCGCACAACATCTCGATCGATTCCGTGATCCAGGCCGTGCGGCAGGGCAACAACGACGTGGGCGGGCGCCTCGTCGAGTTCAGCGGCCGCGAGTACATGGTGCGCGGCCGCGGCTACGTGAAGAGCCCGCAGGACATCGCCAGCATGGTCCTGCACTCGGAGAGCGGGACGCCCGTGACCATCAAGGACGTGGCCACCGTCACGCTCGGGCCCGAGCTGCGCCGCGGCATCGCCGACCTGAACGGCGAAGGCGACGTCGTCGGTGGCATCGTGGTGATGCGATTCGGAGAGAACGCGCTCAACGTCATTGAGCGGGTGAAGACGAAGCTCGCGGAGTTGAAGCCCTCGATGCTGCCGGGCGTCGAGGTCGTGACCACCTACGACAGATCGGACCTGATCGGGCGCGCGATCGACACGGTGAAGCACAAGCTGATCGAGGAGATCCTCATCGTCTCCGCGATCATCCTCGTCTTCCTCTGGCACGTCCCCAGCGCCATCGTCCCCATCCTCACCATCCCCATCAGCGTCGCGCTCGCCTTCATCCCCATGTACGCGATGGGCCTCAACGCCAACCTCATGTCGCTCGCCGGCATCGCCATCTCGATCGGCGTGCTGGTAGACGGCGCGATCGTCGAGGTGGAGAACGCCTACAACAAGCTCTACCACTGGCAATCGGAGGGAAAGAAAGGCGACTTCCACAAGGTGCGCCTCGAGGCGCTGCTCGAGGTGGGCCCCGCGGTGTTCTTCTCGCTCCTGGTGATCGCGGTGGCGTTCCTCCCCGTCTTCACCCTCGTCGATCAGGAGGGGCGGCTTTTCCGCCCGCTGGCCTGGTCGAAGAACCTGGCGATGGCGATCGCCGCCCTTCTCGCGATCACGCTCGATCCCGCCCTGCGCATGATGTTCGCGCGGATGGAGCCGTTCCGCTTCCGCCCGCGCATCTTTGCGAAGATCGCCGACGCGCTCCTGATCGGGAAGTACCACTCCGAGGAGAAGCACCCGATCTCGCACCTGTTGCACCGCATCTACGAACCGCCCTGCCGATTCGTGCTCGCGCACGCGAAGGTGACGCTGGTGGTTGCGGCCGCGCTCGTCGCGCTCACCGTCCCCGTGTACCTGAAGCTCGGCTCGGAGTTCATGCCGCCGCTGAACGAGGGCTCGCTGCTCTACATGCCGACGACCCTTCCGGGGATGTCCGTCGCCGAAGCGCAGCAACTCCTGCAGATGCAGGACAAGATCCTGCGTACCGTCCCCGAGGTCGACAGCGTCTTCGGGAAGGCGGGAAGGGCGGAGACCAGCACCGATCCGGCGCCGTTCTCGATGATGGAGACGACGATCCTGCTCAAGCCCGAGTCGCAGTGGCGCGAACGGCCGCGCTGGTACTCGGGGTGGGCGCCTTCCTTCCTCAAGGCAATCCTGCGGCCCTTCTGGTCCGATCACATCTCCGAGCAGCAGATCATCGACGAGATGGACGAGATGATGAAGGTGCCGGGCCTGACCACCGCCTGGACGATGCCGATCAAGGCGCGCCTGGACATGCTCTCGACGGGCATCCGCACGCCGGTCGGCCTGAAGATCGTCGGCGGCAGGCTCGAGGAGATCCAGAGGATCGCGGAGCAGGCGGAGAGCGTGCTGCAGCGGGTTCCCGGGACGCGCAGCGTGTTCGCCGAGCGGGTTGCCGGCGGCTACTTCCTCGACTTCGTCCTCCGCCGCGATCGCCTCGCGCGCTACGGCCTCTCGGTGGACAGCGCCAACCTGCTGGTGATGACCGCCGTGGGCGGAGACAACCAGGGCACGACGATCGAGGGCCGCGCCCGCTACCCCATCAACGTCCGCTACCAGCGCGAGTACCGCGAGGACCTCGCCTCGCTGCGCCGGGTGCTGGTCCCCTTGCCGCAAGGCGGCCAGATCCCCATCGAGGAGCTCGCCGACGTGCAGCTGGTGCAGGGCCCGTCGATGATCCGCGACGAGAACGGGCTCCTCGCCGGATACGTGTTCGTCGACTTCGACACCTCGCGGATCGACGTCGGCACCTACGTCGCGCAGGCGAAGAAGGCGCTGGCCTCGTCGCTTCAAGTGCCTGCCGGATACGCGATCACCTGGAGCGGGCAGTGGGAGAACATGCTCCGGGTGCAGGAACGCCTGAAGATCGTGCTGCCCATCACCCTGATCCTGATCTTCGGGCTGCTCTACATGAACACGAAGAGCGCGTTCAAGGCAGGCCTGGTGATGCTGGCCGTCCCGTTCTCGGCCATCGGCGCCGTCTGGCTCCTGTATGCGCTGGGCTTCAACGTCTCCATCGCGGTGTGGGTGGGGATGATCGCGCTGATGGGGCTCGACGCGGAGACCGGCGTGTTCATGCTCGTCTTCCTCGACCTCTCCTACGAGCAGATGAAGCCGAAGGACGAGGCGTCGCTGCGGGAGGCGATCATCCACGGCGCCGTCAAGCGCGTGCGCCCCAAGGCGATGACCGTGTTCGCCGCCTTCATGGGCCTCTTGCCGATCATGTGGTCCACGGAAACCGGCTCCGACGTGATGAAGAGGATCGCGGCCCCGATGGTCGGCGGTGTGGTCACGTCCTTCCTGATGGAACTGCTCATCTACCCCGCCATTTACACG
>DASREU010000136.1:0-11192 GCA_035651935.1 Myxococcales bacterium | reverse complement strand
AGTAGCAGCTGAGCGAAACGTAGAGCCCGGTCTTTCCCGGCTGCGCGCCGGCGAAGGCGAGCCCGTTTCCCATCAGCTTCGTCGCCGCAGCGTTCGTGAAGGAATGGAACTCGGGGTCGGTGAGGATGGCGACGACGTTGCCGGTGACGGCGGGTCCCCAGACTTCGGGATGCGCTGCGGCCGCCGCGAGCGGGCTCGGATCGCCGACGCACTGCGGGTCGCCGAGGACCAGCAGGTCGTAGGCGCCGAAGTCGGCCGCCGACATCGCCGCCCAGCTCGGGCTGTCGACGACCGTCACCTCGAACCCGAGGGCCTGGGCTTGCATTGCCTCGAGGCTGGTCGGCCCGCCGACCACGGTGCTGTCGAGGATGAGCGCCTTCTTCGCCGAAGCGGCGCCGGCAGCAAGGAGGACGGCTCCGCATGCTAGAAGTGCAAGTTCCGATCGTCCGCGCCGACGATGGGTAGTCTTCATTTTGAGGGACATTGGCGGCCGCGGCAGGTCGCAGATCAAGGGTGCCTGCGTCGCAGCGGCCGGCCGCCCGCTTGGCTTGGCCCAGATTGGAAGTAGTGCCGCTCAAGATCAGAGCTTCGCCGTGCGCCTCGATCGCAGGGGCGCTGCAGGTGAAGCGGATGGTGGGCTAGGAACAGTCCGCTGGCTGCAAGCTGCCCGTGGGCGACGGGAGCACAGATCGCCGAAGAGCACAGGGAGGTCCGGCGCCCACGTCGCAGTAGAGAGTAACGCGGGTGCCGAACGCCAAATGCCGCGAACGGCCAACGGGTCATCGAAGCCCTGACCAACCCAGTTGCTTCGTCGGGCCGGTGCTGACTGAATCGTTCGCGCCCTCCTTCCATAGTCGCCCGGTGTACGCCGCGCCAGAGATTCGGTGTAACAACGGGACCCCGCAGTTACGGCGCTCGAGCGAATAGTCGTGCGACAGCACGTGATACCCTGATCGGGACGTCGGCGACGCTACAGACACGACACAAAGGGGGACGCCATGTTCGAATGGGCCAAGTTGCTGTTCTCGAAGCCGCCGCCGCAAACTCCGCTCACGAGGTACACGGAATGGAACGGTGTCCTTTACATGCTGGTGGGCGCAACGTTCTACGCGTGGCCCAACTCGGCGCAGGTCCTCTTGCGCGCGCAGTCATACCAGGCTGGTGAGGCCGGGCTCGTGCGCGCGCTGGGAATGACAATCGCCCTCATTGGCTACTTCTACGTTTTTGGAGGACGCACTGGACAGGATCGCTTCGGCGTGGCGACCATTCTCGACCGCTTGCTCGTGCCATTGTTGCTCGTGCCACTAGTAGTCAGCGGAGAGCTTTCGCCCCAGTTGGGACTGCCGTTCGCTGTCCTCGACCCCGCGCTAGCTATCGGTGCGTGGGTCATCTTCGCGCGGAGCCAGTCCAAGAGCACCTCCGCGGCCATGCCAGTCCGGTGAGCCTCGAACAGCAATGCGGCTAGGACTGCTGACCTCGGTTCCCCGCAGTTGCTCTCCGCCTGGGTCGTCATCGGGCTTCAGCGAGTAGTCCCTGATCCTGATGCGAAGCCCGGGGAAGCAGATGAGCTTGTATCCCTCTCTCCCCGCGAGAGTTCTAAATCAGTGTCCTCCGGTGCCACCGCAGGACACTCCCCGGTGTCCTCCGGTACCCGGTCCGTGTGCGAACAGGCAGAGAACGGCTACGGAGCGGCGGTAGCGCGCCAACTGCGCGGACTTCAGCGAGGAATCCGGCTATCCGGAAGCGGGCGCCGCCGGACGCTGTGTTAAGCGCCGTCGTGTCGATGTTCTACTGATCAGGAAGAGTGGCTCCCCGAGCTGGGTTCGAACCAGCGACCCACGGATTAACAGTCCGTTGCTCTGCCAGCTGAGCTATCGGGGAACAGGCCGGCGAAGGCCGGCGTTTGTAGCCGCGCCCCGCATCAGTGTCAAGGTAGTACACTGCCTCGATGGAGCCGCTCCTTCCGGGCGATCCGATCGACGTCGTCGCGCCTTCCAGCGCGTTCGATCGCGAGCGCTTCGACAGCGGCATCCTCGCGCTGCGCGAGATCGGTCTGGTCCCGCGCTTCGCCAAGGACATCTTCACCCGCACCGCTCACCTCGCCGGCGACGACGCGCGCCGCAAGGCCGAGCTGGAGCGCGCCCTGCAAGGCGACGCCAAGGCCGTGATCCTCGCCCGCGGCGGCTACGGCCTGCTGCGGTTCGCCTCGGAGCTCCGGAGCGTCCCCCAGAAGATGGTCGTCGGCTACAGCGACGCGACCATCCTCCACGAGCTCTGGCGCCGGGCAGGCGTCCCCTCGATCCATGGGCCGATGTGTACGCAGCTCGGAGAGGACGATGTCGCCCTGCAGCGCCTCGAGGCGCTCCTCTTCGGGCACCCCACGAAGGCGATCTCATGGGCCCCGCGGAGCGCGGTGGGCGGCACCGCGCAGGCGCCGCTCGCGGGCGGCAACCTCGCCACGCTCGCATCGATGTGCGGCACGCTGCTGCAGCCCCGCCTCGATGGCTGCATCGTCCTGCTCGAGGACCTCAACGAGCCCCCTTACCGCCTCGACCGCCTCCTCACCCAGCTCCTGCTCAGCGGCGCCTTCGACGCCGTCAAAGGATTCGTCGTCGGCGATCTCACCGCGCCCGGCGAAGACCCGCAAGGCCGCGAAGAGGTCTTCGCGGAGAGGCTGTCCAGGCTCGAAGTCCCGGTCGCCTTCGGCGCCCCCTTCGGCCACGCCGGCCGCAACCTGCCGGTGGCCTTCGGCTGCGCCCATGCGCTGGACGCCGACAAGGGCACACTGACGCCGCTCGAAGCTCCGGTCGTCCGCGCACAAAGCTGATACTGTCGGACGTCGCATGCGCGTCTACCTGCTCGGCATCGCCGGCACCGGAATGGGATCGTTCGCGGGCCTCCTTCGCAAAGCGGGCCATGAAGTCTCGGGCTCCGACGAGAACGTCTATCCGCCGATGAGCGACAAGCTCGCGGAGTGGAAGATCCGCACCTTCACGCCGTATTCGGCGGACAACCTGAAAAGGGCGGACATCGATCTCGCGGTGGTGGGGAACGTCATCCGCGCCGACAACGTCGAGGCGAAGGCCGTCCGCCGCCTCGGCATCCCGCACATGAGCTTCCCCGAGGCGCTCGAGGAGCTCTTCCTGCAGAAGCGCCACCCGGTGGTGATCGTCGGGACGCACGGCAAGACCACCACCACCGCGCTCTGCGCCCAGGTGCTGATGCACGCCGGCCGCGATCCGAGCCTGCTGGTCGGCGGCGTCCCGCTCAACTTCAACGAGGGCTTCCGTCTCGGCGGGGGCGAGCACTTCGTCCTCGAGGGCGACGAGTACGACACGGCGTACTTCGACAAAGGCCCCAAGTTCCTCCACTACCGCCCACGTACCGCCATCTTCACCGGCGCCGAGTTCGACCACGCCGACATCTACCGCGACACCCCGCACTACGAGAGCGCGTTCGAGAAGTTCTTCGCGCTCCTCCCGCAGGACGGCTATGTCGCCGCCTGCAGCGCCTTCCCCAACTGGAAGCGCCTCGCCTCGTTCGCGAAGTGCAAGGTCGAGAGCTACTGCGTCCGCGACGATGCGGAGGCGAACTGGCACGCGCGCTGGGTCAACCTCGGGCCCGCCGGCGCCGCCTTCGAGGTCGACTACAAGGGGCAACCCGAGATCCGTGTCACGCTCCCGGCCGCCGGCCGTCACAACGTCGAGAACGCGCTGGGCGTCTACGCTGCCTGCCGTGCACTCGGCCTCAAGCCCGACGAGATCTCCGCCGGATTCCGCACCTTCCGCGGGGTGAAGCGACGGCAGGAGCTGCGCGGCGAAGTCAACGGCGTGGCCGTGATCGACGACTTCGCGCACCACCCGACGGCGGTCCGGGAGACCATCGCCGCGGTGCTCGCGCAGTATCCGGGCCGGCGCCTGGTCGCCGTCTTCGAGCCGCGCAGCAACACGGCGATGCGCAAGATTCACCAGGACGAATACGCGCACGCGTTCCGCGGCGCCGAGGAGGCGATCATCAGCCAGCCCACGGCCATCGCCAAGGTGCCCGAGAGCGAGCGCATCGACGCGAAGAAGATGGCGGCCGACATCGCCGCCGCCGGCACCCGCGCGCGCTGGTTCGAATCCCCCGACGCCATCGTCGCGGCGCTGGCCAAGGAAACCCGGGCAGGCGACGTGGTCCTCGCCATGTCGAACGGCGCGTTCGGCGGCCTCCACGACAAGCTGCTCAAGGTGCTGGGCGCGAGAACATGAGTCCGGAGGAGATCCGCGACATCTGCGCGGCCGCCGCGGAAGCGGGCGCCCGCGTGTTGCGCGATCTCTACGATCAGCCTCGCGACGTCCACTTCAAAGGCCAGTTCGACCTGGTCACCGACGCGGACAAGGCCGCGGAGGAGACGGTGCTGCGCATCCTCCACGAGCGCGCGCCGGGAGCGCGCATCCTCGCCGAGGAGAGCGGCGCGCAGGGCGACGGCGAGGTCTGCTTCATCGTCGACCCGCTCGACGGCACCACCAACTACGCGCATGGCATCCCGGTGTTCTGCTGCACGGTCGGCGCCGAGGAAAACGACAGGGTCGTCGCGGGATGCACCGTCGAGCCCTTGCGCGGCGAGACGTTCCTCGCCGCCCGCGGGCACGGGGCGCAGCTTCGCACGGCGAAGGGAACGCGCCCTCTCCACGTGTCGAAAGCAGCGGAGCTCGGAGAAGCGGTCGTCTGCACCGGCTTCCCCTACGGCGATCGCGACAAGCTCCCCCAGATGATCGCGGCGTTCGCGAAGTTCACCGAGGTCTGCCGCGGGTCCCGGCGTCTGGGCAGCGCGGCGCTCGACCTGGCCTACGTCGCCGCGGGCCGGCTCGACGGGTTCTGGGAGAGGGGCCTCAAGCCCTGGGACGTCGCCGCCGGGGTGCTGCTGGTCGAAGAGGCCGGCGGCGTGATCTCGCGCTTCGACGGCGAGCCGCACCGGTTGGCGGGCGGCGAGGTCGTCGCCGCGCCGCCCGCGCTACACCCGAAGATGCTGCAGATCCTTACTTCTGGGCGTTGAGGTCGTCGCGCCGGTTCTGGCGCCACGCCTCTTCGTCGTGACCCTGCGCCTTCGGCTTCTCGGCTCCGAAGCTGATGGCGGTGATCTGCGGGCCCTTCACGCCCAGCCCGGCGAGATACTTCTTCGCCGAGTCGGCCCGGCGCTGTCCGAGCGCGAGGTTGTACTGCTCGGAGCCGCGCTCGTCGCAGTTGCCCTCGATCCGGACCTTCAGCTCCGGATGCGCGGTGAGCACGTTCGCCACGTTGCTCAGCTTCTCCTGCGCCTCCTTGGTGAGGATGGCGGAGTCGAACTCGAAGAACAGGCTGACGTTCCGGAGCTGCTCGAGGGCCTTGTCGAGATCGGCCTGACCCTGCGCGTGGTACTGCTCCGCGGGGGTCATCGGCTTCGCTTCGGCCTGGGCCTGCTCCTGCTTCGGTTGCTCTTGCGTTGCGCTTGCGTCTGGCTTGGGCTGGTTGCTTGCGCAGGCGAAAAGGCCCGCGAGACCCAAGGTGAACAGATGTCCGCTGATCTGCGACAGCTTCATGAGACCTCCGAGAAATGCCTAGAGAACCGGCGGCACCTTCAGCGTATGCCCGGCTGCACCCGCTTCGTGCAAGCGCAATCTGCCCCGAGATTGATTTGAGGTCAAACGACCAGGGTGGGCAAAGCTGACCCGCCCGGGAACAACGAACGAGGGCTGCAGGCTCGCGGCCTGCAGCCCTCGCAAAATCTGCGCGACCCGCGGCGGGGACGCGGTGACGTCAGACGGTCCTGCCCCGCCTTCCCGCGATCGCCAGGTACGCCCAAAGGACGATGATGGCGCCGATGATCGACGAGATCCAGCCGCCGGGGGTGAAGCCCCAGGAGCCGTCCGCCTGTGAGTTGCCGCCGAAGATGGCGTGGCCGATCAGGCCACCGACGAGCGAGCCGACCATGCCCAGAATCGCGGTGGTGATCCAGCCGAGGTTCTGCCGGCCTGGATAGATCGCCCGCGCCAGAAGGCCGATGATCAGGCCGAAGATGATGAAGCCGATGATATGCATTCGTAGTTTCCCCGCGTGAGAGGTCCAGAACCAACCGTATGCACGGAGGGACAACGCAGGTAGCGGAGCCGGGCGATCGCTATCAGCGCCATCCCGACCAGGGCGCCGACCACCCAGCCGGCCAGTACGTCGGTGGGCCAGTGCACGCCGAGATAGACGCGCGAAATCCCCACCAGGACGACCAGCGCCAGGCCGAGAACCGAAATCTTCGGAGCGCCCCAGGAGAAAATCGCCGCCGCCGCAGCAGTGTCGGTCGCGTGGGTGGACGGAAACGACATCCCCGATCCGCAGCCCAGCGGATGCTTGACCCGCTGCGGGTCGACCTTGCAGGGGCGCGGCCGGTCGACCGCTGGCTTGATCAGGCGGACGCTGATCAGGTCCGCCGCTCCGATCGCGAGAGCGAGCAGCACCGCGGCGAGCGCGCGGTGCGGAGACTTGAGCCAGAGGTAGATGGCCGCGAGCGCCGCGATGGCGAGCAGCACCCCCCGGTTGGAAGCGGCGCTCATCACGCCGTCGAGCCAGGGAATTCCCGGGTGATTGAGGAACGAAAGCAGGTCGACGTCGATGTCCGGGACCGCGAGCAAGGGCGAACCGTAGCATCCCGGGTGCGTGGCAGAAACCCCGCCTTGGGTTATACAGGGCGCCCACGAGGAGAGTTTCGATGCCGAGGATGGTCAAGTGCGCAAAGCTCGGGAAGGAGCTGCCGGGCCTCGAGTTCAAGCCGTGGAACAACGAGCTGGGCCAGCGCATCTACGAGAACATCTCGCAGGACGCGTGGAAGCTCTGGCTCGAGCACTTCAAGATGATCATGAACGAGTACCGGCTGGCCGGCGGCTCGGAGCAGGCGAACCAGGTGCTCTTCGACCAGGCGGAGAAGTTCTTCTTCGGCGAAGGCGCGCAGCTCCCCCCCGACTACAAGCCGCCCGCCGCCAAGGGCTGAGTGCGCGGGCCGGGCGAGATCCTCGTCATCTCCTGCTACGAGCTCGGCCGCCAGCCCGTGGCGGTGGCGGGAGCGATCGCGGCGCTGGAGCGCGCGGGCTTCGCCCCCGCCGCGCAGGACATCTCCGTCGAGCGGCTCTCTCCGGAAGGCTTGTCGCGCGCGCGGCTCGTCCTGATCAGCGTCCCCATGCACACCGCCCTGCAGCTCGGCGTCCGCGTGGCGGCGAAGGCGCGCGAGGCCGGCGCGCAGGTCGGCTTCTTCGGCTTGTACGCCCTGCTCAATGCGGAGCACCTCCTGTCGCGGCACGCGGACTTCGTGGCGGGCGAGAATTTGGACGATCTGGTGGAGCTCGCCACCGCGCTTTCGGAAGGACGGCAGACACGCCCGGTCGAGCGCCGGCGCGACGTGGCCCTGCCGTCGCGGGCGGCGCTGCCCCTGCTCGATCGGTACGCGAAGCTCTCCTGGAACGGCGCGGAGCGGCTGGTCGCGTCCGTCGACGCGTCGCAAGGGTGCAAGCATCTCTGCCGCCACTGTCCGATCGTTCCCGTGTACCAGGGCCGCTTCCTGGCGGTTCCGCGCGAGACCGTACTCGCGGACATCGATCAGCAGATCCGGGCCGGGGCACGGCACGTGAGCTTCGGGGATCCAGACTTCCTCAACGGGCCTACCCACGCGCTGCGCATCGCGCGCGAGCTGCACGCGCGCTGGCCGCAGGTGACGTTCGACGCGACGATCAAGATCGAGCACCTCCTCGAACACCGCGCGCTCTTGCCCGAGCTGGTGCGCTCGGGACTGATCTTCGTCACCAGCGCCGTCGAGTCGCTGAGCAGCCGGGTCCTCGAGACGCTGCGCAAGGGCCACACCGCGGCGGACGTCCCGCTCGCCCTTCGCGCGGCGCGCGAGGCCGGCGCGGAGCTGAGGCCGACCCTGCTCCCGTACACGCCGTGGACCGAGCTCGCCGACCTGGCGGCCTTGTTCGAGTTCGCGCTCGAGCACGACCTCGTCGATGCCATCGATCCCGTCCAGTACACGCTGCGCCTCCTGCTCCCGCCCGGCTCGCTCCTGCTGGAAGGCGCTGGCGCCTGGCTGCGCGAGTTCGATGCGGAGGCCTTCAGCTGGCGCTGGGAGCACGAGGATCCGCGTGTGGACGCGCTCTGGCGCGAATCCGCGGCCGCCGCGCACGCCGGCGCCGGTTTCGACGATCTACGCGAGCTCGCCGATCGGGCTCTGCGCCGGCCGATTGCGGCCCGCAAGCGCCGCAGACAACGCAGCGTTCCGCGGCTCACCGAACCCTGGTTCTGTTGAGCGGAGCCTACCGCCGGCCAGTTGGGCCGGCTCTGATCCGAGCCGGTGTCGATCCAATCGAGGCCCGGGTGTAGATGTCACCGCCGGAACCCGGGAGGGACGCATGGCGCGGATCACGGGCATCGGCGGGGTCTTCTTCAAATCGACGGGCGATGGCGCGCGCCTTTCGGCCTGGTATCGCGACGTGCTCGGTCTGCAGCTCGCCGACTGGGGCGGCGCGGCGCTCAGATGGCCCGAGGACAAGGCCGACGACGGCGGGGTCACGGCCTGGAGCGTGGCCGCGCCGGACAGCAAGTGGTTCGCGCCGAGCACCGCGCCGTTCATGATCAACTACCGCGTCGACGACCTCGGCGCGCTCCTCGCGCAGTGCCGCGCCAAGGGAGTCGTGGTCGTGCAAGGCCCCGAGCAGCACGAGAACGGCCGCTTCGCCTGGGTGCTCGACCCGGATGGCAACAAGGTAGAGCTGTGGGAGCCGCAAAAGTGGGACGATGCGCGCAAGGCGTGACGCTGCGTCGGACCGACCCGCGCTGACGTCGTCAGGCGAGCGGCAGCGTCGGCGTGACGACCGCGTCGATGCGCGCGCCCGCCTCGCGCAGCGCCGCTTCCACCTGCTCCGGCGTGTCGCCGTGCGCGAAGGCGAATCCCAGGTACGAGCCGCCCTCCGGCAGAGGGACCAGCTCCTCGCGCAGGTGCGCCGTGATCACCACGTCGTCGATCAGCGGCACCTGTCGCGCTTGCTCCACGCCGCGCACGTCCTCCAGCACTCCGCGCCGCCGGATCGGGAGCATCAGGACGCCCGAAGCGCGCCGCTCCCGCGACGGAGGCTCCAGCGGAGCGCCTGTCGCATGGCGGAGGATCAGGTCCTCGAGCGTGACCCCGACCCCGAAGCGCAGCGCGCGCCCGCAGAGCCCGCCGATGCTGCGCGCGGCGATCTCCAGGATCCGCGGCCCATCGGGCGAGAGGCGCAACTCGGCGTGGACCGGACCCTCGCGCAGGCCCAGCGCGGCGCAACCTCGGGAGACTTCGCGGGCGACGCCGTCCTGGACTCCGGCCGGAGCGCGGGAAGGGGTGACGTAGAGCGTCTCCTCGAAGTAAGGCCCGTCCAGCGGATCCGGCTTGTCGAACAAGGCGAGCACGTGAAGGTGGCCACGGATCAGCAGGCCTTCGAGCGCCACCTCCGGCCCGGGCACGAACTCCTCGATCAGCACGCGCTCGAGATCCGGGTCGCGGCGCTGGGCAACGTCCGGGGAGCGCAGGAGCGCCGCCACGCGCGCGATCGCCCTGCGCAGGCTCTCCCGATCGTCGGCGCGAATCACTCCCCGGCTGCCGGACAGGATCAGCGGCTTCACCACGCACGGATAGGGCGCGCGGGCGAGAAGAGCTTCCCGCTCCTCGCCGTCGATGTCGCGGCGGACCACTTCGAACCGGGGCACCGGGATGCCGGCGGCCCGCAGCTTCTCGCGGCTGGTCGGTTTTCTTCGGGCGGCGGCAACCGCTTCCGGCGGATTGTGGGGGAGCGCGAGCCTCGCAGCGGCCAGCGCCGCGACCAGCGCCGTCAGGTCGTCCACTCCGACGACCGCCAGCGGCTTTCGCTCCGCGACAGAGCGCGCCAGCTCGTCCGCGGCGGCCTCCGCGTCGCGAAAGCGGAGCGCCAGGGGAGCTTCGTCCCAGCTCTCGGCGAGCCGATGGCACACGTCGGTGGCGAGGATCACCTCCAGCCCGAGCCGCTGCGCCGCCGCAAGGAAATCGTCGTTGCGGTAGCCGGACTTCGGGAGGAGCAGGACCACGGAAGACATGCCGGCGTGGATGATAACGCTGTCTCTCGGTCAGCGGACGGATGTTCGTGGCACGTCGCGCCCGCTACGGTCGCCGCACCATGGCCGAAGCCATCCTCACCCTTTCGGACCGCGTCACCGCGGAAGCGCCGCGCGACGCGGTTCCAGCGCACCCGCTCGCGCTCCATTTTCCCGGCGGCACGCTCCCGTTGCAGGGGACGCTTTGCGTAGGGGCCGACGTCACCAACCAGGTGGTGCTCGACGATCGCTTCGTCTCCCGATTCCATTGCCGCCTGCACTCCCTCGGCGGGCGCTGGGTCCTCGAAGATCTGCGCTCGACCAACGGGACCTGGCTGGACGGCGCCCGGATCGCGCAAGCGGAGTTCGGCGCCGGATCGCGCATCCGGGCCGGGTCGCAGGAGCTGCGCATCGAGCCGGCGGCTGCGCGTGCGCCGCTGTCCTTGCCCGGGCTCCTGGTGCGCGATCCCGCGCTCGGACCGGCGCTGGATCTGCTGCGCCGCGCCGCTCCGTCGTCGCTGCCGGTCACCATCCTCGGGGAGAGCGGCACCGGAAAAGAGCTCGCGGCGCGCGCCGTTCACGATCTCTCGACCCGCAGCGCGGGTCCCTTCGTCCCGGTGAATTGCGGCGCCATCTCGCGCGAAGTGGCCGAGGCCGAGCTCTTCGGCCACGAAAGGGGCTCGTTCACCGGCGCCATCGCCAGCGCTCCCGGAGCGTTTGGCGCCGCCGACGGAGGCACGCTGTTCCTCGACGAGATTGGAGACCTGCCGCCCGGACTCCAGGTCAAGCTGCTGCGCGCCCTCGAAGCAGGGGAGGTGAAGCCGGTGGGCGCGCCGAAGCCGCGGCGCACTGACGTGCGCGTGATCTGCGCCACCCACCAGGATCTCCGGGCGCGGGTGCGCGAAGGCACGTTCCGCGAGGACCTCTATTACCGGCTGCGCGGCCTCACGGTGGTCCTTCCTCCTCTCCGCGCGCGGCCGCACGACATCCTGCCGCTCGCCGAGCACTTCCTGCCGCCGGGCCGGTCCTTCGCCGCCGACGCCCGCGCCGCACTTCTCGCGCACCGCTGGCCCGGAAACGTTCGCGAGCTGCGC
>DASREU010000135.1:0-4382 GCA_035651935.1 Myxococcales bacterium | reverse complement strand
CCTCGGGGTGTCCCGCAACGCGACCGCCCAGGAGCTGAAGAGCTCGTTCCGCAAGCTGGCCCTGCAGTTCCACCCCGACAAGAATCCGGACGACAAGGTCTCGGAGGAGCGCTTCAAGGAGGCATCGGAAGCCTACGAGGTCCTCTGCGACCCGGAAAAGCGCGCCCGCTACGATCGTTTCGGCCACCAGGCGCCCGGCGGGTTCGGACCCAGCCCGTTCGAGGCGGGTTTCACCGGGAACATCAACGACATCTTCGGCGACATCTTCGGGGAGATCTTCGGGCAGCGCGGCCGCTCGCGCGGCGGCCGCCAGCGCGGCGCCGACCTCCGCTACAACCTGGAGGTGAGCTTCGGCGAGGCGGCCTTCGGCAGCGAGGCGAAGGTGAAGATCCCGCGCCACAAGCAGTGCTCCGTCTGCCACGGCTCGGGGAGCAAGCCGGGCACGGGGCCGAAGACCTGCCCCACCTGCCAGGGCGCCGGCGAGCTGCGGATGACGCAGGGCTTTTTCCAGATCTCGCGCACCTGCGGCCACTGTCAGGGCAGTGGAAAGGTGATCACCGACCCATGCGCCACCTGCCATGGGGCGGGGAAGGTGGAGACCGAGAGCGTCCTGACGGTGAAGGTGCCGCCCGGGGTCGATACCGGGACGCGGCTGAAGCTGACCGGCGAAGGCGAGCCGGGCGAGCGCGGCGGTCCTCCCGGCGACCTGTACGTGGTGGTGCACGTCCTCGAGCATCCGATCTTCATCCGCGAGGACACCGAGGTGATCTGCGAAGTCCCCATCAGCTTCACCCAGGCGGCGCTGGGGTCCACCATCGACGTGCCCACGCTGGACGGGAAGGTGAAGATGAAGATCCCCGCGGGAACGCAGAGCGGCAAGGTCTTCCGCCTGCGGGGGAAGGGGATCCCGCACCTGAACGGGTACCAGCGCGGCGACCAGCACGTGCGCATCACGGTCGAGGTGCCCGAGAAGCTGACCAAGAAGCAGCGCGAGTTGCTCGAGCAGTTCGCGGCGCTGGCGGGCGAGGACGCGCACCCCCAGTCGAAGTCCTTCTTCGCCAAGGTGAAAGAGCTGTTCGGGTCCGAGGAATCCGAGGAAGAGGCCACGGGCTGAGCGATGGCGCGCGGCCGAGGTGGTGGCCCTGGCGCCCCTTTCCGGCCTGCGCGCGGTCGTGTTCGGCGACGTGGCGGTGCGCAGGAGTCCTCCCTCCTGCCCCGAAGAGCCGGCGAGCAGGCTCTGACGCGATCGCGTAACCTTGCGCCCGGCCTGGGCGTAAGGGATCGATGGGACCGACGGACGAAGAGTTGATGTCGGCCTACGCCGCGGGCGATGGCCGGGCGTTCGGGATCCTGTTCACCCGATTCGCGCCCCGGGTGCACGGGTTCTTCCTCCGGTCTTTTCGGGACGAGAGCGTGGCGGATGATCTGTTGCAGGTGACGTTCATGAAGATGCATCGGGCGAGGGCTCAGTTCCGGCCGGAGCTGAAGCTCGTCCCCTGGCTGTTCGCGGTGGCCGCACGGGTCCGCCTCGACGAGCTGCGCCGCCGGCTGCGCCTTCCCGAGGACGCCGGCGAAGAGGCGATCGCGCTCGCCGACGAGCAGGCTCCGCGGGATCCGCCGCCGGACACGGACCTCAGGGACGCCGTGCGCGCCGCGCTCGACGCGCTGCCCGAATCGCAGCGCGCCGTCATCCACCTGCATCGGTACGAAGGGATGACCTTCGCCGAGATCGGCCAGGTCCTGGGGACCACGGCCGGGGCGGCGAAGCTTCGCGCGTTCCGCGGGTACGAGACGCTGCGGCAGCAGCTGAAAGGGCTCCTGTGAGCGCCTGCGACGAGCTGCGCGCGAACGCCGCGGGGATCGCCTCGCTGCCGGAAGGAGATCGGGAGCGCGAGACCTGGCTCGCGCACGCGCGGACCTGTCCGGGCTGCGCGGAGGCGCTGCGCGAGGGCGAGCGGATGATCGCGCTTCTCGCGCAGAGCACGCTGCCAAAACCTTCGGCGCGGGCGCTCCGCCGCGCGTCCGCACCGATCCGCGCCGACCTGCGGCCGCTGCGCTGGCCGCTCGGAGCGGTGACGGCGCTCCTCGCCTTCGGCATCCCCGTCCTGTTCGCGCGGCACCGCGATGCGGAGGGGTGGGCGGCGGCGCTGATCGTGCTCCTCCTCGCCACCGCTCTCAGCGCCAGCGCCGGAGCGCTTCGCGCCGGCGCCTGGATCGCTCTCGCGGCCTCGGCCGGGTTCGCCGTCGCCGCCGGAGGCATCCCGGGCTTCTCGCCCGCCGAGCACGGCCTCGCTGCACACCTGGGGGTCG
The DNA here is from genome assembly GCA_035651935.1 of Myxococcales bacterium. GTDB lineage: Bacteria > Myxococcota > Myxococcia > Myxococcales > 40CM-4-68-19 > 40CM-4-68-19. The sequence continues at coordinate 2,072 of DASREU010000135.1, read as the reverse complement.
ATTGCCTCGGGATCGAGCTGCTCGGCGGAGCGATCGCCGGCGCCGCAGTGATCTGGCGCGGCCGGGGCCGCTCGATCTCGCTCGCCACTGCCGCGGCGGCCGGCGCGCTGGCCGCCCAGGCGGCCCTGCACCTGACGTGCGGTGCGCACGCCGAGGCGCCGCACCTCTGGGTCTTCCACGTCGGCGGCGTGGCGGCGGCGGCGCTCGCCGGCTGGGCCCTGCAGGATCGCCTCTACCCCAGCACCGCGCGGAGCTGATCCGCTCCCAGCCTTTCGGGCCATCCGCGGAAGACGCCGGCATGCAGCGCGGGCTCGGAGAGCGCGACGATCCACGTCGCCACCCGGCCGCGCGCCAGGGGCCAGCGCGGGGCGACGCGCGCTTTCTCCAGAACGAACTCGCGCTCGTCGGCGGGGACCGGACGCTCGTAGACGGCAAGCTGGAGCACCTGCACCTCGCCCTTGAGGCGCGTGCTCAGCGAAGCGGCGCGCTCGCGGAGCAGCTGCGCCCTCCGGGCGAACTCCACCCCCGGGACGCGCTCCCCCGAGGCGACCACCACGATCTGGACGGTGGTCTCGAGGTCGCCGGACCAGACCTGGTCATAGTGCGGAAGCCCCGCGAGCGCCTCGACGGCGGCGCGCGCCGTTGGCTCGATCGATTCGGGATGGACGCGGGTGAGGCCCGCTTCGCTGAGGAACTGCTCCAGCTTGCGCTGAAAGGCCGCCTTCATCAGTGCGAGAGGATAGGGAATCGCGGCCGCTTTGGCGCCGGCCGGGGCGCGCCGACCTGCTGCGCGGGGCCATCGGCGCCCACGATACCCCCGACCAGGTCGTAGTCGCCCGCCTGCTCGATCTCGACGCGGACGATCTCGCCGGCGCGCGCCTGTCCGCGGTTCACGTACACCTTGCCGTCGATCTCCGGCGCCTGCCCCATCCAGCGACCCTCGAGGAGAAGCTCGGTCTCGTCCGAGACTCCTTCCACGAGGACGTCGAGGGTCTGCCCGACCAGGTCCTGCTGGTGCTGCTTGCTGATCCGCCGCTGGATTCCCAGGAGCTTCTTCTGCCTCTGCGCCTTCACCCGCTGCGGGAGCTGCCCGTCGAGAGCGAAGGACCCGGTGCCTTCCTCGCGCGAGAACTGAAAGACTCCGACCTTGTCGAAGCGCATCTCCTCGACGAACTCGCAGAGCTCCTCGAACTGCTCCTCGGTCTCGCCGGGGAAGCCGACGATGAAGCTGGTGCGGAACGTCAGGTCCGGGACCCGGTCGCGGATCCTGCGCACCAGCTTCCGCACCCAGGCCGCGTCGCGCCCGCGCTTCATCCGCCGGAGCACGGGATCGCTGATGTGCTGCAGCGGCATGTCCAGGTACCGGGCGAGGTTCGGCTGCCGCGCCAGCGCGTCGATCAGCGGCTCCGGGAAGTCGCGCGGATACGCATAGTGCAGGCGGATCCAGCGGGCCGGCACTTCGCCCAGCGCGCGCAGGAGGTCATGGAGCCGCGGACGGCCGGGAAGGTCGTGACCGTAGGCGGTGAGGTCCTGCGCGACCAGGTTCAGCTCGACGGCGCCCTCCGCGACCATCCGGTTCGCCTCGGCGACGATGTCGGCGATGGGGCGCGAGCGCTGCAGGCCGCGCAGCGTGGGGATGATGCAGAAGGTGCACTTGTTGTCGCAGCCCTCGCTGATCTTCACGTACGCGGTCCACGCCGGCATCGAGTTGCGCCGCGGCGTCCGGCTGTCGGCGATGTAGTCCGGATCGGGGATCACCGCCCGGTCGCGTTCGCCCTTGAGGATCTGCGCGATGCGCGGGTAGGCGCTGGTGCCGACGAAATGGTCGACCTCCGGCATCTCCTGCTGCAGCACCTCCGCGTATCGCTGGCTGAGACAGCCGGCGACGACCAGCGCCTTGCACCGGCCGGTCTCCTTGTGGCGCGCGTGCTCGAGGATCGCGTCGATCGATTCCTGCTTCGCCTCGCCGATGAAGGCGCAGGAGTTGATGAGGATGACCTCCGCGTCCTCCGGCTGATCGACGAGGCGGTAGCCCTCGTCGAGCAGGCTGCCGAGCATCACCTCGCTGTCCA
>DASREU010000134.1:0-19044 GCA_035651935.1 Myxococcales bacterium | reverse complement strand
CGCCTGCACCTCGTCGATCGCCGCAGGACCGTTCTTCAGCGCCTCCTGCACGTCCCTCGCCATGGTCCCGAGCCCCGCCATGCGCTGCAGCACCTCGGAGAACTCCTTCCGCCGCCCGGCGATCTCCTCGGCCCGCTCCATCAGCGCCTTCGCATCCGACTCCTGCTTCGTGCGCGCCACGCCGACCGCCGCGACCAGCCGCTGCACGTGCCCATGGATGCGATCCTGGCTCTCCGCCGCCCGGGTCAGCGCCTCCGTCGCCCGCTCCAGGTTCTTCTCGGTGTTCAGCTTCTGCCGGGCCGCCTGCTCCGCGAGATCGTCGAACCGGCGCAGCTCCCGGTCGAGCGCGAGGGCGGCTTCGGACAGCTCGTTCGCGTCCACGGAGGGCATCACCCGCAGGAGTGCGTCGCGTTGGAGAGATACGTCGCGAGCCCCGGGCAATCCGCGGTGCGGAACTCGCCGGTGACCTGATCGCCGCTGTCGAATCCGATGGTGAAGGTGCCGGCGTAGGTCCCCGCGGATCCCGAAGTCAGCGTCACCGATCCGGAGGTCGCGACGGCGGACTGCGCGGGCACCTCGTTGCACGAGGCGTCGCTGACCGCGAAGGTGGCCACCGCCACGTGCGCCGGCGGCAGCCCTGCGCTCCGGGGATCGTAGATGGTGAACGTGCCGGTGCCCGCGGGAGGGGTGATCACGAACGCGTTGAAGTCGGCGAGGAGGATGATCAGCGCCTTCGCGCTCTTCGGGTCGCTGTTCGCGCTCACCTTCGCGCAGGTGCCGGCCGAGTCGGTCAGCACGATGGAGAGCACGTTGGCGTTGATCGAGGCGAGCGCGACCCTGGCGGTCGAGGAGATGGCGTCGGCAGGCTTCATCCCCTGTCCGTGGACGGTGCCGCTGAAGCTGTTTCCCCCCGAGCCGCCCCCGCTGCCGCATCCCAGCGCGGCGGCGGCGAGCACGCCCGCGATCCGTCTCATGAGCGCCATCACATACCCGCGGCGGCCCGGGCGCGCAAACCGGCCCGATCCAAAGCGAAGTCGATCACCTTCGCCTCGAGCGACTCGCCGCTCAGCGCATCGATCTCCACCAGCCCGGTCGGGCTGGTGACGTTCACCTCCGTCAGGTTCCCTCCGATCACGTCGATTCCCACCAGCCACAGCCCCAGCTCGTCCAGCGCGGGCGCGAGGCGCCGGCAGATCTCGCGATCTCGCGGAGTCAGGGGCGCTGGCGCCGCCTTGCCGCCGGAAGCGAAGTTCGCCCGCAGCTCGCCGCGCGCAGGGACCCGCAGGACGCCGCCGAGCGGCTCGCCTCCGAGCAGGATGATCCGCTTGTCGCCTTCCCGCACGGCCGGCAGATAGGCCTGCGCCATCACCGGGACCGTCCCGTTCCCGGTGGCGATCTCCAGCAACGTCGAGAGATTCGGATCGCCACGCCGGACGCGAAGCACACCCTGCCCGCCATAGCCGTCGAGCGGCTTGACCACCGCATCGCCACCCTGCGCGTCGATGAACTCGCGGACCCGCGCGATCTCCCGCGTCACCAGCGTGGGCGGCACCAGGTCGGGAAACCGGAGCGCGAACAGCTTCTCGTTCGCAGCCCGCAGCCCCGCCGGATGGTTGATCACCAGCGGGCCCGGGCCGAGCTCCACGAGCTGGGTGGCGCGAAGGAACTCCAGGTCGACGGGCGGGTCCTTCCGGAGGAAGAGCAGGTCGAGCTCGGCGAGCGGCGCCTCGAAATCGCCCGCGACGCGGAAGTGGCTCCCGGCCTTCCGCTGCACCTCGACGGTCCGCATCCGCGCATGCGTCCGGCCGTTCGCCACGTACAGCCACTCCTGCCGCAGCTCGCGGATCTCGATCCCGCGCCGCTGGCACTCGAGCATCAACGCGAAGGTGGAGTCGTGATCCACCCGCACGCCGTCGAGCGGGTCCATGAGGAAGCCGATGCGCATCGCCCCAAGTTGTGCCTTGGGTGCCGGAGCGGCATTCGTTGCCGGCCGATCGCCTGCCTGCCCGCCTACCGCTGGAGGGCGCGAAACGCCAGGAGCCACGCCCCGACGGGCGCGGCCGCGCTCGCCAGCGCCAGGACGGCCTGCGCGGCGCGCCCGCGGAGCGGCGGGAGCAGCGAAACGGCGGCGCCGAGGACAGCGCCGCTGGCAAATCCACACAGGTGCCCGGCGAGGTCGGCGTGCTTCGAGGTGCCGAGGAATGCGAGCAGGGCGAGCCCGCCGCCGAGCGGCACCCAGGCGCGGCGGCGCATCTGGGGCAAGGCGGCGAGCGCGCCCAGCGCTCCGAAGACGGCGGTGGAGGCGCCGATGGACACGAAATCGCGGCGGACGAGCGCGGCCGCCTCCAGTGTGCCGGCGACGCCGGCGGCGAGGAGCAGCGCGCTGGCGACGCCCGGGCCCAGGGAGCGCGCAAGCAGCGCGAGGAGCAGCCCGCCGAGGACGGCGTTCCCCACCGCATGGCCCGCGTCGGCGTGCAGGGTGAGCGCGGTCACTGCCCGCCACCACTCGCCGCGGAGGATCGCGCCGGCATCGGCGCTGCCCCGCTCGAACCAGACGGACGCCGCGGAAGCGGGCCCCGTCCACACGTGCAGGGCGAGCAGCGAGAGGAAGAAGACGAGCCCGCAAACGGCGGCGGATGACGACCAGGGGACCTCGGGGGCGCGCGCCGGAGCCGGCAACGGGTTCTCTCTCTCGAAGGCGGCGAGCGCCGCTTCCGCGCGCACGGCGTCGGCGTCCGCGACCACCAGCACCCAGCGCTCCTCGCCGGCGCTGCGCACCTCGTGCTCGACGCCCTCCTCGTCGAGCACGAGCGAGAGGTCCATCGCCCGACGGAAATCGCCCACCATGCGGATCAGCACGCGAGCAGCCTACACGCCGGATCCTGTGGTAGGAGAGCGCGTCCATGCCCACCCTCGATGCCACGCGAGCGCTGCAGTCCTCGGAGCGGATCTGGGAGCAGGAGATCCTCCCCGCTTTGCACGAGTACATCCGGATCCCGAACAAGTCGCCCGCCTACGAGCCGCGCTGGCAAGAGAACATGAACAAGGCGGTCGCGCTGATCGAGGCCTGGTGCCGCGCGCGGCCGGTGGCGGGCCTTTCGCTGGAGGTCGTCCGGCTCGGCGATCGCACGCCGGTGATCCTGATGGAGATCCCCGGGCAGGGCAGCGAGACGGTGCTGCTCTACGGGCACCGCGACAAGCAGCCGGAGATGACCGGCTGGCGGCCGGGACTCTCGCCCTGGCAGCCGGTCCGCGAGGGCGACAAGCTCTACGGCCGCGGCGGCGCGGACGACGGGTATTCCAGCTTCGCTTCCCTCTCCGCCCTGCAGATCCTCGCGGAACAGAAGCTGCCGCACGCGCGCTGCGTGGTGCTGATCGAAGCCTGCGAGGAGAGCGGGTCCACCGACCTGCCCGCGTACATCGAGCACCTGGCGGACCGGATCGGAAAGCCTTCGCTGGTGATCTGCCTCGATTCGGGGTGCGGGAACTACGACCAGCTCTGGACCACCACCTCGCTGCGCGGCCTGGTCGCCGGCACGCTTCGCGTGGAGGTCCTCACCGAGGGCGTGCACTCCGGAGACGCGAGCGGCATCGTGCCCTCCTCGTTCCGCATCCTCCGCCAGCTCCTCAGCCGGATCGACGACGAGCAGACCGGGCGGGTGAAGCTCGAGGCGCTGCACGTGCAGATCCCGAACGAGCGGCTGAAGCAGGCGCGCCTCACCGCCGAGGTGCTGGGCGACGAGGTCTGGAACAAATTCCCCTTCGTACAGGGCGCGCGTCCCTCGGTGATCGACAAGGTGGAGATGATCCTCAACCGCTCCTGGCGGCCGGCGCTCTCGATCACCGGCATCGACGGAATGCCGCCGCTGGGGAGCGCGGGCAACGTGCTGCGGCCCTACACCGCCTGCAAGATCTCGCTGCGGATCCCGCCGCGCGTCGACCCGGTGCTGGCGACGCGCGTGGTGAAGGAGACGCTGGAGAAGGATCCCCCCTACGGCGCGCGCGTCGTCTTCGAGGGCGACAAATCGTCGACGGGATGGGACGCTCCGCCGCTCGCGCAGTGGCTCTCGTCCGCCGTCGATCGCGCCTCGCGGAGCTTCTTCGGAAAGCCCCCGATGGCCTTCGGCGAAGGCGGCACCATCCCCTTCATGGGCATGCTGGGCGAGAAGTTCCCCGAGGCGCAGTTCCTCATCACCGGCGTGCTCGGCCCCGGATCGAACGCGCACGGCCCGAACGAGTTCCTCCACGTTCCCACCGGCGTTCGCCTGACGGCCTGCGTGGCGAGCGTGGTCGCCGATCACTTCGCGCGATGAAGCTGTTCATCGCGGTCCTGCTGCTCGGGCTGCCGGCGCTCTGCTTCTGGAGGCTGGCCGTCTCCTGGCGGAACGGACGGCGGGCGATCGCGGCGCTCTGGCTCGTCCTCGGCCTTTTGCTCACCCTGGGCAACCCTCTCGCAAACGCGTACCTGCTCGCGCCGCTGGACAGCTCGCTGCAGCGATCGCTCTTCTCGCGGGCGAGGAACGGCCACCTGCTGGGCGCAGGCGAGGGGCGCGTCCGCGAGGTGCTGGGCAAGCCGTGGAAGGAGAGGAACGTCGAGGGGCGCTTCTCCGTCTGGCTCTACGCGCCCTGCAAGATCTGCATGGCCTCGTACGGGGCGCCGTTCGCGGTCTACCTGCAGAACGGGACCGTCCAGGGGTTCCGGGCCGGCACCGGCGACCTCGAGCGCGTCGCCCGTCCGCCGCCTCAGTGACGGTTTCCGCCGCGCATCAGCCGCTGCACCGCCTCGAGCAGGCCGTCCTGCGTCAGCCGGTACATGGGAAAGACGCGCCGGATCACCTCCGCGGTTCCGTACCAGGCCGCCTGCGGCTCGGGGTTCAGCCACGCGGCGTGGGGGAAGTGCTGCGCGAGGTGCGCGAGCCAGGCGATCCCCGGCGCTCCCGAGTCGTCGCTGAAGCTCCAGCGTGAGCCGCTCGACTGCAGCTCCCAGGGGCTCATCAGCGCGTCCCCCACCACGATCAGCCGCCAGGAGGGATCGCAGTCCTGGACCACCTGCAGCACGTCGGCGCCCCGGATCAGCGCCGCGGTCTCGTACACCCGCCCGTACACGCAGTTGTGGAAGTAGTAGGTGCGCAGCTCCTTGAAGTGCGTCGCCCGCTTCGCGGCGGAGAACAGCCGCTCGCAGACGTCGGCGTGCGGATCCATCGAGCCGCCCACATCGAGGAGCAGGAGCACGCGCAGGTTCGAGCGGCGCGGCGGGCGCAGCGCGATCTCCAGCTCGCCCGCGTTGCGCGCCGTCTTGTCGATCGTCGACTCGACGTCCAGCTCGGAGAGCACGCCTTCGCGCACGAACGCGCGCAGCCGCCGCAGCGCGACCTCGATGTGGCGGGTGTCGAGGGTGACATCCGACCGCAGATCGCGGAAGCGCCGATCGGCCGCCACCTCCAGGGCGCCCTTCCCGCCCGGCGCCTCCCCCACCTTGATCCCCGTCGGGTGGAACCCGCCCGAGCCGTGCGGGGAGGTCCCCGCGGTGCCCACCCAGCGGTTGCCGCGATCGTGGCGCTCGCGCTGCTCCGAGAGCCGCTGCCGAAGCCGTTCCCGCGCCTCCGCCAGGTCGAGCCGCTCGAGAAGCTGCCGTTCGAGCTCGGTCAGCTTGCGCCTGCCGGCGGGCTGCTCGAGCCAGGCGAGGATCTCGTCGGTGAGCGCCAGCGCCTCGTCGGGCACGCCGCGGAAGTGGTGCGCGAAGGCGCGATCGAAGGCGTCGAGATCCTGCTCCCGGTGGACGCAGAGGGCGCGGGCGACCTCGTAGAACCCGTCCAGCGTCCCCTTGTGCAGCCCGAGCGCGAGCGCCTCGGCGAGCGAGAGCGCCTCCTGCGCTCCCACCTTCACGCCGCGATCCCTCAGCTCGTAGAGGAAGGGGACGAACATCGATCAGGCCCTCGGGCGGCGCCCGCGCATCGAGGCCTCGGCGAAGGCGATCAGGTCCTGCTCCCGCTTGAGCAGCGCGCCGAGGAAGGGCATCCCGGCCTCCAGCTCGACGCTGGCGATCCCCGCCCGGCGCAGCACCGCGATCCAGTCGATCAGCTCGCTGGTCGAGGGCCGCTTGCGCAGCCCGTCCACCTCGCGCAGCGAGTAGAACGCCTGCAGCGCCTGGGCGAGCAGCTTCTCGTCGAGGTCGGGATGATGGACGCGCACGATCCGCGCCATCAGGTCCTTCTCGGGGAACTCGATGAAGTGGAAGACGCAGCGGCGGAGGAACGCGTCCGGCAACTCCTTCTCCGCGTTCGAGGTGATCACCACCGCCGGCCGCTCGCGCGCGACGATCTCGTCCCCGGTCTCCGAGACCACGAACCGCATCCGGTCCAGCTCGTGCAGCAGGTCGTTCGGGAACTCCAGGTCGGCCTTGTCGACCTCGTCGATGAGCAGCACCACCCGCTCGCGGGAGGCGAAGGCCTGCCCGAGGGGCCCGTACTTGATGTACCGGCGGATGTCCTTCACGTCGCCGTCGCCGAAGCGCGAATCGTACAGGCGCTGGACGGTGTCGTAGACGTAGAGGCCGTCCTGCGCGCGCGTGGTGGACTTCACCGGCCAGTGGATCAGGCGGACGCCGAGCGCCGAGGCGATCGCTTCCGCGAGCTGGGTCTTGCCCGTGCCCGGCTCGCCCCGGACCAGGAGCGGGCGCTCCAGCGCGAGCGCGCAGTTCACCGCGGACTCGAGAGCGGATGAGGTGAGATAGGTGTCGGTGCCGCGGAACCTGCGAAAGTCCATCGCGGCATTCTATCCTGCCGCTGCCCGCGGGGCAGCGTTCGAGCGCTCCGGCGCTCAGTCCGGCAGGGTGTAGCGCTTCTCGATCGCCTCGCGGATGCGCGCCCGGCTCCCCGGATCGCCGCGGCGCTCGAGTTGCTCCGCCTCCTCGGCGAGCGAGTCGTCCTTGATCACCGAGCGGAACCACTTCGAGTAGTCGCGCTGCCGCAGGTGATGCATCCAGGTCTCCTCGTCCACCCCTTCCGCCATCTGCAGGAAGATGGAGAGGTTCTGCGCGCGCAGCTTCAGCTTCCCGTCCTTGCCGCGGAAGACGAAGGCCTCGTCGCCGAGATCGCCGGCCGCGTACTTGCGGCGATGCCGCCGGTGCTGCGCCTTCCCGGGCACGAGACCGAGCGGCTCCGCCTGCCCGTTCGACCACGCGAGCACCTCATCGTCTTCGAGGACGACGCGCTGCACGCGCCCGAAAGACCGGAGGGTCTCCTCCGGCGCCTTTCCCACTGCGAGCACCATGTCCACCGCCTCCAGCACCGCCCGCGCGACGTGGTCGGGGTGGACGGTGATCAGGAGGACGCCGCCGAGCTCGCGCGGGAGCGTCAGCCGCGTCGGCTCCCAGGAGGCCGGGAAGAGATGATGGGCTTCGTCGATCACGATCCAGTGAGGCCGGCCCGTCCGCGTGCGCATTTCCTGGAGTCGCGGCAACAGCGTGGCGAAGAACGCGGGGCGGTCGCCGACAGGCACCGCGGTGAGGCTCACGCCGACGTGCACCGAGGGCTTCGCCAGCAGCTCGAGCACCTCTTCGACCTTGGGCGCGCGCTCGCCGGCTCCGATTTCCAGGAGGCCCTCGAAGCCTTCGTAGTCGCCCTCGGGATCGACGATGCAGCACTGGTAACCGGCGGTCATCAACCGCTCGATCACGCCGGTCGCGGCCGTGGTCTTCCCGCTGCCCGAAGGCCCGGCGATCATCAATCTCCGCCCCGCGGGGGCGATGTGGACCGCCGTGCCGTCGCGGCGCGTGCCGAGCAGGAGAGCATGCCGCGCCACGACGACCGACCTCAGGTCGTCCTCGACCAGCCGATCGATCAGCTCCTCCACCCCGTACCCCCGCGCGCCGCGGGTGACGAGATCGGCGCGCTCCTTCAGCGCCGGCAGCGCGTTCGCGACCGCGACGCCGCACTCGCTGGCCGCGAGCATCGCATGGTCGTTCTCGGCGTCCCCCACCGCCACGGTGTTGCGCAACGAGAGCGAGAGCCGCTCCAGGGCGGCGGCCAGGCCGGTCTGCTTGTTCACGCCGGACGGCAGCAGCATCACGGCGCCCTTGTTGAAGATCACCTGCCATTCCAGACCGAGCTCGCGCACCGCTTCCAGCGCGGCGACCTGGTACGGCTCGCGGGTGGCCACGATCACCCGGCCGACCCCCAGGGGCGTGGCGCCGATCCGGCGCAGCTTCTCCGCCAGCCCGGGTGGAGGCGGCTCGGCCAGCACCACTTCCTCGCGCGTCGCAGGGTCGTAGAGGAGCGCGCCGTTCTCGGCGACGACGAGATCGAAGAGATCGAGCCGGTCGAACACCGATCGCAGGTCGTGCAGCTCGCGGCCGGTGACCAGCAAGGCCCTGCGGCCGCTCTTCCTCAGCCGCTCCAGCGCCCAAACGGTGGCGGGACGCACCGTCCCCTGCTCGGCGAGCGTCCCGTCGTAATCCGTCGCGAGGGCGAGATAACGCACGCGGGACAATTTGCAGCAGCGCGTGTTGCGGCACAACATGGCGCCCTCCGGGAAGACCAGGGCCCGCACGGCCGTGCACCCGGACCGCACGGCCGGGCCGTTCCGCCGGGAGCGAATCCGCCGGGCGAACGCGGCATCTGATCTTCAGCCGGGGTCTTTCCGCGGGACTTCGGTAACCCGCAAAATTTTGAAATGGAATGCCCGTTTGACACGGGTTTTGCAGCCCTTACGTTCCTGCACGATGGAGGAGAAGACCTTGGAAATCAGACTGCCGGTATTCGTGCTCGAAGGCGCGGTGTTGCTCCCGGGCGCCGTCGCCCGCCTGGAGACCGGTGAGAACGGCGCCGCGCACGCGGCGCAGCTCGCGCGCTCCGGCGAGAAGCGCGTGGTGGTGGCCCTCAGCGCCGAGAGCGATCTCGGCGTGCATCCGATCGCGACCCTGGCCCGGATCGAGGGCGTCGGCAGCGACGGTGGCGTGATCGTCACCGGCCTCGGCCGGGCCCGGATCCTCTCGCTCGAAGAGGGCGAGCCGCTCCCGTTCGGGAAGGTCGAGGAGATCGCTCCCGTCCCCGCGCAGGGAACGGAAGTGGAGGCGCTGGCGCTGGAGGCGCGCCGGCTTGCGCGCGACATCCTCGCGCTCGTTCCGTCGGTCCCGGCGCAGGTCGGCCGCGTTCTCGACGCGATCAAGGATCCAGGCGCGCTGGCGGACATGCTCGCGCACCACGTTCCCGCCGAGGCCGCCGACAAGCAGAAGGCGCTCGAGGCCCTCGATCCCGTCGAGAGGCTGAGGCTCGTCGTCGCCCTGCTCGTCCGCCGCCGCGAGGTGCTCAAGGCCGCGCACGACATCGAAGGCGCCGTCCAGGAGAAGGTGGGAAAGGCGGAGCGCGAGCACATCCTCCGCAAGAAGCTGGAAGCGATCCAGAACGAGCTGGGCGAAGGGCCCGACTCCGACGGAGACGACCTGACGAAGAAGATCGCCGCGCTGCAGTTGCCGGAAGAGGTGCGGACCCAGGTCGACAAGGAGCTCTCGCGGCTGAAGAAGCTGCCGGAGCAGTCGCCGGAGAGATCGGTCGCGCGCTCGTGGCTGCAGTGGATCGCCGACCTGCCCTGGGGCGTCTTCAGCGAGGACGACCTCGAGGTGGAGAACGCGCGCCGGGTGCTCGACGCCGATCACCACGGCCTTTCGAAGGTGAAGAAGCGGGTCCTGCAGTTCCTCGCGGTGCGGAAGCTCCGCGGCGATCTGAAGGGACCGATCCTCTGCCTGGTGGGCCCTCCGGGCGTCGGCAAGACGTCGCTCGGCCAGAGCATCGCCCGCGCGATGGGGCGCAAGTTCCTGCGCGTGTCCCTCGGCGGCGTGCGCGACGAGGCGGAGATCCGCGGGCACCGGCGCACCTATGTGGGCGCGCTCCCGGGCCGGATCGTCCAGGCGCTCAAGCGCGCCGGGACGGCAAACCCGGTGCTGATGCTCGACGAGATCGACAAGCTCGGCGCGGGCTTCCAGGGCGACCCCTCGGCGGCGCTGCTCGAGGTCCTCGATCCGGAGCAGAACAAGGCGTTCGCGGACCACTATCTGGAGGTGCCCTTCGACCTCTCGAAGGTGCTGTTCATCGCCACCGCCAACACGCTGGAGACGGTCCCCGCGCCGCTGCGGGACCGGATGGAGATCCTGGAGATCCCCAGCTACACCACCGCGGAGAAGGCGGCGATCGCGGTCGCGCACCTGTTGCCGAAGCAGCTCGAGGCGCACGGCCTTGCGGGATCGGGCGTGGAGATCACGCCCGCGGCGCTGGAGCGGATCATCGTCGGGCACACGCGGGAGGCCGGAGTGCGCTCGCTGGAGAAGCGCCTGGCGGACGTCTGCCGCGCCGTAGCCGTGGAGAAGGCCTCGGGGACGCTGATCGCGGGGCGGAAGATCGACGTCGCCGAGATCGAGGAGCTGCTCGGGCCTGACCGGTTCCAGCCGGAAGTGCGCGAGGACTCCGGTGTCCCCGGCGTCGCCGCGGGCCTGGCCTGGACGCCGGTGGGCGGCGAAGTGCTGTACGTCGAGGCGCTGCGCATGCCCGGCAAGGGCCAGCTCATCCTCTCCGGCCAGCTCGGAGACGTGATGAAGGAGTCCGCGCGCGCCGCGCTCAGCTACGTGCAGGCGAACGCCCTCCAGCTCGGGGTGGCCGAGAGGCCGCTGGAAGGCTGGGACGTGCACGTGCACGTTCCTGCCGGCGCCACGCCGAAGGATGGGCCGAGCGCGGGCGTGACGCTGTTCACCGCGCTGGTCTCCCTGCTCTCCGGCGTGCCCGTCCGGGCGGACACCGCGATGACCGGCGAGGCGACGCTGCGTGGCCGGGTGCTGCCGGTGGGCGGCATCAAGGAGAAGGTGCTGGCGGCGCACCGCCTCGGCCTCAAGCGGGTGGTGATCCCGGAGGCCTGCGCGGCGGAGCTGCGCGAGGTGCCCCAGCACGTCCGCGACGAGCTGGAGATCGTGCTGGTGAAGCGGATGGACGAGGTGCTCCACGCCGCTCTCGACCAGCCGGCGCAGAAGCTTCGCGTCGCGGCGTAGGCGCTGCACGCCGAAGCCGCGCCGATGCCGTCGTGCGTGATCCCGAGCAGGCGGGAACGCGCTCGAACAGAGGCCGCGTGCTGTCTCGTCAGTCGCCGGAGCCGGCCGTCATCGCGGCCTGGCTCCGGCGCGACGCGCCTTCGCCGAACCGCTCCCGGGCCTCGGCGAAGGCGGTCGCGTATCCGAACTCGTCGGAGATGCGGCCTTCCGCATACAGGTGCCCGAAGCGCGCGGCGTAATGCGCGAACGCCTTCCGGTTCTGGGCGACGAAGACGATGTCCCGGACGTCCATGGTGCGGAAAGCGAACGCCGCGAACGGCGCCCGCAGCACGTGGAACCGCGCGTTCCAGACCGCGGGCCGGGTGGACTCGGGGTGCAGCGCGGAGACCATCACGTCGGAGGTGATCAGCATCGTCTTCATCTCCGAGTGAAGCTCGTCGAGCGTTCCGTAATGCTCCTTCCTCACTTTGGGCAATACCACCATCAGCGCGGTCAGCCCCGGATCGCGGCTGGCGCGCGCCCGCGTGGCGTAAGCGTCCGCATGGCGCAGGAGCGCCCGCCGCAGGCGCCACGGGCTGCTCCCGTCGACCGCTTCGTCGAACGCCACCCAGAGCGCATCGTCCTGCAGGGCCGCCGCGGCAAACGGGCACACCGGGCCCTTGCGTCCGAGATCCGGATGCGGCCGGCCGAGATAGTCGCGGATCCAGGCATGCACCGCATCGAGCTCGCCGGCGCGCGAAAGCGTGAGGAACTCCGGCGTCGACCCGCGCGTCAGGCGCACCGCCAGTCGAAGCAGCCTCCGGCAGACCGCGCGGATCGCGCGGGCGGGCAACGACGCGCTCAATCCCACTCCCGTTCGATGCGCGCCAGCACCCGCCTCCAGGCATCCCGGACGTGGATCGCCGGCCGCCGAAGCCCTTTGCCGCGACGGTTGATCCGGATCAGCTCGCGCATCGCCGCCGTCGCCGGCCGCAGATCGGCTCCCTTCGGGCCCTGGACGAGGAAGCACCACGGCGAAGTGAAGAGATCGACGGTCGGCCGCAGGCGCTGTCCGAGCGCCGGCTTCTTCACCCACCCCGCGAATTGCGGATGCCGCTCCAGCGCGTCGAGGCCCTCGAGCGAGAAGATCAGCGCGTTCTTCTCCAGGGAGACGCCGTGCACGTACGTCAGCTCGGTCCCGTCGTAGGCGTCCCAGTCGAGGTGCGCCTCGGGGCGGGCGCCGTCGTGCAGGTAGTGGTCCGCGGCCAGCGCGAACACGTCCAGCTTGCCCGCGTGCAGGCGGTTGCAGACCAGCGCATTGCCGTTGCCGGCGAGGCGCGCCCCGATCTCCACCAGCCGCGGGTCGTTCCCCGAGAGCTTCACCTCCAGGTGGAACGGTGACCGCCGCAGGCCGAGGCTGGTGACCACCGTGCGCGCATAGGATTCGAGCAACGCGAACTCCGGCGCTCCGTGCGGCACCTTGTGCGTCAACCAGTCCACCTGGAAACCGTTTGCCCAGACCCGCTCGTACCGGAAGATCGCCACCACCAGCGAGGCGCCCTGCGCATCGGTCTGGCCGTTGACGAAGTACTCGGTGCCCGGGTGGTACTCCTCGACCACGAATTCCGTCGCCGGCGACTGCTGGAGGAATTGCTCGACGGCCGCCCGGGGCGTATCGCGGGTGAAGAACCCGACCGCCGCATTGCCATATCCGCCGTTCGGCTTCAGCACGAATCGCTCGGGCATGCCGTCCAGGCTCATCGAGACGCCCTGCGCGGTGCGGAGCGAACGTCCGACGGCCACCGCGGGCCGCATCTTGCGCAGCCGATCCTTCAGCGCGAACTTGTCACGCAGGAGCGAGAGGACGGCGTCGTCGTTCCAGGCGGAGCCGATCGCGCGCAGCAGGTCGATGGTCCGGCCGAGCACCGCCTCGTTGAAGGGGATCGCCCCGGTCAGTTCGCGGCGGGCCGCCAGCTCGCGCCCGAGAGCCGGGAGGCGGTCGCGCGTCGTGAACAGGTGCTCGTGCGCGCTCAGCGCGGGGTACTCGCGAAGACCGCGGCGGACCTCGCCGCGGCCCGCGGTATGGATGCAGAGAGGCCGATACCCGAAGCGCTCCGCGATCACGTCGGCGAACCTCGTCGCGTACTCGTGAAAGGGATCGACCAGGATGAAGAGCTTCCGCAGCTTTTGCCCCAGGCCCGGGGGAATGCCCGGTCCAATCAGGGTAAACGCAAGTGGCTGGCAGCGACAAATATCGGATTACCGCCGTTCGGCGGACGCGCTGCGGTCGCGGTCGACGTTCGCGTCGCCGGCGGTGAGGAACCAGGCTCCGCGGTCCAGCAGCGGCGAGACCTTCGTCGCGGGAAAGGGCAGGGCAAGAAACCGCCAGCCGCTGTTGCGGCGGAAGAACCCCAGGCGGCGAAATGCGCCACCCGCGATTGGATCCAGCTGCAGGCAGGTCGCAACTGCCGCGCCGGCCGCGCGAAACCGCTCGACGCAGAGAGCCAGCATCGCGGGCACGATCGCGGGATCGCAGAGGTGGTCGGCCAGCACACCCGAGGGGATCCCATGATGCGTCCCCGCCCGGAGCACCGCGTAGCCAGCCGCCACACCTTTTCTCACCACCCAGTACATCCGGTACCGGCCGGGCTGCGGGTATCGCTCGAATCGCCATTCGAGCCACCGCCGGTCGCGCTGGCAGAGCACCGGGTACCGCCTCGACTGCGCCGCGAAGATCGCGTCCGCGCGCGCGTCGAACGACGGCGTCTCCACCAGCTCCACGCGCTCGCTGCGCGCGAGCCTGAGCGCGAGGGCGTCGAGGCCGGCGAGCGCGGGCGACGCCGCGTGGGAGATCCAGGCCAGCGGCCCGGGAAAGCCGCGCGAGCGCAGCCAGCGCGCGGGCTGGAGAGGACGCACGAGCAGCGGGACCTCCCCGAGCACCTGGTGACCGGCGCGCGCGGCGATGCCGCGGGCTGCCGGAGTGACCTCCAGCACCAGCCGCGTCCGCGGCTCGGCGCGGGAGACGGCGGCGAGCGCATCTCCGATCCCGCTGCGGCGCAGATCGCGGTGGACCGCGAAGTCGATCACCCAGGAGCATGGCTCCGGCTGCCCGTTCACCCAGACGGAGGTCCGCACCGTCCCGATCGTCCCGACGATCCGGCCGTCCTTCCAGGCGACGTGCAGGGGCGCGCCGCTCTCGGCCGCGCCGGGCGCGTCGCGGAACTGCCAGTCGACGTACGCGGGGTCCGCTTGTGCGGCGTCGGCCCCATAGTGGTCGCGGCGGAATTCGAGCAACGCCGCCCGATCGCTCTCGCGATATCGGGAGACGGTGACGCCGGCGGCCGCGGGTCCGCCGGCCGTCTCCTCAAGCATCGACGGCGCTCGCGGCCGCGGAGGAAGCGAAGCAGATCTCGAACCCGGCCCGCCAGCGCGCCGCCGTGGCGGGATCGGCCGCCCATTCACGCAGCGCCTCCTGCGCCGCCGGACGCGATCCCAGCCCGGCATGGAGGACCGATCCGAACGCGGCCCACCAGGCGGCAAATCCGATGGAGTCGGAGGTGGCGCAGACCCTCGAGGTCCGCACGTCCGCGAATCCGGCGTCGTGCAGCAGCGCGGCGAGCCGGCCGCCGATCTTCCGATCTCCACCCTGGCGCGCCTGCAATGCCCCGAGCGCGTCGCGCGCCTCGGTGAGCAGGGCCGAAGGCGGCTCGAAGAACGAGGTGGCCGAGTCGACGTCGGCGAGCACGACGCGCAGAGGACATCGCGCGGCGTATCGGGCGAGCGTGCGCAACATCGAATCGCGCTCGGCGGGCAACATGTGCTGCAGCACGAACCGGGAGAGGACCGCGTCCGGCCGGTGCCGCTCGAGTTGCAGCAGCAATGCGGCCGGATCGGCGAGGTCGCAGAAGTCGACTGCGGCGATCCCGGGCCGCGTGCGCGCCTCGGCGAGCAGGCCGGCGTTGCGGTCGAGCCCGATGCAGCGCGTCCCGGCGAACGCCTGGGCGATGAGGGAGAGCAAGGTCCCCTGGCCGCAGCCGAGATCGAGGATGGTCTGGCCGGAGGCGAGCCCGTGATTCGACAGCGCTTCGCGCTCGAGGGGAAACAGTGCGCGCGCCTGCAGATCCAGGCGCGCGGCCTCGGCGGTGCGCTGCTGCGGTTGCTCGAGCCGGTAGCTGCGCGACCGCGGTTCGGACACGCAGGCATTCTATACGCGCCGCGTCGCTGGCCGCCAGAAATCGTGAACGATCACCGCGACGTAAGGCTGATGCACGGATCCTCTGCCGGCTCGTGCCAGAGGCCGCCTTCGGTCCCGATGTAGAGGCCTGATCTCGTGCGGAGCAGCGCATGCACCCGGGCATCGGGCAACTTCAGCGCGCAGCCGGCCAGGCCTTGCTGTGTGCCGAAGAGGATGCGGCCCTCGTCGTCGTAGAGCCGCAGTCCCCAAAAGCCCGGGTACCGGCGCTCGCGCAGCGTGCCGTTGCCGTCGAGCCGCACGGCCCCGTCGCGGAGAGTGGCGGCCCAGACTCCGCCGTCGGGCGCCGGCGCGACGTCCACTGCCCAGCTCGAGGGCAGGCCGGACGCGCGATCGAACGCGTCGAACCTGCCGCCGCGCAGGCGGATGACGCCGGCGTCCTCGGAGGCGAGCCAGACGTTCGCGCCGCTGACCGTGACCGCCTGGAGCGCCGTCGACCCCGCGGGGTGCGCCCAGCGGCGCACGCGGCCGCCGCCGATCGCATACAGCGCCACCGGAGTGGTCGCGAACAGGCGCGGGCCGGCGCCGGCGAGGCGATTGACGCCGCGCTCCAGCACGCGCGCTTCCCTGCGGAAGCGGCGCCCGTCGCGGGTGAAGAAGAGCCCTTCGCCCGCCGCCACCCACAGCCCGTCGGCGGTGGCCCGGAGATCGTTGACCATCCGGAACGGAGCGGCCACGGAGCGGAAGCTTCCGCCTTCGAGGACGCAGACGCCGGAATCGAAGGTGCCGGCCCAGAGCGAGCCGCGGAAGACGGCGAGCGCCTCGACGTGGTTCCCGCAGATCTGGCCGCGCGGCGTGATCGGTCTGCCGTCGAGCCAGAGGCCGGCGCCGTCCGTCGCGACGAGCTCCTTGCCGTTCGCGAGCAGCCGGCCCGTCTCGCGCGCGCCGTGCGACCGCCGGGCAAAGGACGGCGGCTCCGGCGCGACCAGCGGCGCCGGCAGGCACACGAACCTGCCGCCGGCGGCGAGGGCGCATTCGGAGCGTTCGGTCCAGACCCGGAGGACGCCGTCGTGCCGGATGCGGAGCACCTGGTTCTCGTCGAGCCCGTCTTCGCGAGTGAAGACACGGAGCCGGGCGCCGTCGAGATCGTATTCCTCGACGCCGGAGGCGGTCGCCGCCCAGAGCTTCCCATCGCCCATCGCGACGCCGGAGACGCGCGCCGTGCTGGCGTAGAGCGCGGCGAGCAGGAGCGCGATCATCGTGGATCGACCTCGCGCGAGGTCTCGTTCCGGGCCGCGTCGGCGACGACCACGCGCAGCCGGCCGGTCGCGGGCAGGTCGCCTTCGAACACCCAGCCGTCGCCTCGCAAGAGCGAGCGGCGCCGCGGATCCGCGACCGAGGCGACCGTCACCTTGCGCGCCAGCTCGTCGGTGCGGACGCGCACCCGGCCGGCGACGATCTCGACCTCGAAGCCGGGCGGCTTGCTGTCGATGGTGTAGGCGGCGCTCGCCAGCTCCACCGTGCCGTCGCGCTTCACGATCACCACCTTCGCCTGGTAGTCGCCGTCGGAGACGCCGACCGGCACCAGGAAGCGCACGATCCACTTCTCCAGCCGCGCGTCCCAGTGCAGGTCCTTCACCAGCCCGAACGGGAACCAGGCGGTGACCTGGAGCGCATCGCGCGGCGCGGTCACCGTCAGGATCGGGTCCCCGGGCGGCATCGCGCGGCGCGAGAGCGCGGCCGCGTCGCGGTTTGCCGCGAGCACTTTCGCGCGGCGCTCACGAAGGCCCGCGAGGGTCGCGGAATCGCCGGCGGTCAGCTCGCTCTCGGGCACCGCCAGGAACGAGGTGTACGGCGTCACCAGATCGTACGCGATCCCCAGCTCGATCACTTCGTCCCGCAGCTCTTTTGGCGGGTCCCGGGTGAGGGCCATCTCCTCGAGGACATCGGCGATGCGCGACTTCGCCCAGGTGCGGGCGACCCACGGACGCGAGGCTCGCTCCGGCACGGCCACCGTCACCGGATAGGCGACCTGCCGGCCGGCGAGGGTCCCGTGCA
Organism: Myxococcales bacterium; assembly: GCA_035651935.1. GTDB lineage: Bacteria > Myxococcota > Myxococcia > Myxococcales > 40CM-4-68-19 > 40CM-4-68-19. Next base: position 1,780 of record DASREU010000134.1, on the reverse strand, counting down.
CGACCAGGTCGAGTTTCGCGCCCGGCGCTCCGAGGACGCGCGCGGAGATCGCCAGATCGTCGCCGGCCGAGAGATCCGGCAGCGTCTTCGGATAGACGGCGGAGAGGCTCGCGCCGCGCGCTTCGAGGGTGAGACCGACCAGCGCGGGGGACTCGATCTGCTCGAAGAGCCGGCCGACGCGCTGCTCGATCGCTTCCGGGCTCTCGATGTACGTGAACCGGCCGCGCTTCATCGCCGCGAGCCGCGAGAGCAAGGGCCGCTCGACGCCGCTGCCGAGACCGAGCGTGAACACCCGCGCATCGCCTGGATCCTTGCCGGCGACGGCGAGGGCCGATTCGCTGTCCGACTGCCCGTCGGTGAGGAAGAGCACGAGGTGCGGCTCGTGGCCGCCGTGCTGCGAATCGAGCGCGGTGCGCAGCGCCAGGGCGATGTTGGTCCCTCCTCCGGCGCGAAGATGGCGGATGAACTCCAGCGCCTTCTCGCGCGCGGCCCCGACGGGCTGGGGGTTGCGAAAGAGGGGATCGACCGCGTGATCGAAGGCGATCACATTGATCCGGTCGCCCTGGCGAAGCCTCTGGACGACGAGCGCCGCCGCCGCGCAGGCCTGCTCCAGCGGAGCGCCGGCCATGCTCCCGGACCGATCGATCACCACCGTCACGTCCTTGGCGCTGATCTCGCCCTGCTCCACCCGATCCGGCGCCGCCATCTGGAGGAGGAGATAGGCATCCTGTCCGGGATCGCGGTGGATCACCGCCGCGGGCTGCCAGGGATCCGCGTTCAGCTCCATCTCCAGCACCAGGTCGCGGGCGCCCGATGACTCTGCCCGCGCTCGCACGCGAGCGCGGCGCGGGTCTTCCTGCAAAAGCTCCAGCGCGTGGCTCGGCGAGTCGATGCGCAGGATGGGGTGCTCGTCCGCGATCTCGGCTGCGACGTCGCTGTCGCCTCCGGCCAGCGTCAGCCGGTACTCCAGGCGGCGCCCGCTGCGGAGCAGCCGCTGCCCGAGGCGGATCTCGATGCGCTTGCGCTCGTGCGGCTCGATGGGGAAGACGTTGAAGGCGAAGCTGCCTTCTCCCGTCTGCTCGAGCAGGCCGGGGTCGCGGCCCTTGCCGACGATCTTGCCGTAGAGATCGCGGGCCGACTGCTTCTCGAAGACTTCGCCGACGATCTTCTGCTCGCCGTTCCAGTACGCGAAACCTTCGACGGAGGCCGAGGCGGTGCGCAGGACGTACCGCCCTTCCAGCCGGTCGCCGGAGGTGTTCTCGAACTCCTGCTCGAGGATTGTCTCCGCATACTGGTGATCGATGCGGATGCGCACGCGCTCGGCCACCGCCCTCAGATTCGGACTCGGTCCCTCGATGCCGCGTTCCAGCAGCATCCCCTGTGCGAACGCTTGCACCGGCAGCAGCAACGCGACGACGACGAGCAGCTTCTCCATTTCCGTCTCCGGTCGATTTTGGGGAGACCGGTGATTCACGAGGCGTGCCGGCGCAATCGGCCGCGTTCGCGAGGGAATCGCCGGAATGAAGCGTCTACGATCGATAGATCAGCGCTTGCGGCGCTTCGACGGCTGTACGCGAGGCGGTTCGTCCTCCTGCTTCGCATAATGCGGCGGCCAGGGCGCATCGCCCTGCCCTCCGGCCTTCTGGCGCGCGGAGAGCCCGAGGAGCGAAAGCAGCGAGCCCGCCTTCGCGTCGATCCCCGCATGAGGGTCGCCGAGACGCGCGAACCGCTCCGGGACGGTGGCGAGGGTGAACTCGGCCGGGTCTACCGAGGGCACTTC